>NZ_JBIUZW010000003.1:0-321229 GCF_044745245.1 Herbaspirillum sp. NPDC087042 | reverse complement strand
CGGTCGTGGCGCCGATGAAGGTCACCAGGCCACTCTCGGCGTAGGGCAGAAGCGCATCCTGCTGCGACTTGTTGAAGCGGTGGACATCAAGAACGTCAAGCTGGTGGTCTCCGGCGCTGGCGCGGCTGCGCTGGCCTGCCTGGACCTGATCGTCGACCTGGGCTTCCCGATCGAGAACATCTACGTCACCGACCTGGCCGGCGTGGTCTACAAGGGCCGCAAGGAACTGATGGATCCGGACAAGGAACGTTTCGCCCGCGATACCGAGGCGCGTACCCTGGCCGAGGTGATCCCGGACGCCGATATCTTCCTGGGCCTGTCCGCTGCTGGCGTGTTGAAGCCCGAGATGGTCAAGCAGATGGCGGCCCGTCCGCTGGTGCTGGCCCTGGCCAACCCGACCCCGGAAATCCTGCCGGAAGACGTCAAGGCCGTGCGTGACGATGCCATCATCGCTACCGGCCGTTCGGACTATCCGAACCAGGTCAACAACGTCCTGTGCTTCCCCTACATCTTCCGTGGTGCGCTGGATTCTGGCGCGACCACCATCACCCGCGAGATGGAGATCGCCACTGTCCACGCCATCGCCGAACTGGCGCAGGCCGAGCAGTCCGATATCGTGGCCACCACCTATGGCGTGACCAACCTGTCCTTCGGCCCGGAATACATCATTCCCAAGCCCTTCGACCCGCGCCTGATGATCAAGATCGCCCCGGCCGTGGCACGTGCTGCCGTGGCCTCCGGCGTGGCGGCCCGTCCGATCCAGGACATGGACGCCTACATCGAGAAGCTGGAGCAGTTCGTCTACCACAGCGGTACCTTCATGCGCCCGATCTTCCAGGTCGCCAAGAAGGCCGCCGAGGCCAAGAAGCGCATCGTCTACGCCGAGGGCGAAGAAGAGCGCGTGCTGCGCGCAGTCCAGGTGATCGTCGATGAAAACCTGGCCAAGCCCATCCTGGTGGGTCGTCCGGAAGTGCTGGAGCAGCGCATCCAGAAGTTCGGCCTGCGCCTGCGCGCCGGTACCGACTTCGAGGTCATCAACCCGAACTTCGACAACCGCTATCGCGACTACTGGCAGACCTTCCTGGAGATGTCGCGCCGCAAGGGTGTCACCGAGCAGTACGCCAAGCTGGAAATGCGTCGCCGTCATACGCTGATCGGCTCCATGGCGATCCACAAGGGCGATGCCGACGGCATGATCTGCGGCACCTACGGCACCACCCAGCTGCACCTGCACTACATCGACCAGGTGCTGGGCAAGCGCGAAGGCGTCAATGTCTATGCGGCCATGAACGCGGTGATCCTGCCCAATCGCCAGCTGGTGATGGTGGATACCCACGTCAATGAAAACCCCAACGCCCGCGAGCTGGCCGAGATCACCATGCTGGCCGCCGAGGAAATGCGTCGCTTCGGCCTGCATCCGCGTGCGGCGCTGCTGTCGCACTCGAACTTCGGTTCCAGCAACAGCGAGTCGGCCCGCAAGATGCGCGAAGCCCTCTGCATCCTGCGCGAGATTGCGCCGGACCTGGAAGTGGATGGCGAAATGCACGGCGATACCGCGCTCGATTCCAAGCTGCTCAACGCAGTGATCCCGGATTCGCCGTTGAAGGGTGATGCCAACCTGCTGGTCATGCCCAACATCGATGCCGCCAACATTGCCTACAACCTGCTCAAGACCGCATCGGGCAATGGCGTGGCAATTGGCCCCATCCTGCTGGGTTGCGCCAAGCCGGTCCACATCCTGACGCCGTCGGCGACCGTGCGCCGCATCATCAACATGACCGCCCTGTGCGTCATGGATGCCCTGTCGGAGCGTTGATCGGAAGGTATCTGAGTCCGTGAAGACGGCGCATGTCGCAAGACATGCGCCGTTTTTTTTATCTGGATTGGCTGGATTTCCGCACATGCGGCTGCGCAGCATTCCGGGAATCCGCATGGCTGGTGCGGGTCATGCCTCGGGTTTTAATGAAAAGTCGTTAATAATCAATGGCTTGTAAATTGTTTACTGATCCTTTGCGGCTGGCACGAAGCCTGCAATAGTGAAGGCAAAACAAAAGCAAACACGGAGACACTCCCCCCGATGCCCACCGCATCAAGCGCACGCGTGAGCGTGGCGTCTCCAGGTTGCCGATGTTCCTGAAGAAGCAAGATGACCCGCCGCCCCGACCTGCCGGGAGGATGCGGCCCACACCGGAGTACAGGAGATCACATGAACAAAAAATCCACCTTGAGCGCGGCGGAGTATCGCAAGCGTATCTTCGCCATCCTTGGCGCATCCTCGGGCAACCTGGTCGAATGGTTCGACTTCTACGTCTATTCCTTCTGTGCGATCTATTTCGCACCGGCCTTCTTCCCCAAGGGTGACCCGACTAGCCAGTTGTTGAATACCGCCGGCGTCTTTGCCGCCGGTTTCCTGATGCGTCCCATCGGCGGCTGGCTGTTCGGCCGCATCGCCGACAAGCACGGCCGCAAGACCTCCATGCTGATCTCGGTGCTGATGATGTGCGGCGGCTCCCTGGCCGTGGCCGTCTTGCCGACCTATGCCACCATCGGTGCCTGGGCGCCGGGCCTGCTGTTGCTGGCGCGCCTGTTCCAGGGCTTGTCGGTGGGCGGCGAGTACGGTACCTCGGCCACCTATATGAGTGAAGTGGCGCCCGATGGCCGTCGCGGCTTCTTCGCCTCCTTCCAGTATGTGACCCTGATCGGCGGCCAGCTGCTGGCGGTGCTGGTGCTGTTCGGCATGCAGCAGTGGCTGACCAAGGCTGAACTGATGGCCTGGGGCTGGCGCATTCCCTTCGTCCTGGGCGCGGTGGGCGCGCTGGTGGCGATGTACCTGCGTAGCTCGCTGGCCGAGACCTCGTCCGAAGGCGCCCGCAAGAAGAAGGATGCCGGCACCCTCAAGGGCTTGCTGCAGCACAAGCGCGCCTTCCTGAACGTGGTCGGCTTCACCGCCGGCGGTTCGCTGATGTTCTACACCTTCACCACCTACATGCAGAAGTACCTGGTCAACACGGCCGGCATGGATCCCAAGGTGGCCAACGGTGTCATGACCGGCGCGCTGTTCGTCTACATGATCCTGCAACCGGTCTTCGGCGCCATCTCGGACAAGATCGGTCGCCGCAATTCCATGCTGTGCTTCGCCTTCCTGGGCATGGTCTGCACCTTCCCGATCCTGCACTTCTTGAAGGACGTGAGCAGCCCGGCCGTGGCCATGGGCCTGGCCATCCTGGCCCTGACCATCGTCAGCTTCTACACCTCCATCAGCGGCCTGATCAAGGCCGAGATGTTCCCGCCCGAAGTGCGCGCCCTGGGCGTGGGCCTGTCGTATGCGGTCGGCAATGCGCTCTTCGGTGGTTCGGCCGAGTTCGTGGCGCTGTCGCTGAAGGCAGCTGGCGTGGAATCGGCTTTCTACTGGTATGTCAGCGCGCTGTGCCTGGTGGCCCTGATCATCAGCCTGCGCATGCCCGATCCGCAACGTGACGGCCACCTCAAGGGTGATGTTGCCATGAACCCCGACGAGGATGGCGCAGCCGGTGCCGAGGCCGGCAAGCAGCGCAAGCCAGCCTGATCGTTCAGGTCAGACGCGGAACAGGCCCTGTCCGCGTTATCATGATGGTTTGACAGCGCGGCGCCCTGCGGGGCGCCGCGTTGCATTTACTTCATTGCACCGCATGAGAGCCAGACGAAACCTGCTATTGCTGATCCTCTTCCTCGCCAGCACCCTGCTGGTGTGCGGGATCACCTATCGCCTGGCGCTGCGCAAGGCCGAAGTGGATCAGCAGAACCAGGGCGCAGTGCAATTGCAGATCGCCGCGCTGGACCTGCAGTCTATCCTGCAGAAGTACGAAGCCTTGCCCTTTGCGCTGGGTTTCCAGTCCGATGTGCGGCAGGTGCTGCAGCATCCGGAAGATGCGCTGGCGGTGGATCGCCTCAATCGCGCCTTCAAGATCATCCAGCAGCAATCGCGGGCGGTGAACATCTTCATGCTTGATCGCCATGGCCTTACGCTGGCCTCCAGCAACTGGGACGAGGAATTCAGTTACGTCGGGCGCGACTTCGGCTTCCGCCCCTATTTCCGCCAGGCGGTCGAGGGCAGGGCGGGGCGCTTCTATGGCATCGGCAATGTCTCCAGCGAACCCGGCTACTTCATCGCCCAGCCCATCTACCGTCGCCAGGACCAGGCCGATGGCGACCTGCCCATCGGCGTGATGGTGGTCAAGGTCGACCTGGCCGAGTTCGAACACACCTGGCGCAGCAGCGAAGACCCGATCACCCTCACCGATGCCGGTGGCGTGGTGTTCCTGAGCAACCGGCCCGAGTGGAAGTATCACAGCCTGCAGGCGCTGAGCGTGCCGGTGCAGCAGGAACTGGCTGGCACCCACCAGTATGCGGATTTGCCGATCACGCCGGTCTCGGCCCTGCCAGCGGCCTTGCAACGCGGTTTCGGCACCCATGTGTCGCGCCCGGTGGGGCGGCTGGGCTGGCAGCTGATGCTGTTCCCTTCGCATGCGCGCATGCAGCGCACGGCCATGCTCTCGACCATGGCCGCGGCCCTGGCGATGGTGGCGCTGGCCATTTCGCTGCTGGCCTGGTACCAGCATCGCCGCCGCGTGCAGGAGCGCCTGGAGTCGCGCGATGCGCTGCGCCGCGCGGCCGAGGAGCTGGACCAGAAGATCGCCCTGCGCACCGGTGAGCTGACCGCCGCCAACCAGGCCATCGCCGCCAAGTACGAGAAGCTGCAGCAGACCGAGAGCCTGCTGCGCACCACCCAGGACGAGCTGGTGCAGGCCGGCAAGCTGGCCATGCTGGGGCAGATGGCGGCCGGGGTGACGCATGAGCTGAACCAGCCGCTGGCGGCCATCCGCGCCTTCGCCGACAATTCGGTGAAGTTCCTGGCGCGTGGCCAGACTGCCCAGGTGGCCGAGAACCTGCAACACATCAGCAGCGCCAGCGCCACCATGGGCAAGATCATTGCCCAGCTCAAGGGCTTCGCTCGCAAGAGTGGCGAGGCGGTGGTGACGGTGGATCTGCGCCAGGCCATCGAGGCGTCTGCCTTGCTGCTCAACAGTGATTTCCAACACCTGGGGGCGAGCATCCGCATCGATATCCGCGAAGCCGCCCATGTCACCGGCGACGTGGTGCGCACCGAACAGGTCTTGATCAACCTGCTGCGCAATGCCCTGGATGCGGTGGAAGAGTCCCCGACCCGCTGCGTCTGCGTGGTGCTGGAAGTGGACCAGCCGCGCCAGCAAGCCCTGGTGCGCATCCGCGACTCCGGCGCCGGCATTGCCGACGAGGTGGCGCCGCATCTGTTCGAACCCTTCTTTACCACCAAGTCCTCCAGCAAGGGGCTGGGCTTGGGACTGGCGATCTCGTCGTCCATCGTGCAAGCGATGAACGGCCAGTTGAGCGCCCATAATCATGAGGGCGGTGGCGCCGAGTTCGTGGTGCGCCTGCCGCTGACCAAAACGGAGACCTGATGGACAAGCACAGCGGCGCCTGCAGCGCCATTCTGATCGAGGATGAACAGGCGGTGCGCCTGGCCACCGCGCAGGCGCTGGAACTGGGCGGCTTTGCCGTGACCGCCTGCGCCAGCGCCGAGGAAGCCTTGCCGCTGCTGGGTCGTGACTTCTCCGGCGTGCTGGTGACCGACGTGCGCCTGCCGGGTTTGTCGGGCCTGGACGTGCTGGAGCGGGTGGTGGGTATCGATGCCGACCTGCCGGTGATCGTGGTGACCGGTCATGGCGACGTGGGCATGGCCGTGGATGCCATGCGCGCTGGCGCCTATGATTTCGTGGAAAAGCCCTTCAGCTCGGACGACCTGCTCGACATCGCCCTGCGCGCCCAGGAAAAGCGCAGCCTGGTGCTGGAGAATCGCCGCCTGCGCGAAGCCTGGGCGCACCACCCGGAACTGCCGCCGCTGGTGGGCCAGTCGGGCGCCATCGAGCGCGTGCGCACCCTGATCCGCAGCCTCGGGCCGGCGGATGTGGACGTGCTCATCAACGGCCAGACCGGCACCGGCAAGGAAGTGGTGGCGCGCCAGCTGCATGCCGCCAGCGGACGCAAGGGCCCCTTCGTGGCGCTCAACTGCGGCGCCTTGCCGGAGACGGTGTTCGAGAGCGAGATCTTCGGACATGAAGCCGGCGCCTTCACCGGCGCGCAGAAGCGCCGCATCGGCAAGCTTGAATATGCCGACGGCGGTACCTTGTTCCTGGATGAGATCGAGAGCATGCCGCTGGCCCTGCAGGTCAAGTTGCTGCGGGTCTTGCAGGAGCGCCGCCTGGAGCGCTTGGGCGGCAACGAGTCGGTGGCCATCGATTGCCGCGTAGTGGCCGCCAGCAAGGCCGACCTGTTGAAGCTGGCTGGCGAAGGGCAGTTCCGCGAAGACCTGTATTACCGCATCGGCGTGGTCTCGATCGACTTGCCGGCGCTGAACCAGCGCAGCGAGGATATCCCTCTGCTGCTGGCGCATTTCTGCCAGGCCGCGTCGGTGCGCTACCGACGCGAGGTGCCGCCGTGGAGCACGGCGCAGATGCAGCAATGGCAGCAGCGTGACTGGCCGGGCAATGTACGTGAATTGCGCAACTTCGCCGACCGCTGGGTGCTGGGGGTGGAGCAGATCGCCACGGCGGGCCGCCTGGCGGGCGTGCCGGCCATGCCGCCCCTGCCGGAGCAGGTGGAGAATTTCGAGGCCGGCCTGATTGCCGCTGCCCTCAAGGAGAGCGAGGGTAGCGTGGCGGCAGCAGCTGAACGGCTGGGCATCCCCAGGAAGACGCTCTACGACAAGATCAAGAAATACCAGCTCGCAGGCGCCTGAGCCGGAAGCAAAAACGCCGCTGGCACGAGATGCGCAGCGGCGGTTTTCATTGGTCCCCGAGGGGATCAGTCCTTCTGGTATTTCGGTGAACGCGGACCATACAACAGGCCATTCTGGCCGCCCGCGCGCAACAGGCGCGCGCTGGTCAGTCCGGCCATCTTGTAGCTGGC
The DNA here is from genome assembly GCF_044745245.1 of Herbaspirillum sp. NPDC087042. Lineage (NCBI taxonomy): Bacteria > Pseudomonadati > Pseudomonadota > Betaproteobacteria > Burkholderiales > Oxalobacteraceae > Herbaspirillum > Herbaspirillum sp. NPDC087042. The sequence continues at coordinate 314,245 of NZ_JBIUZW010000003.1, read as the reverse complement.
ATCGGTGCTGGTGCTGATGATCTGGTTGACCACCGCCGAGACCAGGATCCCGATCAGGCCGCCGCTGGAGTTCTGCTGCTGCTCGGCGCTGGAGGCGGTCGCCGAACCCTGCCACAGCATCTTTCCCGAGCGCAGGTCGATCAGCTTGGCGTCCGCCGACACCACCGTCTCGCTCTTGACCACCTGGTAGGCGGTGCCGTAGTTGGTGACGTTGATGTACAGCGCGGCATCGGCACCGAAGATCTGGCGCAGCTTCTGCACGGGCAGCTCGTGGATGTCCGGAGCGTTGTCCAGGCCGTTCTGCTTGAAGGTCTCGGCCGCCAGCGACACCGGGATCACGTAGTAGCCCGACTCGGCCAGGGGCAGCGTGGCCTGCGACAGCATGCCGTAGGGCGCGATCACTTCCGAGGAACTGTTCACCGGCGGCAGCACCAGGATCGAGGCCGGACGGGCTGCCTTGAACTCGGCGTAGTCATAGGGTTTTTTCTGGGTGGCGCAACCGCTGGCCAGCAGGGCCAGCAGCAGGGCGGCAGCCGCCTTGAATTTTCCGGTCATCATTTGGTGACTCCCTTCTTGTAGTTGCGCATCAGGAAATCCATGTACGGTGTCGATTCGGGGAAGAGCGATTTTTCGGTCTGCAGCTCCTGGATCAACTGGTCTTCCTTGCCGATGGCGGCGTAGAGCATGCCGAGGTGGGCGTGGTAGCCCGGCGGCACGGCCTCGCCGCGGGAGCGGATCTTCTGCAGGTTTTCTTCCAGCGCGGCGATCTGCTGCTCGTTGCCGTTGCCGTCGGTCTTGAAGTGGTCGTAGACCTGGTCCTGGTAATTGCCCCAGCCGTACAGGGATTTCTGCTGGTGGTTGGCGCAACCCGAGAGGACGAGCGCCAGGCCGGCGGTGAAGCCGATTGCAAGATGTCTTTTCATAGTGGTCGTGTCGTGTGCGTGGTCGGGACTCAGGGTTTCCAGGCGCCGGAGTCGATTCCGGTCACGAGCTTGTCGACCGCCTCGCGGATGGCCAGGTCCAGGACCTTGCCGTTGAGGGTGGAGTCATAGCTGGCGGTGCCGCCGAAGCCGATGATCTCGCGGTTGTCCAGGCTGTATTCACCCGCGCCCTGGGTCGAGTAGACGACCTGGGAGGTGTTCACGTCCACGATGTTCAGGTTCACCTTGGCGTAGGCGATCTGCGACTTGCCACGGCCCAGGATGCCGAAGAGCTGGCGGTCGCCCACTTCCTTGCGGCCGAATTCGGTCACGTCGCCGGTGACCACGAAGTTGGCGCCCTTCAGTTTCTGTGTCTGCTTGTTGAGCTGGGCTTCCTGGGCCAGTTCGGCCAGGTTGTCACGGTCCATCACGCTGAAACGGTTGCTTTGCTGCAGGTGGGTGATCAGGATGGTCTTGGCTTGGCCGCCCAGGCGGTCGACGCCGTCGGAGAACAGGCCGCGCAGATAGCTGGAGCGGTTGTCGAACTTGCCGACCGAGATCGGGCTGCGTGCCCCCTGGTAGACCTGGTTGGCGCTGGCGACCTGCGCCACCGGCAGGCTGCGCGAGCTTTCCGTGGCGCAGCCGCCAAGCATCGTTACCATGGCCACCCCGGCCACGGTCGTGACTATCCTACTGATCATAAGTTGTTCCCCGATATGTTCATGAATCGGCCGCCGGGCGGCAGCCGCGAGCAAGCGCGAAACGACCAGGTCTTGTGCCCGGCGATGTTTCGAGCCGGCAAGTTTATCAGGGGAAGGTAAGAGAGTCTTTAGAAGAATTTAGGTTTTTTAACAAAATATCACTCAGATCAAGTGATTTGTTGTTACGCAGGCAAGAGCATGTTCACTGCGGTTCTCTGCATTCCGGGTCATAATGCGGGTTTTCCGGAATATTCATCAAGGCAAAGAACCGATCATGCGCGATATCATCAACGGCTTCCTGCGTTTCCAGCAGGATGTATTCCCAGCCCGAAAAGAGCTCTTCAAGACCCTGGCGACCGGACAGACGCCCAAGGCCCTGTTCATTTCCTGCTCGGATAGCCGCATGGTGCCCGAGCTGGTCACCCAGCGCGAACCGGGCGACCTGTTCGTCATCCGCAATGCCGGCAACATCGTGCCCTCTTTCGGCCCCGAGCCGGGTGGCGTGAGCGCTACCGTGGAGTACGCCGTGGCACAGTTGAAGGTGTCGGACATCGTCATCTGCGGCCACTCCGATTGCGGCGCGATGACGGCGGTGGCCACCTGTGCCTGCCTGGACCACATGCCGGCCGTGCGCAACTGGCTGCACCACACCGATGCGGCACGGATGATCAACGAATCGCGCAACCACGCCACCGAGAAAGAGCGTATCGATGGCATGGTGCGCGAGAACGTGATCGCCCAGTTGAACAACATCCGCACCCATCCCTCGGTGGCGGTGGCACTGGCGCAGGGCCGTCTGGCGCTGCACGGCTGGGTCTACGACATCGAGTCCGGCTCCATCCTGGCGCTGGACGCGACCACCAATACCTTCGTGCCGCTGGCCGAGCATCCCTCGGCCCACGGCAGCGAGGCAGAACCGGCCTAAGCGGCCGAGCAGGCCTAACCGTTGAGCATCTTCATGCTGGCTTCGGTATACCGTTCGCCAGCGGCAGCGCCCCGTGGGAAGACGGCATCCAGTGCCAGCAGGTCCTGCGCTGACAGCCTGACGGCGAAGGCGCCGGCGTTTTCTTCCAGGTAGCGGCGGCGCTTGGTGCCCGGAATCGGCACGATGTGCGGATCCTGCGCCATCACCCAGGCCAGCGCCAGCTGGCTGGGTGTGCAGCCGTGGCCTCGGGCCAGTTCCTGCACCTTTTCCACCAATGCCAGGTTGCGGGCGAAGTTCTCGCCCTGGAAGCGCGGATTGGTGCGGCGGAAGTCATCCTCGGCCAGATCCTCGAAGCGGCTGATGGCACCGGTCAGGAAGCCCCGTCCCAGCGGGCTATAGGCCACGAAACCAATCCCCAGCTGGCGGCAGGTCGCCAGGACATCACCTTCCGGGTCACGCGTCCACAGCGAATATTCGCTTTGCAGCGCCGTCACCGGATGCACCCGGTGGGCACGTTCCAGCGTGGCCGCCGACGCTTCCGACAAACCGATGTAACGGATCTTGCCGGCCTTCACCAGGTCGGCCAGCACCCCCATGCTGGCCTCGATGGGGGTATTGGGATCGATGCGGTGCTGGTAGTAGAGATCGATGGTCTCCACGCCCAGGCGCTTGAGGCTGCCCTCGATGGCCTGGCGGATATAGGCCGGGCTGCCGTCGATGCCGCGCGCGGCCGGATTGGCCGGATCGCGCCGGAAGCCGAACTTGGTGGCGATGAAGAATTTGTCGCGGCGTCCCCGGAGGGCGCGGCCCACCAGCTCCTCGTTGGTGTAGGGGCCGTACATGTCGGCCGTGTCGAGCAGGTTGATGCCCAGCTCCAGGGCGCGGTCGATGGTGGAGAGCGACTCCTGGTCATCACGATGGGCGTAGAAATCGCTCATGCCCATGCAGCCCAGGCCGATGGCCGAGACCAGCGGGCCATTGGCACCCAGGCGGCGCGTGCCCACGGGCGACTCCGGTTGCAGGCGGGAAGTGAGGCGTTCAGTCATGGTGCAATCCTTTCTTCAGTTGACGCTGGCCGTGACCGCAGGCAGGGGCGAACCCACCAGTGGTGTGCAGGCTTGCTGCTCAAGTTCGTCGTACAGCGCGATCTTGTGCTGCAGCACCTGCAGGTTGCTGTGCAGCTCGGCCAGGGTGTGTTGGACGCAAAGCGTATGCGCTTGCAGGATGGCTTTGCGCTCGGTGACGCTCTCCATGGTGTTGCCCAGCCGGCGCAGTTCGGCGTAGCGCAGCATGGCCCGCACCGGCAGGCCGGTGGCCTTGAGCTTTTGCAGGAAGGCGATCCAGTTCAGGTCTTCCTGGGTATAGCGCCGGTGGCTGTTGTCACGCCGTTCGATAGCATCGAGCAAGCCGATGCGTTCGTAGTAGCGCAGCGTATGCACCGACAGGCCGGTGGCAGTCGCCGCCTGGGCAATGGTCATGGAGGTCGTCATGGCAGGCAGTCTAGAAGTTGGAGTGCGCTCTAAGTCAAGCGGCATGGGCCATTATCTGCAAGTCCGGTGACGCCTGCCGCAGGCGCTGTTCAGCAGGGGCTGTCCGGCAAGTCTTGCGGGTCTACGCCGCCGGTTCCTGTGCCATGGCGTGGATGCCGGCGCACAGGAACGAGACCAGTCGTGGCAGGGCGCTCGGGTCACCGGGTTGGGCCGCGCCGCGCGAAAGTCGTTCCACCCGGCGGTCGGCAATATGCATCAGCAAGGCCCCCAGCGACCATTGGTAAGCCCAGCAATGCCAGGTACGGGGACGGTCGGGATAGATGATCGCCAGGGCCGCGATGAAGTCTTCAGCCAGGGCATCGTAGTGCCGTTTGATGGTCTCGATGGCGACCTCGGACTGCTCCCAGACCGAGCGCGCCACCAGCACCAGGAAGTGCTCGCCTTCAGGCTTGTCGCGCATGGTGATGACCGGGCCGCACCAGGCGTTGACGATTTCTCGCAGGGCCTGCTCGGGCGGCCCCTGCAGATCGGCATCCTGAATGCGACGTCGGCGCTCGGCGATGTTGTCTTGTCGATGCACGAAGATGGCGTCGAACAAATCCTCTTTCTTCCCGTAGTAGTAACCGACCAGGCGCGACGGCACGCCGGCTTCATCGGCAATGTCGCGAATCGATACCGCGTCGTAGCTGCGCATGGCAAAGAGCCTTTCGGCGCTGAGCAGGATGTCTTCCTTGCGGTTGGGCTTGCCGGTTTCGTTGTCGGTGGCGCGAGCAGAGGTGGATGTCTTCATCTTGGTCATCGGCGGTGCATTAACACAGTCGTGTCATTTTACGGCACGCCGCGGCCACACCAGCAAGACTGCAAATCCCGATTGACACCTGCCAGCCTCCTGCCTAATATTACACAGTCGTGTAATACACAGTTGTGTAATTTATCGATCTTCCCTTGACCAGTCGCCACAGAGCGTCGGCTGGGGAAGCGGCAATCAAACCGGCGACAAGACGATAACCAAGGAGACAACAATGGTGGAGATGGGTGGAGCTGGCCGCATGGCCAGGCATGCGCTGCTCGCGGCGGCGGGCTGGCTGGTGTGTTCGGCTGCGGCAGCGCAGAGCGCGGTGCAGGTCTATGGCGTGCTGGACCTGTGGGCGGGGAGTTCCAAGATCAGCGGTGATGCAGCCTCGGCCAAGGTGCTCAACAGCGGCGGCATGACCACGTCCTACTGGGGGCTGGGCGGCAGCGAAGATCTGGGCGGCGGCAATCGCGCAGTGTTCACGATCGAGGGATATCTGCAGCTCGACACCGGCGCGGCCGGGCGCTCCAATACCGACACGATGTTCTCGCGCAATTCCAACGTGGGCCTGGCCGGTGCCTGGGGCGAGTTGCGCGTGGGCCGCATCGTCAATCCGCTGTTCTATTCCACAGGGGCGGCCAATCCCTTCGGCGGGTCGACCCGCTTTGCGCCCTTGCTGGCCCAGACCTGGACCGCGCCGTTTGGCCGTGCCGTGTTTGGCGATACCAGCTGGGATAACGCCGTCCAGTACACGTTGCCATCGATAGGCGCGGTGAAGGTCACGGCCCAGTATGGCTTCGGCGAAGTGGCCGGCAGCAGCGGCACCAACAATGTCTCACTCAATGCCGTCTACAAGGATGGCCCGACCTACCTCACCCTGGGCGCCCAGCAGGTCAAGGCGGGCCCCGGCATTGCCAGCGTGGGGAGTACCGTGCAGAAGACCGGCTTCCTGGGCGGCTCGTATGACTTCAAGTTCCTGCGCCTGTATGGCTCCTACAGCCAGGCCAGCGCCTCCACGCCAGACCTGCGCGCGCGCACGGCACAAGCGGGTATTGCAGTGCCGGCCGGGGGCGGCGACATCCTGGCGTCGTGGGCACAGACGCGCAATGACCAGAATGCCAGCCCGAGCCAGCGTACCTCTGCGTCGCTGGGCTATGACTATTACCTGTCCAGGAGAACCGACGTCTATGCCGTGGGCATGCTGGACAAGGCCAGCGCAACGGCGAGCGGCAACAGCATCGGTGTGGGCATCCGCCATCGCTTCTGAGGAGAGTTCATGAAACGCAATGCAATCCCTGCGCTGATCGGCGCATTGCTGACTGTCGGCGCGCACTGCGCGGTGCAGGCAGCAGAACCCGTCAAGACACTGCGCCTCGGTGTGCTCACCGACATGTCCGGTCCTTATTCCAGCCTGGCCGGGCGTGGCTCGGTGGTGGCGGCACAAATGGCCATCGATGACTGCCTGGCACGGGAGTGCCGGGGCATGAAGATCGACCTGATCGCGGCCGACCATCAGAACAAGGCCGACCTGGCCTCGTCGAAGGCGCGGGAATGGTTCGACACCCAGCATGTCGATGCCCTGGTGGACCTGGTCAATGCCTCGGTCCAGCTGGCCATCCAGAAGCTGGTGGTGGAGAAGGACAAGGTCGCGCTCTATCCCGGCGGCACCAGCCGCCTCACCAACGAGGACTGCGCACCGGGTAACAGCGTGCAGTGGCTCTGGGATACCTATGCCCAGGTAGCGGCCGTGACCCGTGCCATCAACAAGCCCGGGACTTCGTGGTATTACCTGACGGCCGACTATGCCTTCGGCAAGGCCCTGGAGTCGGATGGCCGGGCCATCATCGAAGCCGGTGGCGGCAAGTTCCTGGGATCGAACCGCCATCCCTTCCCGAATGCCGATTTCTCCTCGGCCATCCTGCAGGCGCAGTCGTCCAAGGCCAACTACATCGGCCTGGCCAATGCCGGTGCCGACACCATCAATGCCATCAAGGCCGCCAGCGAATTCGGCGTGACCAAGCGGGGACAGAAGGTCGTCGGCTTCATCCTCAGCGCGCAGGACGTCCACAGCATCGGCTTGCAGACGGCGCAGGGGGCAGTGCTGGCCGAGAGTTTCTACTGGGACTACGACGACCAGACCCGCGCCTGGAGCAGCCGCTACGAGAGCTTGTCCAAGCTGGGCAAGCCTTCCATGATCCATGCCGGTGTCTATTCCTCGGTCTATCACTATCTCAAGGCGGCTGCGGCCAGCAAGACCACGCAAGCCAGGGACGTGATCCAGTAGATGCACCGGCTACCCATCCAGGACCAGGTGGTGCGCAATGCCAAGCTGCGGCCGGATGGCAGGATGGTGCATGACTACTACCTCTTCACCGTCAAGTCACCGCAGGAATCCAGAGGGCCATGGGATCTCTACAAGCTGGACAAGGTGATTCCGGGTGACCAGGCCTTCAAGCCACTGGAAGCGTCGGCCTGCCCGGCGCTGAAGAAGGGCTAGCCATGACACCGGACAATCCGCTGCGGCATTGGCGCGTGCAGCGTAACGACATCCATACGGTCGGACAGGACCTGCGACGTCCGGAGTGCATCCTGGCCGAGCCCGATGGGTCCCTGTGGAGTGCCGATGCCCGGGGTGGCGTCTGCCACCTTGGCGCCAGCGGCGAGCAACGTCTGGTGGTGCAGCAGCCCAACACCCATTTCGATGCATCGGCTGGTGACGACCATGCCCGCTTCATGCAGGGCACCTTACCCAACGGCCTGGCTTTCGATGGAGAGGGGAATTTTCTCATCGCCAACTTCGGCACGGATGCGCTCGAACGGATGGATCGTAGCGGTAGATCCACTGTACTGCTGGACCGTATCGATGGCCTGCCCATCGGCAAGGTCAACTTCGTCTTGCGGGATTCGCGCAACAGGATCTGGCTGACGGTATCGACGCGCTGCAATCCCTGGGTGGCGGCGATGCGTCCGGGCCTGGCCGACGGCTATATCGTCTTGATCGATCAGGGGTGCCCGCGCATCGTCGCCGACGGTTTTGCTTTCACCAACGAGATCCGCCTGGATGCCCGCGAAGAATGGCTCTACATTGCCGAGACCACCGGCAAGCGCATCAGCCGCATGCGGGTCGGGCCGGATGGCAGCCTGAGTGCGCGCGAGATCCATGGTCCGGCCAGTCTGGGAGCGGGATTCCCCGATGGTATCGCCTTCGACGCCTATGGAAACCTGTGGGTGGCCATGATCATGTCAGAGCGCCTGCTGGCGATCACCCCGCAAGGCGACGTCCTCACGCTGCTCGACGATGGCAATCCCGCTGCCATTGCCGAGCTGGAACACCATTTCGCGCAGTCGACCCTGACCACCGAGATCATGGCGCGCGCCCGCGGCAGCATTGCCCCCTGGCTGGCCAGCATCACCTTCGGTGGCGCCGACCTGTCCACGGTCTACCTCGGCAGCCTCATGGGCAGCAGCATTGCCTGTTTCAGGTCGCCGGTAGCCGGTTTGCCGATGGCGCACTGGCAGCCTGTGCAACAGGCTGCTCCCGTATTGTCTTCCCCCCTGTCCTGAGAGAACCCGCATGAAGAACCCAGTCATCATCACGTGTGCCGTGACCGGCGCCATCCACACGCCGACCATGTCACCGCATCTGCCCATCACCGGCGAACAGATCGAGAACGCCGCCGTCGAGGCCGTTGCGGCGGGCGCGGCCATCGTACACTTGCATGCGCGCAACCCGGCCGATGGCCGGCCCTCGCAGGATCCGGAACTGTTCCGGGCCTTCGTCGGCAACATCCGCCGCCGCTGTGACGGCATCATCAACCTGACCACGGGCGGCTCGCCGGCAATGACCGTGGCCGAACGCCTGCAACCGGCATTGCAGCTGCAACCCGAACTGGCGTCGCTGAACATGGGGTCGATGAATTTCGGCATGTATCCGCTGCTGGGGCGTTACCGGGAATTCCAGCATCCCTGGGAGGCCGCCTATCTTGAGGGGACGCGTGACGTGGTGTTCAAGAACACCTTCCAGGATATCGAGACCATCCTCAAGCGCTGCGGCGAGCACGGTACGCGCTTCGAGTTCGAGTGCTACGACACCGCCCACCTGTACAACCTGGCGCACTTCGTCGACCGGGGCCTGGTCAAGGGGCCGCTGTTCATCCAGACGGTCTTTGGCATCCTCGGTGGTATCGGTGTGCATGCCGACGATATCGCGCACATGAAGCGTACCGCCGATCGTCTTTTCGGCGACCAGTTTGTGTGGTCGGTGCTGGGGGCCGGACGCGCGCAGATGCCCATTGCCGCCACCGCCGCCGCCCAGGGTGGCAACGTGCGCGTGGGTCTGGAGGATTCGTTGTGGGATGGCCCGGGCAACCTGGCCAGAACCAACGCCCAGCAAGTCAGCCGGGTGCGCGCCATTCTCGAGAACATGTCGCTGGAGATCGCCACGCCCGCCCAGGCGCGCGCGATGCTCGCCCTCAAGGGCGGCGACAAGGTCAATTTCTGAATCACCGATTGCCACCCGACAGGAGCTGCCCATGGCACGCCAATTCATCGATATTTCCATCTACCTCGAAAATGACGTGGTGTCCGATCCTCCGGTCTATCGACCCAGGATCGAGTACGTCAACCACCACACCTCGGCCGACGAGATGCTGGCCTTCTTCCCCGGCCTGCAAAAGGACGACCTGCCGGATGGCCAGGCATGGGCCATCGAGCGCATCAACCTGATCACGCACAACGGCACGCACCTGGATGCGCCTTACCATTTCCACTCGACCATGGACCACGGCCAGCGCGCCATCACCATCGACGAGGTGCCGCTGGAGTGGTGCATGCAGCCGGGTGTGAAACTCGATTTTCGTCATTTCGCCGATGGCTACGTCGTCACGGCGGCTGATGTCGAGGCCGAGTTGCAGCGCATCGGCCATACCCTCAAGCCGCTGGAAATCGTGGTCGTGAACACGGCCGCAGGCCAGCGCTATGGCCAGGACAACTATGTCAGCGCCGGCTGCGGCATGGGTTACGAAGCGACCATGTACCTGCTCGAACGCGGCGTGAAGCTGACCGGGACTGACGCCTGGAGCTGGGATGCGCCCTTCGTGCATACCGCCGAGAAATACCGCCAGACGCAGGATGCCAGCCTGATCTGGGAAGGACACAAGGCTGGCCGTGACATCGGCTATTGCCATCTGGAAAAGCTGCACAACCTGGAGGCCTTGCCTGCCAGCGGTTTCACGGTCTGCTGCTTCCCCTTCAAGATCCGTGGTGCCTCGGCTGGCTGGACCCGGGCAGTGGCCATCATCGATGCGCCATGCTGAGTCCTGCCACCACAGCGTCCAGGAAGACGGGGGCGGCTGACCGCATCATGCTCCTGCAGACTTTCCTGAGGATCGTGGAGTCTGGCGGGATGTCCGCGGCGGCTGTGGCGCTGGGTGTGACCCAGCCGACGGTGAGTCGACGACTGCGGCAACTGGAGGACTACTTCGGTACGCCGCTGCTGGAACGCTCACCGCCGCCGTTGTGCCTGACCGAAGAGGGCCAGGAGTGCTATCGGTATGCCGCGACGTTCTTGCCGCAATGGGAAGCTGCGTTTTCAGGCAAGGTCGCGACGCCGGAGCGGCGCTGACGGGATGGCATGGAGAGCCGGGCTGGATGTGCGAGCGAGCGACTCCCAGTACAATGCGCGCTGCATTGACTTACCGCCCTGGAGACCCTCAGCATGCATATCGACGCCGCCACCCAACTTCTGCTCGACGCCCGCCTTAGCCGCGTGGCGCTGGACTGGCGCCGGCTGGCGGTGGGCGATGCCGCGACCGCCTATGCGGTGCAGGACGCCCAGTTGCACCGGCTGGGGCCGGTCGGCGGCTGGAAGGTCGGCAGCAAGGGCGACGGTTCCACGCCCGCCTGTGCGCCGTTGCCGCTGGCCGGCATCCTGCCCTCCGGCGTGCAACTGACCGGGCCGCAGTGGCGCATGCGCGGCCTGGAAGTGGAACTGGCCCTGCGTGTGGGACGCGACTACGACCCCGGCGATCGCCTGCCCGATGAAGTGGAATTGCGCAGCGTCTTCGACGCCATCCTGCCCGCCATCGAAGTGGTGGAGACCCGCCTGGGCCAGCAACCCTGTGGCAATCCCTGGGCCGCCATGGCCGACCTGTTGTGCCATGGCGCGCTGGTGACCGGCCAGCCCCAAGCCTTGCCGGACACACTGGCGCTGGCGACGACCGTTGCCAGCCTGCATATCGACGGCCAGCAAAAAGCCCATACCACCGGCGGCAATCCCGCCGATCTGTGGCCCATGCTGGCCTGGCTGGCACGGCACTGCTCCCTGCGCGGCCAGCCCTGGCGCGCTGGCCAGATCATCACCACCGGCTCCTGTACCGGCCTTGAACATGCGCGTGCCGGCCTGCTGGTGGAGGCCGCGCTGGCGCAGGTGGGGCCGGTCTCGCTGAGCTTCGCCAACTGAACCTCGCCCCGCGCTTGCTTGCTTACCAGCGATAACGCGCCGTCGCCAGCACGGTGCGGCCGTTGCCATAGATGCAGCGGGTCGCGTCGTAGCAGCCGGAAATATATTCCTTGTCGAACAGGTTGCTGGCCGTCAGCGACAGGCGCCATTGCGGCAGGTCGTAGTGCAGCGCGGCGTCGACCAGGGTATAGCCCGGCACGTTCAGTGAGTTGTCTGCACTGCCCGGGGCATTGCCCACGTAACGCACGCCCGCGCCCATCCCCAGCCCATTGAGCTGGCCGCCGCGCAGGGTGTAGTCCAGCCACAGCGAGGCCAGATGGCGCGGACGGGGGATGTCGACTGGCGTCTTGTCCAGCGAGCTGGCGTCGTTGGACTGGGTGTTCTTGACGTCGGTGTAGCTGTAGCTGGCCACGGCCTTGAGGCTGCGGCTCAGTTCCAGCGCGGCTTCCAGTTCCACGCCACGCGAGCGCACTTCGCCGGTCTGCACGTAGTGGGTACCGAGCGGGTCGCTCAGGTCGGTGGTGGTGACGTTCTTCTGGCGGATCTCGAACAGCGCAGCCGTGATGGCGGTCTTCTCGTCCGGCTGGTACTTCACGCCGGCTTCCACCTGGCGCCCGCGCGTGGGCTTGAAGGCATTGCCGAAGCGGTCGGTGCCCAGCTCCGGCATGAACGAGGTCGAATAGCTCACGAACGGCGCCCAGCCGCCTCCGGCCAGGTAGACCGCGCCGATGCGGCCGGTGGTGGCACTGTCCTTCTGCGTGGTGGAGGTGCTGGCGATGAGGTCTTCGTTGGTGGTCTTGGCCCAGTCGCGGCGCAGGCTGCCGGTCAGCACCCAGCGCTGGCCCAGCTTGACCTGGTCTTGCACGTACAGGCCGACCTGCTCCTGGAGGGAGATCGTGTCTTCCGGTGTGACATTGTCGAAGATGGACCAGTCGAAGGCGGTATAGACCGGGTGATACAGGTTCAGGCTGGAGGTGAGCGCATAGGCTTCCCAGTTGTGGCGGCGCTGGCGCTGGATGTCCAGGCCGGCCAGCACGGTCTGTTCGATGGCGCCGTTCCTGAACTGCGCCTGCACCTGGTTATCCACCGAGAGCCGCCCATAGTCGGGTTTGGCGATGCCGGCGTAGCGGGTCATGCTGCTCTGGCTGCTGTCGCTGTCATCCAGTCCCACGCCATAGGTCATGTAATCCTTCAGGTTCAGGTGGCTGTAGCGCAGGTTCTGGCGCACTGTCCAGGTGTCGTCGAAGCGATGTTCGAACAGGTAGCTCAGCGACCATTGTTCCTTCTCATAGCGGTCGAAGTCGGGCGAACCGGTAAACAGCGAGCTGGAGAGCTGCCCGTTCGGATTGGGCAGGATGGTGCCCGAGGCCGGCAGGAAGTTGTCCGAGGAATTGGTGCGGTCGCGCAGGTAGGTGGCCTGCAGCGTCAGCGAGGTGTCGCGCGAGAGCTTCATCATCAGTGACGGCGCCAGCAACAGGCGCTGGTCCTTGAAGGGGCCGAAGGGCAGGTTGCTGTCGCGCACCAGGCCGGTGAAGCGATACAGCAACTTGCCATCCTCGTCGATGGCGCCGCCGAAATCACCCGCCAGCTGGCGCCGCGCATTGTTGCCGAACTGGACTTCGATCTCGTGCAGCGGCGTGGCCGTGGGCAGCTTGGAGACCATGTTGACGGTGCCACCCGGCTGGCCTTGCCCATACAGCACCGAGGCCGGTCCGCGCAGCACTTCGATGCGCTCCAGCTGGTAGGGATCGACGCGCCAGCTGGCCAGGTTGATGGTAGTGGGCAGCGCCAGGCCGTCGAGGTAGACGTTGGGATCGAAGCCGCGCACCACCGTGTACCAGTCCGAGCGGGTGCCAGCGCCATAGCTGGAAATGCCGGCACTGTAGCGCAGGGCCTCGTTGATGCTCTGGGCACCCTGGGCCTCGTAGCGCTCGCGCGGGATGATGCTGATCGATTGCGGCGTCTCCAGCAGCGGTGTGTCGGTCTTGGTGGCGCTGGCGGTGCGGGTGGCGACATAGCCATTGACCGGACCGTAGGCGCTCTCGGCGGTGTCGGCCGTGACGGTCACGGTGGGCAGGGCGTTGTCGCTGCGTGTCGCATCCGCGGGTTGCACGGTATAGGTCTTGTCCCCCTGTTCGCGTACCACCAGGCCGCTGCCGGCCAGCAGCTTGTCCAGTGCTTCGCGTGCGGTATAGCTACCCTTGAGGGCGGCGCTCATGCGCGCCCGCGTGGCCTCGCTGGCGAACAGGATCTGGATGCCGCTCTGGCGCGCCAGCGTGGTGAGTGCCTTGTCCAGCGGTTCGGCCGGAATATCGAGCGCGAGCTTGCCGCTCTGTGCATAGGCGCTGGTGGCCAGCAGCACGGCGGCGGCCAGGGCATTGAGGCGGAGCAGGGACGAACGACGGGTGGAACGTGACACGAAATCCTCCTTGTAATGGGTCTCAAGGAAGATGCCGAACGGGCAGGGCGCTTACCCAACCTCGCCGACGAAATATTTTTTCGGGCGGTCGACTATTTCTTCGCTGCCAGCTTGCGGACTTCGATCTCGTCCTGCGCATTGCGTCCCAGCGTGACCGGCAGGATGCCCGGCAGCAGTTCCAGCAGGGCATCGGCGCGGTCGGTATCGAATACACCGGAGAGCTGCAGCGCGCCCACCTGGGGATCGGGCAGGGCAATGCGGGCCCGCGTGTAGCGTTGCAACTCCTGCAGGGCCTGCCGCAGCGGCGTGTGGTCGAAGACCAGGCGGCCATCCTTCCAGGCCATGCTGCTGGCGGCATCGACCTGCGTCACCGGCGTCAGGCCCGCCGCGGCGGAGGCGATCTGCTGGTCGGCCACCAGATAGGCGGGGGGCGCGGCGACTGCCAGGTTATCCACCCGCACCTTGCCTCGCAGCACGGTCACGCGCACCGATTCCGGCTGGCGCCATACCTCGAAGAGGGTGCCTACGACGCTCACGCGGGTGTTACCCGCCTCCACGCTGAAGGGGCGCCAGGTCGCATGGCTGACATCGAAGAGGGCCTGGCCACGTTCCAAGGTCACGCGGCGCGAACGCAGGTGCCAGGACACATCCAGGGCGCTGTCGGTATTGAGGGTGATGGTGCTGCCATCGGCCAGGGTGGCGGTATTGCGCTGGCCGATCTGGCTCACCAGGCGTTCGCTGCGATAGGCCGGGTCCAGCCACAGCAGCGTACCCGATACCAGCACCAGCAATGCAGTGGCCATGGCCAGCCGGCGTGGGCGCTGCGACCGGCTGACCTGGGTCGCCGGCAGCGGAAAGCGCGCGCGCAGCGCCTGGCTGTGCTGCGCCAGCAAGCGGTCGGCATGGGCAGCGTGGGCGGGATCGTGGGCGTGGTCGTGCTCTGGATGCATCAGCGTGGGTCCGGGGACGGCAATCTGGCGCGGCAGGCGGCCATGCCCGCCTTGAGGTGCTTCTCCACCATCTGCCGCGAAATGTTCAGGCGCTGCGCGACTTCGGCCTGCGGGATCTGGTGGATCTTGTGCATGACGAACACCTCGCGGCAGCGTGGAGGCAGATTCTCGATAACATCGATGAGTACGTCAAGCTCTTGCCGGGCGCTGAGGCGGTCTTCCTCGGTGGGATGGTGGCTGCCCGGCTCGGGCAGCTCGGCCATGCTCTCGACATGGGCACGCCGGCCGGCCTCGACCCGGTAGCGATCGATGGCCAGGTGGGTGGAGACCCGGCGCAGGAAGGCCAGCGGGGTGTGCACTGCCGTCCTGGGGGCTTGTTCCAGTACATGGACGCACACATCCTGCATCACGTCGCGCGCAAAGCTGCGGTCGCCGAAACGGCGACGCAGGTGGTCGACCAGCTCATCGTAGTGATGAAGCAGGGCCGACATCAGCGAAGGCGAAGAAGAGTCGCGTGAAGAGTCGCGTGACAAGAGGGGTGCCAGGCAGCGTTGGAAAACGCGGATTATAAATGATAATCATTATTAATCAATCCTGCCTGGCGGGCTGCCCGGGGGGAGCGATCAGGACAGGCCGAGATCCTGTGCGATCACGCGTCCGATGGCGGCGTGCACCGCATCGCGGCGTGCATCGTCGGCCTGGTTCTCGGTGAGATAGACGGCAAACAGCAGCGGCGTGCCTTGCGCGGTCCAGATCACGCCGATGTCGTTGCTGGTCCCCAGGCGCCCGGTGCCGGTCTTGTCGCCCACCTTCCAATCGCCGGGCAGGCCGGCGCGCACGCGCTTGTCGCCGGTCTGGTTGGCGCGCAGCCATTGCGTAATCTGGTCGCGCGAGGCGGGCTTGAGCGCATTGCCCAATACGACCGTGCGCAGGTTAGCCGTCATCGCCGCGGGCGTGGTGGTGTCGCGCGGGTCACCCGGCACGGCTTCGTTGAGGGTGGGCTCGTTGCGGTCCAGGCGGGTCTTGTCGTCGCCCAGTGTGCGGATGAAGGCGGTCAGGCCGGCCGGTCCGCCCATGCTGGCCAGCATCAGATTGGCGGCGGTATTGTCGGAGAGCGTCATGGCCGCTTCGCACACCTGCGCCATCGACAGGCCCTGGCCACCGACATGCTTGCCGGTCGTGGGGGAGTAGGGCACCAGGTCGTGCTTGCCGTAGACGAGGCGACGCTCCAGCTGCTCCCGGCCCAGGTCGACGCGGTGCAAGACTGCCGTGGCCGCCAGGAACTTGAAGGTGCTGCACATGGGGAAGCGCTCGTCGGCGCGATAGCCCCAGTAGCGACCGCTGGCGGTATCGACCAGCGAGACGCCCAGGCGACCGCCGACGGAGGATTCCAGCGCCGCCATCTTGTCGTTGAAGGGGCTGGAGGCCACAGTTTTACTTGCCTTGCTGCCATCGGCAGCCCAGCTCTTGCTGATCATTGCGGTAGCCGCCAGGGCGGCCAGGCTCAGGAAATTTCGTCGTCCGGGCATGTTTTCTCCTCTGTTGTCGCGCTTGGGGTCGTCGCCAAGCGAATGGAACAGGGCAGATGATAGGCAGTGGCGGCCGCGCTCGCAATTCACGATAATTGGGACTAGTCCCAAGAAAATCTGATGCCTGGAGTCCTGCATGTATCTGCCCCTCAATGCCTTGCGCGCCTTTGAAGTCTCTGCCCGCCATCTCTCCTTCACGCGTGCGGCCGAAGAGTTGAGCGTGACCCAGACCGCCGTCAGCATGCAGGTCAAGAACCTGGAGCAGCGCCTGGGCGTGGCCTTGTTCCGCCGCCTGCCGCGCGGACTGGCGCTGACCGACGAGGGGCTGGCGCTGCTGCCGGTGGTGGCGCAATCCTTCGGCCGCATTGCCGACGTGCTGGGCCAGTTCGAGCATGGTCGCCGGCGCGAGGTGCTTACCGTGGGTGTGGTCGGCACCTTCGCGGTGGGCTGGCTGATGTCGCGCCTGCGCGAATTCCAACACGATCATCCCTTCATCGATCTGCGTCTGCTGACCAACAACAACCGCGTCGACCTGGCCGGCGAGGGGCTGGATTTTGCGATCCGGTTTGGCGATGGTGCATGGCACGGCACCGAGGCTGAACGTTTGTTCGCCGCCCCCCTGGCACCGATGTGCGCGCCGGAGATCGCCGGGCGCCTGCATCATCCCGCCGACCTGGCCGGCGAGACCCTGCTGCGCTCCTACCGCGCCAGCGAATGGGGCCAGTGGTTCGCCGCCGTCGGCCTGCCTTGTCCGCCCCTGCGGGGCTTCGTGTTCGACTCCTCGCTGGCCATGGCCGAAGCGGCTGCGCAACAGGCCGGGGTGGCCCTGTTGCCGGTGCTGATGTTCGAGCGGGAACTGCGCGATGGGCGCCTGGCCTGCCCCTTCGAGAGCGATATCGAGACCGGGGCCTACTGGCTCACCCGGCTCAAGTCCAGGCAGCAGACGCCGGCCATGGCGACTTTCCGCCGCTGGTTGCTAGCCCAAGCCCAAGCCCAAGCCCAGGCCGATGGCGTGTAGGCGTTGCTACCCCTGATGACGGCATGCAACAGGCGTGACGGTGTCAGAAAATCCCTGATGGACGAATGGCGCTTCCGCACATAGAATAAATGTTATAAACAATTTTAACGGAGCGTGCCGCACTGTCACGGACTTAGCCGGCACATGTTGTGAACCCAATCCCGTTCCCAAGGGGGTATGTCATGAACTACCTTGCCAAGCTCTATCGCAAGCTGGTCGCTTATCTCAACGACTCCAGCGACCTCACCACCGGCTCGCATCGCGGCGCGCCGCCGTGTTGCAGCCTGTACTCCGGCCTGTCGACGATGTCGCAGGACAACTCCCACGACTGATCCTCTCCGGAGTGGCCGCCATCGGCCGCCACCTTGTCCCCTTGCGCCCAGGCGCAAAAAAAGGCCGCATCCGAGGATGCGGCCCAAGTACTGCTACTTACCAGAGACGTAAAAACAGGGTGGGGTCGACCGTACAGCGCGTCGATGCGCTGCCGCTCGCCGGTATCAATCGGGAATGACGGCCGTGGCATCGACCTCGACCAGGTACTCGGGACGGGCGAAGGCGGTCACCACGATCCCCGTGGAGACCGGATAGACGCCCTTAAGCCACTTGCCCACCACCCGGTAGACATCCTCGCGAAAGCGCGGGTCCGAGATGTAGATGGTGAGCTTGCAGATATGCTCCAGCTGGCTGCCGGCTTCCTTGAGGAGCATGTCGATGTTCTTCATGGCCTGCTCGGTCTGGCCTTTGACGTCACCGATGCAGACGCTCTCCGAGGTATCGAGGTCCTGGCCGATCTGGCCGCGCAGGAAGACCATGGTGCCGCGTGCCACCACGGCCTGGCAGAGGTCGTTGTCGATCTGTTGTTCGGGATAGGTCTCGCGGGTATTGAACTTGCGGATGCGGGTATGTGCCATGGCGGTTCCGATGCGTGGTTGGAGGAGTCGGGCGAAGGGGAGGCTTACTTCTTGTCGAAATAACCGGCGCGGATGCTGGCGCCGATCAGGTTGACGATCAGGCGGCCGGCGGTGACGCAACTGATCTTGCTGGCGTTGTCCTTGGCCGGCTGGATCTCGACGATATCCATGCCCACCACACGGCCCTTGTTGACCAGGCCGTGGATCAGCTTGCGGGCCTGCAGGAATGTCACGCCGCCCGGCGCCGGCCCATCGACGGCGGGCATGATGGCGCAATCCAGGCCATCGGCATCGATGGTCAGGTAGTAGTTGCCGCCATCGGGGATGCGTGCCAGTACGGCCTCCATGCCGATGTCATGCAATTCGTAGGCGCTGATGAGATCGGCGCCCCATTCGCGCGCGGCACGGTAGTCGGCCGGACGGCCACTGCCCTGGGCACGCAGGCCGATCTGCACGATGTGCTTGACGTAGGGCAGTTCGGAGGCGCGCCGGATCACGCTGGAGAGACCATCGCGCACGCCGTTGACCTCGTCGCGCCAGTCCAGATGGGCGTCGATGTGTACCAGGGTGATGGGGCCGACTTCGTCGAAGCCGCGCAAGACCGGATTGGTGATGCCATGGTCGCCGCCCAGCACGATGGGCAGGCCGCCGCCGCGCAGGATCTGGCGCACGGCCAGTTCGGCGCGGCGCTTGTGGTCCTCGGGATCGGCCAGGCCGGGCAGGACATCGCCGCAATCGACGAAGCGGATATCATCGCGCTCCTGCAGCAATGGACCATCGATATCGAAGTCGTAGTGCGAGGGATGGCGCACCATGCGATCGGTCAGCTCGCGCAGCGCCTGCGGTGCATTGGTCTGGTCGTTGCTGTACTGGCGCGGACCGTAGGCTGCGCCGAAGGGAACACCCAGCACGGCGATGTCGGACTGCAGCTGGCTCTGTTCGGTGAACTCGCTCACCAGTTCCGAATACAGCAGGGTCTTGTGGCCGCTGCGCGGCGGGACGGTCAAGTTAGGCATGGCAGGCAATCCAGGTAGGGTGGTCCGGGCGAGGACGGCGATGTCGTCGCGGCATGGATGCACTCTAGTGAGGGCCAGCGGTCATGGAAAATGATTCTTTTGGGGGTATAGTTCCATTTTTTGAGACCTTGTCACTGCGACCTGGTACCGGGCCGAAAGTACATCCCATGATCAAGCTGGATTTCGACGAGCGCGACCTGCGCTCACTGCGTGTGTTCTGCAACGTCGCCGAGGCGGGCGGGTTTGCTGCTGCCGAGCGGCTGTTGCTGATGTCCAAGGCCTCCATCAGCCGTCATGTGCGCGAGGTCGAGCAGCGCCTGGGCGTGCGTCTGTGCGAGCGCGGCCCGGCCGGTTTCCGCCTGACGCCCGAGGGCGAGGTAGCACTGACCCTGGCCAGTGCCGCGCTGCGTTCGCTGGAACGCATCCGTCCCGAGATCGATGCCGTGCATGGCGTGCTCTCCGGTCCCCTGGCCCTGGGCGTGGTGGAGCATGCGCTGGGGCATCCCGATTGCAAGTTGCCGCAAGCCATCGCCATGCTGCGGCGACGCGCGCCGCAGGTGCAGCCGCGCATCGAGGTGATGACCTTTCCCGAACTCAACCAGGCACTGCGTGAACAGCGGGTCGATATCGCCATCCGGGGGCGCTATCCGGGTGATGACGAATTCGATTACCTGCCCCTGTTCGTGGAGAGCCATCGCATCTACGGCGCCATCCGCAAGGAGCCCGGTGAGGCCGGAAAAGGCAGGCCGGCACTGGTCTACCGGCCACACCCCTATGTCGAGCAGGTGCTGGCGGCCGGCGACTACCCGCGTGGCCCCGAAGCCGGTGGACTGGAGGCGATCGCCTTGCTGGTGGCCACGGGCGACTATGTGGGCCTGTTGCCGACCCACTATGCGCAACTGATCGGCAAGCGCTACGCCCTGCGTGCAAGACGTGGCAGCCCCAGCTTCGCGCACACCATCTGCGCGGTGACCGATCTGCATCGGCCTTCCACCCATCGCGCCGATCTCTTCCTTTCCATCTTGCGGGAATTCCATACCCGGTCCACCGGCAACTGATGCACCGGTCCCACGGCCAAAATGGGGCGTGGCGACCCAGTCCGGGGCAAGACCGTTGTCATGCATCGCCTGCCGGGCTCTCCTCCTTGCCTGGCGGCTGAAACACGGCTTTGCCATTTTTGTTTCGTTTGGATCGTGCCTCTGCATCGTTCATGAACGGGCATGAGGGGGCAGGGTGCGTGTCTGCCTGCTGCGGCAGGCAGTACGGAAATGATTCATTTGAATCGTTTGCCCAGTCGATTGGCACACATGTTGCTGAAGACAGGGTGTCATCCCGCCACCGAGGCCATCGTGCAAGCACCAAGCCAGCCCCAGTTGACCGCCCTGATCAAGCAGCGTTTCGATCATCTGCCGCGCCAGGTGCGTCAGGTGGCGGCCTTCGTGCTGGATCATCCGCATGAGGTGGCGGTGCTGTCCATGCGCGAGCAGGCCAGGCTGGCCGAGGTGCCGCCGTCCACCATGACGCGCTTTGCCAAGGCCCTGGACCTGGAGGGCTACGACGCCGTGCGCGATGTGTTCAAGGCCAGCCTGCGCGCACGTGGCAACGAATTCGGTTCACGCGCGCAGGGGCTGGTGGAGTTGCACCAGCGCATCGGCGAAGCCGCGCTGGCCGCCGACATGGTGCACAAGGCCCAGTCCCAGGTCGCTTCGCTGGCCGATGGCGAGGCCATGGCCGCCATCGTGCGCGCGTCCAGGCTGCTGTCCTCGGCGCGCGAGATCTATTGCCTGGGCTTGCGCGGTTCCTTCCCGGTGGCCTTCCAGTTCGCGCATGTGTGCGAGTTCTTTGCGCGCAATGTCACGCTGGTCGATGGCGCCGGCGAGAGCGGCATCATGAAGATCATGCACCAGCCGTCCTCGCGCGATGTTGCCCTGATCTGCAGCATGGCGCCGCATTCGCGCCGCGCCATGGCCATCGCCACGCACCTGGAGCGGGCCGGCGTGAAGCTGGTGGTCATCACCGACAGTGCCAGCTCGCCCATGGCGCGTATCGCCACCGAGGCCATCGTGGTGCCCAGCAAGGGCCCGTCCTTCTTCGACACGCTCTTGCCGGCCTTCCTGGTGGCCGAAATCCTGGCCGCATTGATGGCGGCCACCGCCAGGATCGACATCAAGTCACAGATCGCCGATACCGAGAAAAAACTCTGGGGTGTGGGGGAGTGGTGGGGCACGCAGGCCGATGAAGCCGTGGCCCTGGAACCCCGCGCCCGCAGCCGCAAGAGCAGCACAGACAAGGGTCGCTGACGACAGCAGTACCCACAGCAGAACTTACCGGAGCGGCGCATGCGCGAGACATGCGACCGATAACACGCAAGCCGCAACAGGCTGCAGGGGCCATTGGTCCCGCCATCTCGACTCAACCCTTGATGCGATTGAACGGAGCCCCGGCTCCAGAAAGGTTTTCCATGCAACGCCGCTCCCTGCTCGGATTGTTCACCCTCACGGCCGGCCTGGTCCTGACCCTGGCCAACACGCCCGCCCACGCCGATGATCTCTACAACACCATCATGTCGCGCAAGGCTATCCGCGTGGCGGTGCCGACCGACTACGCGCCCTATGGCTCGGTCGGCACCGACATGACGCCGCGCGGCTACGATATCGACATGGCCACGCTGATCGGCAAGAAGCTGGGCGTGAAGGTGGAACTGATTCCCGTGACCGCGCCCAACCGTATCGCCTACCTGCAGACCAACAAGGCCGATATCACCATCTCGTCGCTGGGCAAGACCGCCGAGCGCGCCAAGGTGGTCGACTTCAGCATCGCCTATGCGCCGTTCTTCGATGCGGTGTTCGGCACCAAGAAGGTCAAGGCCACCAGCTTTGCCGAACTCAACGGCAAGACCGTCTCGGTCACCCGGGGCTCGATGCAGGACCAGGAACTGGAACAGATGGCCCCCGGCGCCGTCGTCAAGCGCTTCGAGGACAACAATTCCACGTTGTCGGCCTTCTTGGCCGGACAGGTGCAGATGTTTGCCACCGGCACTACCGTCGCGGCGGCGCTGCAGAAAATGAATCCCTCGCTGGACATGGAGCTGAAGGTGATCCTGGCCAATGCACCCTGCTACGTGGCCCTGCCCAAGGGGGAATCGACGCTGCTGGCCAAGATCAACATGATCATCCGCGAAGCGCGCACCGATGGCACCATCGACAAGTTCTCGCAGACCTGGCTGGGCGCGCCGGCCGGCCAGTTGCCCGATTGATGGCGGCGATCCTGGAAGACAGCGCCATCACCAGGATGGCGCGCTGGCTGGTCGAGCTGGCGCCGGGTGAGATTCCGGCGCATATCGGCGAGATCGCCCGCCATAGTCTCATCGATACGCTGGGCGTGATGACGGCCGGTGCCATGGTGCCGGTCAGCGCGCATGCGCGGGCGTTGGTGGGTAACAGCACGGGCAGCACCGGTCCGTGCGGCTTGGCCGGGACGGCCCAGCGCAGCGATGCGCGCCAGGCGGCCATGGTCAACGGCGTGGCCGCGCATGCGCTGGATTTCGATGACAACTGCTATGCCGGTTTCGTCCATGGCTCGGCAGTCATCGTCCCGGCGGCACTGGCTGTCGCCCAGCAGGTCGATGCCGATGGCGCGGCCTTGCTGGCGGCGCTGGTGGTCGGGGCTGAATGCCAGTACACACTTGGCCTGGCGACGGCCAATGTGCTTTACCAGCGCGGCTGGTGGAGCAGCGGCGTGCTGGGGCCGGTGGGCGCCTGCGCCGCCGCCGCCCGGCTGCTGCAGCTGGATGCGGCGCAGACCGCAGCGGCCCTGGGCCTGGCGGTGGCGGGCGCGGCGGGGCTCAAGGCCTGCTTCGGCAGCGACGCCAAGGCTTGCCTGGCGGGGCGCGCGGCCGAGGCGGGCGTCAGTGCAGCCTTGCTGGCGCAGGCCGGTGCCAGCGGCCCGCTGGATGCACTGGAGCATCGCTATGGCCTGGCCAGCCTGTTCAACGAAGGGCATTTCGATGCCAGCGTTTTCGATGCACTGGGCCGGCGCTGGACACTGGAAGACCCGGGCCTGGACGTCAAGCGCATCCCGGTGTGCATGTCCTCGCATGCGGCCGTCGATGTGGTGATGGATCTGGTGCGGCAACACGGTATTGCCGTGGACGAGATTGCGGCCATCTGCTGCGACGTGCCGCCCATCGTGATCGCCAACCTGATCCACGACCAGCCGCTGACACCCCAGCAGGCGCAGTTCAGCATGCCCTTCGCGATAGCCGCAGCCTTGCTCCTGGATGGACCGGCGCTGGCGCATCTGGTGCCGGAGGTGATCGGCGAGCCACGTCTGCGGGCATTGATGACGCGGGTCTCGATGCGCAGCGATGGCCGCTGGGACGATCCGGTGCTGCGTGCGCGGGCACCGGAAGGCGCTTGCGTCGAGCTGCGCCTGCAGGATGGCCGGGTGCTGCAGGGCCGGCGTGATGCCGCACGTGGCGCGGCCCGCGAGCCCTTGTCAGCGACCCAGCGCGAGGCCAAGTTCCTGGCTTGCCTGCATCATGGCGGCATCAATGACGAGCAGGGCCGTCAGCGGCTGGCGCAACTGGAGGCGCTGTCCTCATTGACGCAGGTGCGCACGCTGTTTCCTTTTTGACGGTGGATCAGCGTGCGTCGAGGATGTGCGCGATGCGTTCCTCGTTGGCCGGATGGCTGGAGAGGTAGGGCGGCACGGCGCCATCGGCGCCGGTCTTCTGTTCCAGCTTCTCGAACACCATGGCCAGCTTCTGGCGCGGCAAACCATTGGCCTGGAACATGCCGATGGCATAGTCGTCGGCTTCGCGTTCGATATCGCGCGAGTATTTCAGGTCCAGCAATACTGTGGGGACGTTGGCCAGCACCGCCGACACGTCGCCGAACAGGACCGTGGCCGTCGCCGCGATGGCCGAACTCTGGATCAGTCGTCGCATCAGGTGGCGCCGATGCACATGCCCGAGTTCATGCGCCAGCACCCCCATGAGGGCAGCGTCGTCATCGAGCAGTTGCACGATCTCGTCGGTCACCACGATCTGGCCGGAGGGCAGGGCGAAGGCATTGGGACCGATGCGGCTCTTGCGGAAGACGATCTGGTAGTCCGGTGCATCCGGCAGTGGCGTGGTCAGGGCGCGGAAGCGGCTGGTGATCGCGTCACGGCGCGGTTGCGGTAACTCGCTGGGGGCCAGCACATGATGGTCGAGGAACTCCAGCGTACCGGCGCCGATCTGTCGGTCGACCGCCACCGGCAAGGCCGCCGCCACCCCCTTGGCCACCAGCGGCAGCAGATACAGATAACTCAGTACCACCACCACGATCAGCGCCGCGCAGGCCGCCATGGTGCTGCGCCAGTTCTGCTGCAGGCGCACCACCAGTCCGTCGCGATGGCCGGTCTCCTGCAGCAGGGTGCTGAAGGCGCGGCCATCGATGATCTCCAGGTAAGCCCCATCGGGAAAGCTGACCTTGCGCGCGGCACGATTGAATCGCTCGGATACATGCAGTTGCGCGATCGGACAATCGCGCTCGATCTCGCCGCGCACCTGCGCGACCGCGTCGACCACCTGCAGCGTCACCTGGTGACGCCGCGAGGTCTTGCCATCGAAATAGGAAGCGGCAATCGACATGCGCTTACATCGACAGGTCGAAGTCGAGCAGGTCGCCCAGGCCTTCGCTGGTGGCCGAGCCGTGCGCTTCGCTGGACGCCAGGAAGTCATCCAGGCTGCCGGTGGGCAACAGGGTGAGCGACTCGATGCGATAGCGCATCATGCGGATCTGTGCGAAGGGGGTGTACAGGCCCAGCGTGCAGGCGATGCCCAGCAGGTTGGTCACACTGATGAAGACCGCGCGCGGCCAGCGCATGGTGGAGCGGAACTGGTGCTCGCCCAGGCGGGTGCTGTTCCAGACCAGGTTCTGCAGCAGCGTCATCAGCAGCGGGAAAGCCGTGAAGGTCCAACCGTAGAGCAGCAGCACCAGCAACAGGCCGTACAGGCCACCCACCTGCAACGAAGCCAGGCTGCCCAGGCCGCCCAGGCTGAAGAAGAGCACCAGCACGCCCGCCAGCCACAGCCCGGCACCGGCCAGGAAAGCCTTGTAGAACGCCCAGACCGAGCCATGGAAGCTGAACTGCGTGGCACCGAAGCGGGTCTGGCCATGCTGGTAGCGCTTGAAGCGCTGATAGGCCAGCGGTGCCAGCAGGCCCAGCGACACCACCCCCAGCATGGGCCAGGCCCAGAAGTGCCTGAACACGCCACCGGCGCTGCCACCGAAGCCGAAGCGGATGCCGCGGTAGCTGGTGTTGTAGAGCTTGAACTGCAGGCTGCGCCAGATCAGCCAGGGACCGGCGAAGGCCAGCACCAGGCCCGCCAGCAGCCCCAGCAGGTGACTGGTGGCGCCGGCGAAGTTATAGATTGCCAGCAACACCACGGCGATGATGCGCCCCTTCAGAATCGCCTTGGGATTGCCGTGATAGTCAAAGCTGCTGCCCGCCACCGAGGTGTTGCCATAGAAGTAGCGCAGCCGGCGCACCTTGGCCCAGGCCGAATAGATGCCCAACGTCAACAGTGAGAGCAGGAGGTTGACGATCCAGATGCGGAAGTATTCCGAGCCGCGTCCGCTGAAGGCGAACGGTTCGGGACCGGCCGGCAGGG
Organism: Herbaspirillum sp. NPDC087042; assembly: GCF_044745245.1. Lineage (NCBI taxonomy): Bacteria > Pseudomonadati > Pseudomonadota > Betaproteobacteria > Burkholderiales > Oxalobacteraceae > Herbaspirillum > Herbaspirillum sp. NPDC087042. The sequence continues at coordinate 288,455 of NZ_JBIUZW010000003.1, read as the reverse complement.
CTGCCCGGAATTCGCTGGAGAAGGAAGCCGGCGGCGCGGCCTCGGAAGGAATGGCTTGCTCAGGCTGCGCAGGGAGATCGTGGGAATCGTTCATGGAAGCTCTTCTAGGTTTTTTGAGGGGATGAGGCTACCGATGGGGTGGGCAAAGAATCTATTGCTCGCAGTAAAAAGTCAAGCCGGGCTCTTGTCCATGGGGCTTGTAGGGGGATTGTATGGGCCAGCCTCGCATTTTTTCTGCATCAAGTGGTATGACCTCCTGCAGAAATGCACTGTTTGTGCGAACATTGCGGTCTGTATACAGATGAGATCCCGGCCATGTTGTGACGGAGATCGCTGTGTCGAAACTGTCGCGCCAATCTAAAAGTTTCCTGGACGCCGGTCTCCACGCCGTCGTTTGCCAACCAAAGGAGCAACCCTCAATGTCCACATCCTGGAACACCGCTGCCATCGCAGAAAAGCTCGGCATCGCCGCTGCCGACCTCGCCATCGAGACCATCATCCACCACGTCGATGGCGTCGAATACGAAAACGTGTTGCTGTTCAACAAGGCCCAGCCTCCCGTCACCGGGGTATTGGCGGTCCCCAACTATTTCGGCATCCGCCAGCAGGCGCTGGAAATCGCCGCCACCACCGTCGGCGCACAGCACGCCATCTTCGTGGCCGACGTGTTCGGCCGGGCGGTGCGCCCGACCACGGCCGATGAAGCCATTGCCGTCATCACCGCATTGAAGACGAACCGTGCCGAGTTGCGCCGCCGCATGCATGCAGCGTTGACAGCCTTCGCCCAGCAGCAGAAGATCAGCGTTGTCGCTGGCAAGATCGGCGTGTGCGGGTTCTGCTTCGGCGGTACCGCTGCCCTGGAACTGGCGCGCGATGGCGCAGCGGTACCTGGCACGGTCTCGCTGCATGGCGCGCTCGATACGCCGGCGCCGGCTACCAGCCAGGTCAAGGGTGCGGTACTGGTCTTGCATGGGGTGCAGGATCCGTCGGTGCCGCGTGACAAGGTCGATGGCTTCATCGACGAGATGAACGCCCTGAAGATCGACTGGCAGTTGGTCAACTACGGCCTGGCCGGGCATTCCTTCACGGATCCCGATGCCAACAGCCCCGGATTCTATTACCACCGCCAGACAGCGCAACGCGCCGCGGTGGCCCTGCAGGCCTTCTTCGGCGAGGTATTGGCCTAAGGCTGCTGCGTTGTCCGATTCAGTTTGTCTTGCCCGCCGGCGCCAGGAGCCGGCGGGCAGGGCGCATCACCATAACAAGAAGAGGCAGGCGTCCATGCTGGTCGCAGGGGTAGTCGCATCCCCGCGACCAGCAAGGCCGTCCTGCCCGGGTAGTTTCCTCGTCATCACCCACCGTCCAAAGGATAGTCATGTCACAAGATAAAGAGCCGAGGCGGCGTTTCCTGCGTCAGGTATTGGCCATCGTCCCAGCAGCTTCCACGCTAGGCGGCGCCACCGCAGTCGCAGTCAGCCAGCAGGCAATCGCCGATAGCAGTGAGCCGGGCAAGCCCCGCGCCTACACCCCCACCTACTTCAACGCGGCCGAATGGGCATTCATCAATGCCGCCGTCGACCACCTCATCCCGTCCGATCAGTATGGCGCCGGTGCCCTGGAAACCGGTGTGCCCGAGTTCATCGACCGCCAGATGGAAACGCCCTATGGCGCCGGCAAGCTGTGGTACATGCAAGGCCCCTTCCACCCCGACAGCGTGCCCGAACTGGGCTATCAGCTCTCGCTGGTGCCGCGCGACATCTATCGCCAGGGTATCGCCGCCTGTAACGACTGGTGCAGCAAGAACCACGGCAAGGTCTTCGCCGAACTCGACAAGGCCAAGCAACTGGAAGTCCTGAAGATGATGGAAGGCGGCAAGGTCCAGTTCGAGACCGTGCCGGCCAAGACCTTCTTCGGCTTCATGCTGGGCAATACCAAGGAAGGCTATTTCGCTGATCCGATGTACGGCGGCAACCAGAAGATGGGTGGCTGGAAGATGGTCGGCTTCCCGGGTGCGCGTGCCGACTACGCTGACTGGGTTGATCAATACAACGTGAAATATCCATACGGCCCTGTGTCGATTCTGGGAGAAAAGGGCTGATCATGGCTATCAAAAAAGACAAAGTAGATGTGGTGATGGTCGGCCTGGGATGGACCGGTTCCATCATGGGCATGGAACTCACCGAGGCCGGCCTGAGCGTGCTGGCGCTGGAACGCGGCGACATGCGCGACACCAATACCGACACGCCCTATCCCAAGGCCGTGGACGAGCTGAAGTACTCGGTGCGTGGCGCGCTGTTCCAGGATCTCTCGCGCGAGACCGTGACCATTCGCTATGGCGTGGCCGATGTGGCCGTGCCTTATCGCCAGCACGGTTCCTTCCTGCTGGGTGATGGCGTGGGCGGTGCCGGTTTCCACTGGAACGGCATGATGTACCGCAACCTGCCCGAAGAGCTGGAAATGCGCAGCCACCACGAGCAGAAGTACGGCAAGAAATTCATCCCCGAGGACATGACCATCCAGGATCACGGCGTGACCTACAAGGAGCTGGAGCCGTTCTACGACTTCTCCGAGAAAGTCATGGCAGTGTCCGGCAAGGCCGGCAACCTCAAGGGCAAGATCGTCCCCGGCGGCAACCCGCTGGAAGGCGAGCGCACCGACGAATTCCCGACCCCGCCGCTGCAATACCAGTACAGCGCTTCGCTGGTCGAGAAGGCCATGCGCGATGTCGGCTACCACCCGTATCCGGCACCCGCGGCCAACGCCTCGCAACCCTTTACCAACCCGTACGGTGTGCGCATCGGCCCCTGTAACTACTGCGGCTTCTGCGAAAACTACGGTTGCTACATGTACTCCAAGGCCTCGCCGCAGACCACCATCCTGCCGGTGCTGTTGAAGCGCAAGAACTTCGAGGTGCGTACCAAGGCCCAGGTGATCAAGGTCAACCTGGATGCCACCGGCAAGCGCGCCACCGGCGTCACCTACATCGACGCCCAGGGTCGCGAAGTGGAACAGCCCGCCGACCTGGTGCTGCTGACCGCCTTCCAGACCCACAACGTGCGCCTGCTGCTGCTGTCCGGCATCGGCAAGCCGTATGACCCGATCAGCGGCGAAGGCGTGGTGGGCAAGAACTTCGCCTACCAGTACAACGGCGGCATCAACGTGGTCATGCCCAAGGGCACCCAGTTCAACCCCTTCATCGGCACCGGTGCCGGCGGCGTGGGCATGGATGACCTCAACGCCGACCAGTTCGACCACGGTCCGCTGGGCTTCATCGGCGGCGCCTCGATCCGTCACGTGCGCTACGGCGGTCGTCCCATCAAGCAGGCCGGCACCATGCCGGGCGAGAAGGTCCCCAACTGGGGCTCCGAATGGAAGGCCAGCGTGCAGGACGCCTACCAGCGCACCCTCACCATCGGCATCTCCGGTTCGGTGATGTCCTATCGCGACTGCTACCTGTCGCTGGACCCGACCTACAAGGATGCCAACGGCCAGCCGCTGTTGCGCATGACCCTGAACTGGAAGGAAAACGAAGGCAAGATGCTGACCTACATCGGCGACCAGATGGAAAAGGTCGGCCAGGCGATGAACCCGGAAAAGGTGGTCAAGGCCATCCGCAAGACCGGTTCGTCCTGGGACACGCGCGTCTACCAGTCGACCCACCTGACCGGTGGCGCGATCATGGGCACCACGCCCAAGAACAGCGTGGTCAACAAGTATCTGCAAAGCTGGGATGTCCCCAACGTGTTCGTGTATGGGGCCTGCGCCTTCCCGCAGAACATGGGCTACAACCCGACCGGCCTGGTCACGGCGCTGGCCTATCACTCGGCCAAGGCGATCCGCGAGCAGTATCTGAAAAACCCCGGCCCGCTGGTTCAGGCATAAGGATAACGACCATGATCAAGCATTATTTCATCGCCGCTGGCGCGGCAATCATGACGCTGTCCGCTGCCCTGGCATCGGCGCAGAATGCGTCCGCGGACCAGCAACTGGTACAGCGTGGCGAGTACCTGGCCAAGGCCGGCGACTGCGTGGCCTGCCACACCGCCAAGGGCGGCAAGCCCTTTGCCGGTGGCTTGTCCATCGATACGCCGATCGGTCGGGTGTACTCGTCCAACATCACGCCGGACAAGGACAACGGCATCGGCAACTACAGCGAGGAGGATTTCGACCGCGCGCTGCGCCACGGCATCCGCAAGGATGGCGCGTCGCTGTACCCGGCCATGCCGTATCCGTCCTACGCCAAGGTCAAGCCGGCTGATGTGAAGGCGCTGTATGCCTACTTCATGAATGGCGTGAAGGCCGAGCCGACGCCGAACCATGGCGTGGACATCGTCTGGCCGTTGTCGATGCGCTGGCCGTTGTCGATCTGGCGCAAGGTGTTCGCCCCTGCCGTGGCCGTGGATGGCGTGGCGGACAACAGCCCGCTGCTGCGCGGCCAGTATCTGGTCGAAGGACTGGGTCACTGCGGCGCCTGCCACACCCCGCGCGGCATCGGCATGCAGGAGAAGGCCCTGAGCGACGACAGCACCCAGTTCCTCTCGGGTGGTGTGATCGACGGCTATCTGGCCAACAACCTGCGTGGTGATGCCCGTGACGGTTTGGGCAACTGGACCGAGGCCGACATCGTGGCCTTCCTCAAGACCGGCCGTAACAGCCATTCTGCAGCCTTTGGCGGCATGGCTGAAGTGGTGGCGGAAAGTACCCAGCACATGACCGATGAAGACCTGTCGGCCATGGCCAAGTACCTGAAGTCCCTGAAGCCGGTCAAGGACGGCACGCCGGCCCTGGCCTACGACGACAAGACCCACCAGGCCTTGCGCAAGGGTAGCGACCAGAGTCCGGGAGCGATGGCCTTCCTGAACAACTGCGCGGCCTGCCACCGCAGCAGCGGCAAGGGTTACGACGAGACCTTCCCGACGCTGGCGCTGTCGCCCACGGTCAACGCCGAGAACCCGGCCTCGCTGATCCGCATCGTGCTGCAAGGCGCGGAGATGCCCTGGACCCACAAGGCGCCCACGCAGTTCGCCATGCCGGGCTTCGCCAGCCGCCTGTCGGATCAGGAAGTGGCCGACGTGGTCACCTTCATCCGCAGCAGCTGGGGTAACCAGGCGTCGGCGGTGAGTGCGTCTGACGTGGCCAAGGTGCGCAAGCAGGTGCCGGAGAAGAAGACGGTGGAGGCGGGTGTGGTACCGCTGGCCAAGCAGTAACACGGCAATCCGTCCGTCACCGGCAATGAAAAACCCGGCGTCCGCGAGGACGCCGGGTTTTTGTTTTGGGGCGACGCTACCGGCTCCGGCGCTTTACTCCTTCACCGCCCCGGTCATCCCCGACACGTAATACTCGACGAAGAACGAATACACCACCGCCACCGGCAGCGAGCCCAGCAGGGCGCCGGCCATCAGCGCGCCCCAGTGGTAGACGTCGCCTTCCACCAGTTCGGTGACGATCCCCACCGGCACCGTCTTCACCTCCGAGGAGGAAATGAAGGTCAGCGCATAGATGAACTCGTTCCACGACAGCGTGAAGGCGAAGATGCCCGCCGAGATCAGGCCCGGCACCGCCAGCGGCAGGATGATCTTGACCAGGATCTCCCAGCGCGTGGCGCCGTCGATCAGCGCGCATTCTTCCAGCTCATACGGGATAGAGCGGAAGTAACCCATCAACAGCCACGTGCAGAACGGGATCAGGAAGGTCGGGTAGGTCAGGATCAGCGCCCAGCGCGTATCGAACAGGCCCAGCTTGAACACGATCGCCGCCAGCGGGATGAACAGGATCGAGGGCGGGATCAGGTAGGCCAGGAAGATGCCCAGGCCGACCTGCTTGGCCCCCTGGAAGCGCAGCCGCTCGATCGCATAGGCCGCAAAGACGCTGGCCGCCAGCGAGGCGAAGGTGGAGACCACCGACACGATCACGGTATTCAACAGCCAGGCCGGGTACTGGGTGTCGAACAGCAGCTTCTTGAAGTGCGCCAGCGTCGGGGCAATCACCCAGAACGGGTTGCCCGATTGCGAGAGCAGTTCATTGTCCGGCTTGAAGGCGGTGATCACCATCCAGTAGAACGGGAACAGCAATACGAACAGGAAGATCAAGAGCGGGATGTAGATCGTCACCCAGCGACGCGGGGTCGATTGCAGGAAATCCATGCCCTGGGTTTCCATCTGGTCGTCTTTTTTCTTGGCCATTATTTGTCACCTCCTTGTTGCCAGCCGCGACGTTGCAGGCCGAAGTACGAGAACATGATGGCTGCCAGCAGGAAGGGAATCATGTAGGTTGCCAGCGCCGCGCCTTCGCCCAGCGCACCGCCCGGAATCGCCCGCTGGAACGACAGCGTGGCCATCAGGTGGGTAGCGTTCAGCGGACCGCCGCGGGTCAGCACGTAGATCAGCTGGAAGTCGGTGAAGGTGAACAGCACCGAGAAAGTCATCACCACCGCGATGATGGGGGTCAGCAGCGGCAGGGTGACGTGGCGGAACTGCTGCCAGGGCGTGGCGCCGTCGATGGCCGCGGCCTCATAGAGCGAGGGCGAGATGGTCTGCAGGCCCGCCAGCAACGAGATCGCCACGAAGGGGATGCCGCGCCAGACGTTGGCGAAGACGGTGGACCAGCGCGCATTCCACGGGTCGCCCAGGAAGTCGATGTAGCTGTCGATCAGGCCCATCTTGTGCAGGGCCCAGCTGATGACGGAGAACTGCGCGTCATACAGCCACCAGAAGGCCAGCGCCGAGAGGGCGGTGGGCACGATCCAGGGCAACAGCACGATGGCGCGGAAGAAGGTCTTCAGCGGCACGTTCTTGTTGAGCAGGATGGCCAGCCACAGGCCCAGGGCGAACTTGAGGATGCTGGCGCTGACCGTGTAGAACACGGTATTGAACAGCGACAGCAGCGCCAGCGAATCGCCGGCCAGGTAGGTGTAGTTGTCCAGGCCGACGAAGCTGCCTTCGCCACCGATCTTGGTGTCGGTGAAGCCCAGCCAGATGCCCAATCCCAGCGGGTAGGTGAGGAACACCACCAGCAGGATCACGGCCGGGGCCATGAACAGCATGCCCAGTACGTTACGGTTGTTCAGGAATCGGGATAGCATGATTTGCCTCGATGAAATGGCCGCAGGACAGGCCCGCGGCCGATACGGTGATCGCTTCTTGTGATGCCCGGACGTCGCCGTGCCAGGTCGGCAGGCCCTGACAACCTGCCCCTTGCCCGCTGTCCCGAGGGAACCCGGCGCGGCGCCGTCCGGACATCATGCCGCCGGCATCAAGCCTTGTAGTAGCGCTTGGCGCGTTCTGCAGCGCGGTCGATGGCCTGCTGGACGGTCTTGGCGCCGGAGGCTGCCTCGGCCACCATGTCCACCACCACGTAGTCCGCCATGCAGGCTGCCGAGGCTTGTCCCAGCGGGCCTTCGTGGCCGTGGTCCAGCATCAGCCCGGCCGAGTCGCGGTAGACGGTCGCCTTGGGGTCTTCGGTCCAGATCGGGTTCTTCTCGTAGGCCTTCAGCGGCTGGCTGACGTAGCCGATGGAAGCCTTCATCCATGGGTTGTACTGGTCCGGCTCGAACATGAACTGCACGAAGGCCTTGGCAGCATTGGGGAACTTGGTGTGCTTGAACACCATCATCTGCGTGATCTGCATCAGCTCGGTGGGCTTGCCGGCCGGGCCGATGGGGAAGTGCGCGTGCTGGGTATCCTTGCCGATTTCCTGCAGCTTGGGGTCGGGCGAGTTCTTGGCCGCGTAGTACACCGAGATGCCGTTGGCGGTCAGGCTGATCTGGCCGTCCAGGTAGGCCTTGTTGTTGGACGGATCCTGCCAGGACAGGGTGCCGGGCACGAAGGTGGCATACAGCTGCTTGGCGTATTCCAGCGCGGCGCGGGTCTCGGGCGAGTTGATCGAGACCTTGCCGCTCTTGTCCACCAGCTTGCCGCCGTGCGACCACAACAGCCAGTGCGCCCAGTTGTTGGCGTCACCCACGGCCTTGCCCAGGGCGAAGCCGACCGGGGTGTTCTTGGCCTTCAGTGCCTGGCACAGCTTGAGGAAGCCGGCGGTGTCCTTGGGGATGGCGTCGAAGCCGGCCGCCTTGATCTGGCTTTCGCGATAGACCAGGGCATTGCCGATCACGCCCAGCGGCAGGGCGATCCACTTGCCGTCCTTGGTGCCGTACTTGCGGCAGACGTCGTACCAGCCGCCATAGCGCTTGCCCAGCGAGTCGGCCAGGTCGGTCATGTCGATCAGCTTGGTCGGATATTGCTGCGGGTCGTCGAACCAGCCCAGCACGATGTCGGGACCGCTGCCCACGTTGGCAGCCACGGCCGACTTGGGACGCACGTCTTCCCAGCCTTCGCTGTCGGTGCGCACGGCCACGCCGGTCAGTTCGGTGAACTTCTTGACGTTGGCATTCCACAGGTCTTCGTCACCCTGCACGAAGCGCTTCCAGCGCAGCACGCGCAGGGTCGCGCCTTGTTCGATCGGGTACTTGATGCTGTCGGCACCGGCGGCGCCCGGACCGGCGGCAAAGGCATTCATGCCCATGCCGGAGGCCGCTGCGGCGGCGGCACTGCTTACCAGGAAGTCGCGTCTTGTCAGCTTGCTCATGTCTCCTACTCCTTCGGTTGAAAGTGGAATTGGACCGCTGTGTTGCGGATGACTCTTGTTGTTCTGATGCTGCGATGCTGTGTTGCCTTGGTGTTGCTGATGCGATGAAGTGCCGTGCCTAGCGCGCCGCCAGCGACTTGCCAGACTCGGCGTCGAAGAGGTGCGTGCGGCTGTGGTCGGGGACCAGGTGGATGGTGTCGCCGGCACTGAAATTGTGGCGTTCGCGGAAGATCGAGGTCAGGTGGCTCTCGCCGAAACGGCTGAACACTTCCGTGTCGGCCCCGGTGGGTTCGACCACGATGACCTTGGTGGTGATGCCTGCTCCGGCCGCGCCGATGGAGAGATGTTCGGGGCGCACGCCATAGGTCACCTTCTGGCCGTCGCTGCCTTGCAGTGCATTGCCGTAGGGGGCGGGCACGCGGGTGCCGTCGGCGAACTCGACCTCGGCGCCGGCGGCGTTCTTGCGCAAGATGCCCGGGATGAAGTTCATCGCCGGCGAGCCGATGAAGCCGGCCACGAACAGGTTGGCGGGGTGGTCGTACAGGTCCAGCGGACGGCCGCGCTGTTCCACCAGGCCATCGCGCATGACCACGATCTGGTCGGCCATGGTCATGGCTTCGATCTGGTCGTGGGTGACGTAGATGGAGGTGGTCTTCAGGCGCTGGTGCAGTTCCTTGATCTCGGTGCGCATCTGCACGCGCAGCTTGGCGTCGAGGTTGGAGAGCGGCTCGTCGAAGAGGAACACCTGCGGATCACGCACGATGGCGCGGCCCATGGCCACGCGCTGGCGCTGGCCGCCGGAGAGCTGGCGCGGATAGCGCTCCAGCAGCTGGTTCAGGCCGAGGATGTCGGCGGCCTTCTTGACGCGTTCTTCCACGAAGGACTTGTCCTTCTTGGCCAGCGTGAGCGAGAAGGCCATGTTGTCGCGTACCGTCATGTGCGGGTAGAGCGCGTAGTTCTGGAACACCATGGCGATGTCGCGGTCCTTGGGCTGGACGTTGTTGACCACGGTGCCGCCGATGAGGATCTCGCCGCCGGTGATTTCCTCCAGCCCGGCCAGCATGCGCAGCAGTGTCGACTTGCCGCAGCCCGAAGGGCCGACTAAGACCGTGAATTCGCCATCGGCGATATCGATATCGACGCCCCGGATGATCTGGGTGCTGCCGAACTGTTTCTTGACTGCGCGGATCTGTACTGATGCCATCAAATGCTCCTCGTGTGTATCCTCGTATCGACGCTGCGGAACCGGTTCCATGCGGAGCCAGACACAACGTGCTTTGTGCACTTTGTTGATCACGCCCGGACCGGGCATGCGGGGATCTGTGGCGTCCCCTTTTTTCTACACTGATGCATCGCCGGCTGGCTGGCCGGCGAGGGTGCTGCGTTGGCGTCCCGTTACCGGGCGTTATTGATTATTTGTTCTTGCCTTCGACGACCACGTAGGACGGCCGGCCTTGGCGATCCCAGTCGATCAGGTTCTGGGCTGCCTTGCGGCGCAGCTCGCGCGCGGCGACATCCGAGAAGAATGCCGCGTGCGGCGACAATAGCACACGCGGATGCTGGACGATAGCCGAGGCGGTCTGCGGTGGCTCCACCGGCAGCACGTCCAGCGCGGCGCCCTTGAGGCTGCCCTGGTCGAGCGCGGCCAGCAGGGCATCGATATCGACCAGGCCACCCCGCGCCGAGTTGACCAGGTAGCTTTGCGGCTTGAGCAGGCCAAGCAGCTCGGCGTTGATCATGTTGCGCGTATCGTCGTTGAGCGGCGTGTGCAGCGAGACCACGTCGGCCTGGCGGAACAGGTCTTCGCGGCCAACACGCTCGACATAGGCCGGGAAGTCGCCATCGATGATGTAGGGGTCATAGGCGATCACGCGCTTGAAGAGATTGCGCGAGATATGCGCCATGCGCTTGCCGATGCGACCCAGGCCGATGATGCCGATGGTGAGATCAGAGGCGCGCGGGATGATGCCGGCCGTGGTGTAGTGCCATTCACCGGCCTTCACGGCGCGGTCATAGACGGTGATGTTGCGGATCAGGTCCAGTGCCATGGCCAGCGCATGGGTGGCGACCTCGCCCACGCCATAGTCGGGCGAATTGGCGACCCATACGCCGTGGCGTGCCGCGTCGGCGGTGTTGATGGTGTCGAAGCCGGCGCCGTAGCGGCTGGCGATGCGGATCTCGGGACGCGCCGCGAACACCTTGGCCGTCACCGGTGCATATTGCACCAGCAGGCCCTGGCAACCGGCCGATGCGGCGATGACGTCATCCTCGGTGCGGCATTGCGCGGTCACGACCTCGACGCCGGCCGCCTTGTAGAGCGCCAGTTCCAGGTCCACGTCGGGAAAATCGTAATCGGTAATCAGTACTTTCATTGCTCGTCTCCATGATGGTTGTCTCGGTCCACCGTGATGCAATTACTTCCTGGCGCGCCGCCGCCTGTTGTGTGGCTGTCCGGCGCGCCCGGGTACGACTGATGCAGATGCTGATGTTGTTTCTGTTTCTGTTGTTGCGGTGTCCGATCCAGCCGTGATTCATCCAAAAGGGGTTTGATGCCCGCGCGCCCGGGAGCGCGCGGAGGTACTGCCGATGCTGCTGTCTATGCTGCTATCTATGCGCTTGCCGTCAGTGGTTATCCTTGGGCACATAGGCGCCGCTCTTGCCGACCAGGAAATCGAGGTCGGCGCCGAGGTTGGCCTGCTGCACATGGTCCACGTAGAGCTTGACCCAGCCACGTTGGGAATGTGGTTCCGGCTTCTGCCAGGCGGCGCGGCGACGTTCCAGCTCTTCGTCGCTGATGTCCAGGTGCAGGCGGCGTGCTTCCACATCGAGTTCGATGAAGTCGCCGTTCTGCACCAGCGCCAGCGGGCCGCCGGCAGCCGCTTCCGGGGCTACGTGCAAGACCACGGTGCCGTAGGCGGTGCCGCTCATGCGGGCGTCCGACACCCGCACCATGTCGGTGATACCCTTGCGCAAAATCTTCGGTGGCAGCGGCATGTTGCCCGCTTCGCCCATGCCGGGGTAGCCCTTGGGGCCGCAGTTCTTGAGCACCAGCACGCAGGTCTCGTCGACATCCAGGTTCTCGTCGTCGATGCGCTTGTGCAGGTCGTCGCTGTTTTCGAAGACCACGGCGCGGCCGCGATGCTTGAGCAGTTCGGGGGTGGCCGCCGAGGGCTTGATGACGGCACCGTCCGGCGCCAGATTGCCCTTGAGGATGGCGATGCCGGCGGCTTCCTTGAAGGGTTCGTCGAAGGAGCGGATCACTTCGGCATTCCAGTTCGGCGCATCCTTGCAGTTCTCCCACAGGGTCTGGCCGTTGGCGGTCAGGGCGGTCTTGTCGATCACGCTTTCCAGCTGGCGGATCACGGCTGGCAGGCCGCCGGCGTAGTAGAAGTCTTCCATCAGGAATTTGCCCGATGGTTGCAGGTCCACCAGGCAGGGCAGTTGCTGGCCGATGTCATCCCAGTCCTTGAGGTCCAGCTTGATGCCGATACGGCCGGCGATGGCCAGCAAGTGGATCACCGCGTTGGTGGAACCACCGATGGCGGCATTGACGCGAATCGCATTCTCGAAGGCCTGGCGGGTCAGGATCTTGGAGAGCACCAGGTCTTCCTTGACCATGTCGACGATGCGACGGCCGGCACTGCGGGCCAGCACGTTGCGGCGCGCATCCACGGCGGGAATGGCGGCATTGTGCGGCAGGCCCACGCCCAGCGCCTCGACCATGCTGGCCATGGTGGAAGCGGTGCCCATGGTCATGCAGTGACCGTGCGAGCGGTGCATGCAGCTCTCGGCTTCGAAGAATTCTTCCTGGGTCATCTTGCCGCCGCGCACATCCTCCGACATCTGCCAGACACCCGTGCCCGAGCCCAGTTCGCGACCGCGGTACTTGCCCGACAACATGGGGCCGCCGGAGACGCCGATGGTCGGCACGTCCACCGAGGCCGCACCCATCAGCAGGGCCGGGGTGGTCTTGTCGCAGCCCATCAGCAGCACCACGCCGTCCAGCGGATTGGCGCGGATCGATTCTTCCACGTCCATGCTGGCGAGATTGCGGTAGAGCATGGCGGTGGGACGCAGCAGGGTCTCGCCCAGCGACATCACCGGGAACTCCAGCGGGAAGCCGCCGGCTTCCCAGATGCCGATCTTGACCTGTTCGGCCAGGGCGCGGAAGTGCGAGTTGCAGGGCGTGAGTTCGGAATAGGTATTGCAGATGCCGATCACGGGACGGCCATCGAACTGGTCGTGCGGGACGCCACGGTTCTTGACCCAGGAGCGGTAGATGAAACCGTCGCGGTCCTGGCGGCCAAACCAGGCCTGGCTGCGGCGGGTGAGTTTCTTGGTGTCGTCAGTCATGTGTGTTTCCCCAGCGGGCGCGCCAGTGCCGGCAGCGTCCGCGCAAATCCATGTGCCGCAGGCGACGGCGCCTGCGGTGCTGTTCAGTGTTGCCAGGCGCGCATGCGCACCAGCGGCCTCAGGCCGTCAGTGGGAATGCGCGCGGGTGGGCGCGTTGACTGTCGCCCTGGTCAAAGAAATAGCGGGAAAAATCGATCAGCAGGAAGGCCAGCAGGGACCCGAACGACGAAGCACGATGCAGCGCGCGGCGTGCGCGCACGCTGGAGGCCGAGGCGGCTGCGGCGCTATGCGCCCAGCCCTCGCTGGTCCTGCCCTTCGCACTCATCGCTGCGTATGTCAAGGGAATGTCTCCGTTGCCTGGGGCCGCCACCGTAGGGGGAGCGACCGGGGTCTGTGCCGTCCGTTCTGCTGGCAGCCGGGCCGGTCTTGTGACGCTGGCCTGGCCGCTGATGCGACGTGACTTGTTCGATTGGCTGCGAGTCTATTGCAGGCGGATTTGTTTGGTCAAGTGGTAATACCAGATCGCGGGACAGCTTTTTCCGGGGAGTTTGCCGATGCGGCAGCGGTGTCGCTGGTGCAACATTGCCCTTTTGGTCAAGATCGGCCAGGACCCAGGCGGGGCAAGGCTTTGCGGGGGATGTCAGGGGGCGGAAATTTGCTGCGGCGCGTGATTGATGAATTGTTTGACGCGAAGCTTTCATCCTTGACACCTGCGATCTGATATGAAATTCTAAATCAAGCTGGTCTGACCACATTACCGGTTTCCCTGATGGCTGACAAAGGCCTGGGACGGAGAAAACCGGAATGCACCGACAAGATACCGACAAGAACGGAGACAAGAGACCGCTTCCCGATTTCCGATTTGCCGTATTCCCATCCCCCATTCCTGTTCCCGAAAGGAAGGTTGTTTCCATGGCTGTAGCCGAACGCTTTTCCGCCGACGCCCTGCGTCTGTTCGCCACCACCCTGTTGCAGAAGGCCGGCCTGGAGGCCGACAAGGCCGACAGCGTGGCCGCCACCCTGGTCGATGGCGACCTGCTGGGCCACGATACCCACGGCCTGGCGCTCCTGGCGCCCTACGTGAAGGAGCTGGAGAAGGGCGCCATGACCAAGACCGGGCAGCCCGAGGTGCTCTCCGAACGCGCCGCCGCGCTGGCCTGGGATGGCCGCCGCCTGCCGGGGCCGTGGCTGGTGCACCAGGGCATCGATGCCCTGATCCCCAAGGCGCGTGACTATGGCACGGCCTCGCTGACCATCCACCACAGCCATCACATCGCCTGCCTGGCCGCCTACCTGCTGCGCGCCACGCAGGAGGGCTTCATGATGATCCTGGCCAGTTCCGATCCGGCCGTGCAGAGCGTGGCGCCGTTCGGCGGCACCCGCGCCGTGTTCACGCCCAATCCGATAGCCGCCGGCATCCCGACCTCGGGCACGCCTTTCCTGGTCGATATCTCGGCCTCGATCACCACCAATGGCATGAGCAACCGCCTGCACAAGGCCGGCAAGCAATTCGAGGAAGAGTGGCTTATCGACGGCGCGGGCAATCCCAGCCGCGATCCGGCCGTGCTGGCGGCTACGCCGCCGGGCACCATCCTGCCGCTGGGTGGCTTGTCGGCTGGCCACAAGGGCTTTGGCATGGCGGTGCTGATCGAGGCGCTCACCGGCGGCCTGTCCGGCTTTGGCCGCGCCGATCCGCCAGCGGGCTGGGGGGCCACCGTGTTCATGTCGCTCTACGATCCCTCGGCCTTCGGTGGCGAAAAGGACTTCCTGCGCCAGATGGACCATATCGCGCAATCCTGCCGCGACAATCCACCGCGCCCCGGCGTAGGCCAGGTGCGCATGCCGGGAGACCGGGGCATGCAGCGCCGCGCCGAGCAACTGGCGCAAGGCGTGGCCCTGCATCCGACCATCGCGCCCATGCTGCGCGAGGCCGCTGCGGGTTATGGACTGGATTTCCCGGCGGCGCTCACCTGAGACCCATACCATGCCCATCGAAGCCATCGAACCCCAGCGGCTTTACCGGCAGATCAGCGACCAGTTGCGCAAGCTGATCGTGGACGGCGAATTCGCGGTTGGCTCGCGCCTGCCCTCCGAGCGCGACCTGGCCCTGCAAATGGGCGTGAGCCGGCCCTCGCTGCGCGAAGCCCTGATCGCGCTGGAAGTGGAGGGGCATATCGAGGTGCGCATGGGTTCGGGCATCTATGTCTGTCCCCCCGCGGCGATGGAGCGGCGCATCGATCTCTCCAGCGAGGAAGGGCCGCTGGAACTGATCCGGGCGCGCGAGATGATCGAAGGGGAGGTGGCCTATGCCGCCGCCCAGTATGGCAGCAAGCAGCAGATCGCAGCGGTGGAGCAGGCCTTCGCGCTGATGGTCGCGCATGCCGAGGCTGGCATCAATCCGCTGGAGGCGGACCGGCTGTTCCATATCCGGCTGGCCGAGGCGACCGGCAACAGTGTGCTGGTGGGGCTGGTGACGCAACTCTTCGATGCCCGTCTGGGGCCGCTGTTCAAGCGCCTGCACAGCCATTTCGACGGCACCCGGGTGTGGCAGGAAGCGATTGAAGAACACGGCCTGATCATGCAGGCGCTGCGCGAGCGCAATCCCGAAGCCGCGCGCGCGGCGATGCGGCGGCACATGGACATCGCCTTTACCCGCTACAGCGCCAATCTGATCCGCCAGTACGGCGATCGTCAGCAACAGGAGGCCAGGCCGCGCAAGCGCGGTACGGACAAGCTGGAGGATTAGTTGAAGTAGCTGCGCGCCATCTCGAAGCGCTGCGAGAAGTAGGGATTGTCCATGCGCGTGATGTGCACCCGGCCATTGGTGGAGGGCGCATGCACGAAACGTCCGTCGCCGAGGTAGATGCCCACATGCGAGAAGGGACGGTTCTGGGTATTGAAGAACACCAGGTCGCCGGCCCGCAGCTGCGAGGGATCGATCTGGCGGCCACGGCGGGCGATGTCGGCGGCGCTGCCGCTGATGCGGTAGTTGGCGGCCTTGCCGAAGATATAGCTGACCATGCCGCTGCAATCCAGGCCGGCCGAGGGGTTTTTGCCACCGAAGCGGTAGCCGGTATCGATCAGCGAGAGCGCATAGATGGCCACTTCATTGCCATTGTCGGTGGCCGGCAGCGCCGGTGCCTGCGATTGCGGGGCACCGGGCAGCCGTTCGATCGGGGGCGCGGTGGGCGAGGTGCCGCAGGCTGCCAGCACCAGCGCAGCACCCACGGCCGCTACGGAAGACAGGGACGATGGCCGCCAGGCCATCGCGATCATGGGATTCCGTACTCGCCCCCTCATCGCTTACTTCCCGAGCTTGGCCAGGACGTCTTCCAGCATTGCAAACATCTGGTCGATTTCTTCCTTGGTCACGTTCAGGGCAGGCATGAAGCGCAACAGGTTGGGACGCGGCGAATTGAGCAGCAGGCCCACCGGTTCCAGGTTACGGGCAGCTTCGACGATCTGCGGGCCGATGTCGCGACCCAGCTGCATGGCGCGCAGGAGGCCTTCGCCACGCTCGCCTTCGAAGCCGTACTTCTCGGAGATTTCCAGCGAACGCTGACGCAGGTACTGGCCGCGCTCGCGCACACCTTCCATGAAGCCGGGCTTCAACAGTTCCTTGAGCACGGCCACGCCCACGGCGGTCATCAGCGGGTTGCCGTTGTAGGTGCCGCCTTGTTCACCGGCTTCGAAGCAGGCGATTTCCTCGCGCGCCAGCAGGGCCGCCAGCGGCACGCCGCCGCCGATGCCCTTGGCCAGGGTCATGATGTCGGGTTCGATGCCGGAGTGCTGGTAGGCGAACAGCTGGCCGGTACGGCCCATGCCGCTCTGCACTTCGTCCACGATCAGCAGCAGGTTCTTTTCCTTGGTCAGGCGACGCAGGCCCTGCATGAATTCCTTGGAGGCGGGGATGACGCCGCCTTCGCCCTGCACCGGCTCCAGCATCACGGCCACGGTGTGCTCGCCGATCAGCGCTTCCACGCTGGCCAGGTCATTGAGGATGGCCTTGGGGAAGCCCGGCACCTGCGGGGCGAACATGGTGTCCCAGCCATCCTTGCCGCTGGCCGACATGGTGGCGATGGTACGGCCGTGGAAGCTGTGCTTGAAGGTGATGATCTCGAAGCGCGAGGAACCATCGGCGGCCGGGTTCTTCTTGCCCCACTTGCGTGCCAGCTTGATGGCGCCTTCGTTGGCTTCGCCGCCGCTGTTGGCGAAGAAGACGCGGTCGAAGACCGAATTGGCCGTCAGCAGCTTGGCCAGTTCGATGGAGGGTTCGTTGTAGAAGGCCGGCGACGGGTTGATCAGTTTCTTGCTCTGTGCGGCCAGGGCGTCGGCGATGCATTGCGGGGCGTGACCCAGGGTGTTGACCGCCCAGCCTTGCAGGTAATCCAGGTAGCGCTTGCCGTTATGGTCGGTCAGCCACATGCCCTGACCCTCGGTGAAGACCAGCTCGGGGCGGTTGGTGACGTACATCAGCTTGTTGGCGTCGGACTGGTTGTATTGCATCGATAGGCTCCTGCAGCAAAATGGTGTTGGGATGGATGGGAGTGGTGCGGGGCAGACCGGCTCGCGGAAAGCGCACGACAGACCCAGATGGCGGATAAAAAAAAGCCACAGGGTTTGCCTGTGGCTTCGCGATTCGTTTCACTTCACGCGCACAGCAGCAAACCTTCTTCAGGTTGGCTGCGACGTCGTAAAAATGTGGCGTTGGCGATCATGCGGTCAATATTAGGACGTTTTGCGCATAGCGTCAAAAAGAAATTTCCCTTACGGCCACTATCGCCGGGGCGTCGTTGCATTTGCATCGCATCTCGCCAGGCCGCGCGGCTCAAGGCTGGCGGGCATCTTCGCAAATGCGCATGACGCCGCCATGACAGCCTTGGTCGCGTGTGACCCGCCTCAGGCCGCCGGTGTGGCCGGTGTCGCCTGGGCCAGGTCGGCTTCGGAGGTGAAGGAGTCGGCGTAGAACTCGTCTTCCGGCAGCTGGCACTGGGCGCTGAACTCGCGCTGGGCCGATTCGACCACGATGGGTGCGCCACAGGCATAGACCTGGTGGCCCGACAGGTCGGGGAAGTCCGCCATCACGGCACGGTGGACGAAGCCGGTGCGACCGGACCAGTTGTCTTCCGGCTGGGCATCCGACACCACCGGGACATAGGTAAAGCCTGGCAGGGTCTGCGCCCACTGTTCGCACAGGGCGTTCATGTACAGGTCCTGCGGACGGCGACCGCCCCAGTACAGCGTGACCGGACGCTTGGAGCCGGCATGTTCCAGCTGCTCGACGATGGCCTTGATGGGCGCAAAGCCGGTGCCGGAGGCCAGCAGGATGATGGGCTTGTCGGAGTCCTCGCGCAGGAAGAAGGTCCCCAGCGGGCCTTCGATGCGCAGGATGTCGCGTTCCTTCAGGGTGGTGAAGACCTGATCGGTGAACAGGCCGCCGGGCAGATGGCGGATGTGCAGGCTCATGGGGCCGTCCTGGTGCGGCGCGCTGGCCATGCTGTAGCTACGGCGCTTGCCGTCGCGCAGCAGGAATTCCACATACTGGCCGGCCTTGTATTGCAGGCGGTCGTTGGCCGGCAGTTGCAGCGAGAGGATGATGACGTCCGCGGCCACCTTCTCCAGGGCGGCTACGCGCACCGGCAGCTTGCGCACCGGGAATTCACCCACGCCGGCCACTTCGCGGGCCTCGATGGTGACGTCGCTCTTGGGATGGGCGCAGCAGAACAGGGAATAGCCGACCTGTTCATCATGCGCCGACAGGGCGCGCTCCTGGTGCGGGCCGTGCTCGACCTGGCCGGACACCAGCTTGCCCTTGCAGGAGCTGCAAGCGCCGTTCTTGCAGCCATAGGGCAGGCCGACGCCGGCGCGGATGGCGGCCGACAGGATGGTTTCGCCTGCATCGCAGGTAAATTGACGACCGCTGGGCTGGACTGTGACTTGGAAACTCATACAATTCTGCTTCTGGACTGATAAGGATTGATAACCGTGAAAAAACTGGGCTTGCCCCGTGTACTGATCCTGGGATGCGGCGATGTGGGGCTGCGGCTGTTGCCGCTGCTGCTGCCGCGCTACCGCGTGCTGGCCGTGACCAGCAACCCGCAGCGCTGCGCCGAACTGCGCGCCGCTGGCGCCATCCCCATCGTGGCCGACCTCGACGCGCCCCATACCCTGGGCCGTCTGGCGCGCCTGGCACCCACCATCGTGCATCTGGCGCCGCCGCAGTCGACAGGGCATATCGACCGCCGTACCCGCAATTTGGCCGCCATTTTACCCGAGGGCGCGCGCCTGGTTTACATCAGCACCACCGGCGTGTACGGAGATTGCGCTGGCGCAAGATTTGACGAGACCCGTCGCGTCCATCCGCAGAACGCCCGCGCCGTGCGTCGGGTCGATGCCGAAACCGTGCTGCGGGCCTGGGCGCGGCGTCGCCACGGCCGCCTGTCCATCCTGCGCGTGCCCGGCATCTACGCCGCCGACCGCCTGCCGCTGGAGCGCCTGCACAAGGGCTTGCCGGCCCTGGCCGCCGGCGACGACGTGCATACCAACCACATCCACGCCGATGACCTGGCCCGCGTGGCGCTGGCGGCGTTGCGTCAGGGCGCGCCCAATCGCATCTATCACGCCGTGGACGACAGCGAGCTCAAGATGGCCGACTACTTCGATGCCGTGGCCGATGCCGCCGGCCTGTCGCGCCCGCCCAGGCTGCCGCGTGCCGAGCTGGAACGAAGCGTCTCGCCGATGATGCTGTCCTTCATGTCGGAGTCGCGCCGGCTGGACAATGCCCGTATCAAGCAGGAACTGGGCGTGCGGCTGCGCTATCCGGAGGTACAGGCCCTGCTGTCGGAATGGCAGCTGACGAAAACCTGACGTCTTTATGCATTTTGCGCGTCATTCTTATTCGAAAATCGCATAAGCATACGATTTTTAAGTAGTTGTTATGCATAGCTGGCAACAGTACAGTGCGTCCCTGGATAAAAGGGGATCCAAGGGGATCCGTACTGAGGGCGCGGACGTGCAGTCAGATCTGTCCCGTCCCGACACGCTCGCTGATTCAACATTCAATCGTGCGCGGCCACTGCCGCAGGACCACATGAAGCTATCTTTCAACAACGTCGCCAAGCGCTTCGGCGACCTGCACGTGATCGAGGAATTCACCCGCGACATCGAATCCGGTGAGCTGGTCGCGTTGGTCGGCCCCTCCGGTTGCGGCAAGTCCACGCTGCTGCACATGGCCGCCGGCCTGGAAAAGCCCAGCAGCGGCAGCGTCAGCGGCGATGGCCAGGCCATTCGCAGCCCGCATCCCGAACGGACCCTGATGTTCCAGGAAAACGCCCTCTACCCCTGGCTGACGCTGGAGCAGAACGTGGCGCTGGCGCTGGAATTCCAGAAGGTCGACAAGAAGGCCGCCGCCGAGCAGGCGCGCACCTGGCTCAACAACGTCAAGCTCAAGGGCTTCGAACACTACTATCCGCACCAGGTCTCGGGCGGCATGCGCCAGCGCGCGGCCCTGGCGCGGGCCTTCATCTCCGAGCCCCGGGCGCTGCTGCTGGACGAGCCCTTCGGCGCGCTCGACGCGCTCACCCGCATGACCCTGCAGGATGCCCTGCGCGACCTGATCCGCCAGCAGGGCCCGACCGTGGTGCTGGTGACGCACGATGTGGACGAGGCGCTGTTCCTGGCCGACCGCATCTTCGTGTTCAGCCCGCGTCCAGCCAAGGTCCTGAAGGAGTTCAACCTGGTGCATCACGACAAGACGCATGACCTGTCCGAATTCGCGGCCATCCGCCGCGAGATCCTCTGCCTGCTGGGCATCCATGCCGAGCAGGATGATTTTGCCAAAAACCTGGAAGGGGTTGGAGTATGAAACTCGCACGTATCCTGGCGCCGGCCGTCGCAGCCGCCGCACTGGCCTTCACCGGCAATGCCTTTGCCCTGGAAAAATTCAAGATCGGCTACCTGCGCGTCATGGACGATGCGCAAGCCATGGCCGCCTATGAAGCCGGCCTCTACAAGAAGTATGGCCTGGATGTGGAACTGATCGAGTTCAAGTCCGGCACCGATCTGGTCAAGGCCATCGTCGGCGGTCAGCTCGATAGCGGCGTGTTCGGCTTCTCCAATGCCGTGGCCTGGGCCTCCAAGGGCGCCGACCTGAAGGTGGTGGGTGGCGCCCAGCTGGGTTACCACGCCCTGGTGGCGCGCGAGGACTCCGGCATCAACAAGGTGGCCGACCTGAAGGGCAAGACCCTGGCCTCGCAAGCCGAGGGCAGCACCGCTGACACCGTGCTCAAGGGGGTGGTGCTGCGTGATGCCGGCATCAAGCCCGATGACGTCAACGTGATGGGCGTCTCGCCGCAGGTGGCGGTGCAGTCGCTGGTGGGCAAGCGGGTCGATGCGGCCTTCCTGTTCGAGCCGCAGGCGCGCATCGCGCAACTGATCGCGCCGGTCAAGCAGGTCTATGAAATCGGCGAAGTCTGGCCCTTCCCCTGCATGGTGGTCATCACCTCGGGCGAGACCCTGAAGAAGCGTCGTGATGCCGTCTGGAAGTCGCTCGATGCCCAGCGCGATGCCATCACCCTGCTGCAGAAGAAGCCCGCCGATGCCTCCAAGCTGATCGCCGGCTACTTCATCGCCGAGCCGACCCTGAAGACCCTGAAGCACGGTGAGATGCTGCGCGAAGACGTGATCCGCGACGCCATCAAGAGCCAGACCTTCACCCCCAAGATCAGCAAGAAGGACCAGGACCGCATGCAGGAAATCGCCGATATCCTGCAATCGCAGGGATCGCTGAAGACCCGCGACGGCAAGCCCTTCGATGTGAATTCCATCACCGATCTGTCCTGGCAGAACGCGCGCAAGCTGTGATGCGCGTGCGGGCGGAATATTAGTTTTTTTACCTGGCCGGACCTGCTCCGGCCATCGTCTTTTATTAGTCCTATGAGCTCTGTGCGTCGCGTTACCGGTTATCGCAAGAAGCTGGCCATGGCCGTGGCCATCGTCTTCATCCTCCTGATGTGGCAGATCGCGGCCTGGTCGTTGCCGTCCTTCCTGATGCCGGGCGTGCCGGAGGTGGTGGCGCGCCTGTGGGACGAGGTGCAATCCAGCAATTTCCGCCTGGCCCTGTTCGGCAGCCTCTATCGCCTGGGTCTGGGCTATGGCTCGGCGCTGCTGCTGGGGATAGGCTTTGGCCTGGTGGGCGCGGTGCTGTTCTTCTTCCGTGAAGTGCTGAAGTCGGCCATCGTGATCCTGCAGTCGATTCCCTCGATTGCCTGGGTGCCGCTGTTCCTGATCCTGATGGGCTTCGGCAACCTGCCCATGGTGGTGGTGGTCGCCATTGCCGCCTTCTTCCCGGCGGCACTGTCGGTGATGAATGCCACCGAGAGCGTGCAGCAGGTGCATGTGTCGGCGGCGCGGGTGATGGGCGCGTCGCGCCTGTCCATGCTGCGCCGGGTCTACCTGCCGGCGGTGATGCCGGAGCTGATCACCGGCGCCCAGCTGGCCTTCGGCAATGCCTGGCGCGCGCTGATCTCGGCGGAAATGCTGGTAGGCTTCGGCAAGGGCCTGGGCCGTACCCTGGCCTACTCGGGCGAGACTGCCGACATGGTCGGCGTGATGGCCAATATCCTGACCATCGCCATCCTGGCCGCGCTGATCGACCAGGTGATCCTGGAGAACCTGAAGCACCGCCTGCTGCGTTACCAATACGTCTGACAAGTTTCCGGCTGCGGACATGACCATGACAACCCGCCCCCTGCATCGCATGTTGCTGCTGCTCCAGGCATGCCTGCTGGCGGGCGCGGCGCAGGCCGGCGTACTGGACGAGGCCAGGCGCAGCGGCCAGGTGCGTATCGGCCTGGATCACGTACCGCCGCTCTACAAGGCCGGCATGAAATTCCGTACGCCGGAGAACATCGCCACCGTCCTGGCCGACGACCTGGCCGCGCAACTCGCTGCCAAGCCCGATCTCCAGACCAATGCCGACGACCGCGCCGCCCCCAGGGCCGTGGCCGGCATGCGTGCGGCACTGGTCTTTACGCGCAACGGGGCGGGGCAGTTGCTGCCACCCGATACGATCCGTATTCCCACCGGCTACAGCGCGGGCGGCATGGCTATCATGCGCACCGACACGACCATCAGGAAGTGGGCTGACCTCAAGGGGCGCACCGTGTGCGTTTCAGCCGGTTCGCCATACGTGGACAGCCTGGCGGCGCGCTACGGTGCCATCGAGAAGGTGATGCCGGCGCCGGCCGACTCCCTGCTGGCGGTACGCACCGGCCAGTGCGATGCCGCCGTGCATGACGACACCCTCATGAAGACCCTGCTCACGCTGCCCGAGTGGAAGAAGTTCTCGGCCCAGCTGGCGCCGGAGAGCCGCCAGGAACTGGTGCTCCAGGTACGTGGTGCCGATGCCGGCGAGCTGGCCAGATTGCAGCAGCTGGCCGGCAGGTGGAACGATGCGTTCTGGCGCAATGCCATCAAGAAGTGGGTCAACAACGTCGCCTTCGAGGTCTACCTGGACCAGAACGTGCCGGATTGCCACTAAGCTCATGACATGGCGCCAAGGAATTGTCATGCCGTAATGTCTTCCTGCCATGTTCTTGTCAGCCTGATCAGGCGCGGATACCACGGAGGCTGAATTTTTTTTCAGATGGTCGGGTTCAGGCATGGCATGGCACGACAATCGGCGTAACATAGCGGTATCCATGCCGCGATCCGGTTCCTGGATCATCGACTCACTTCAGCCAAGTCAGCGCAACAGTAACAGGGAGTACATCATGCCCATCGATATCGCCTCCGCCGTCAACGCCGTCATCTCCGACCCCAACGGTAACTCGACCGCCACCGGCAAGGCCACCGACCCGGTCACCGTCCGTCGCGCCGATGAAGCGGCGGCTGCGGCCAAGGCCGAGATCCAGCGCCAGCAGGAGATCCAGGCCGACCAGACCCGCGCCGAGACCGCCAGCCAGGACCGCAACCGCCGCGAGCAGGCTTCGCGCAATTCCACCGGCGAGATCATCGGCACCACCGTCAATTCGACGGCCTGATCCTTTCCCTGTCATCCCGGTTTCTTCCAAGGCCCGTAGCGCTGGTTGGCGCTGCGGGCCTTTGTCGTTCCTGCTTGCGCGACCGTGAGGGAGCGTTCTCAGTGATGCTGGTTCGAGGCATTCAATGAACCCAGGAGCCAGGTCTCGGCCATGTCGATCTGGTTGATCAGCATCAGGAAGGTCTCGTCGTTGATGCGTTGTTCGGCGCGCAGGTAGTGCACCTCCAGGCGCTCGGCGCGGATCGCTTCCAGGCGCAGCTCGCGCTCGAACTGCTTGAAGCGGTTGGCGGCGCGCTGGGTATCTTCGGAGTCGCTCTCGGCATTCATGCGCATCCGATAGGTCGCCAAGAGGCTGCCGCTGACTTCGGTCAGCAGCGCCAGGTCGGTTTCATCGAGGCTGCCGCCGAGGCGCTCCTGGGCCGTCTCGATGCTGCGCACGGCGGCCTCCGACAGGCGCAGGCGCGCCATCATTTCCTCGGCACGGCGACGCTTGACCTCGGCGTCGAGTTGCAGGTCCTTGAGCAGCCACGGCAGCAGGAAACTGCCGAACAGCAGCGAGCACACGATCACCCCGGTGGCCAGGAAGATCAGCAGGTCGCGGGCCGGGAAGGGCTTGTGTTCGCTCAGCAGCAGCGGGATCGACATCACGCCGGCCAGCGTGATGGCGCCGCGCACGCCTGAGAGCGCCGTGATGCTGATGAGGCGCAGGTCGAAGCGACGATTGCGTCCGCTCTGGCCGCGCAGGGCCGAGGCGAAGCGGCGCATGCGCAGGTTGATCCAGACCCACACGAAGCGCAGCACGATCAGCGCCACCGTGATGGCCAGGATGTAGACGAACAGATGCCACACCGGCACGTTGCCGGCCATTTTTGCATCCACGTGGGCCAGGCTGACGATGCCTGGCAATTGCAGACCCAGCAGCAGGAAGGACATGCCGTTGAAGACGAATTCCAGCATGGTCATGATGCTGTGGCCCTGGATGCGGGTGGCCGCCGATTCGCCGCCGGCCGTTTCGATATAGGGCATGAGCATGCCGGCCGCCACCGCCGCGAGGATGCCGGACAGACCAAAGTGTTCGGCGAAGATATAGGCCGTAAACGGAATCAGCAGCAGCAACACCACCTGGATGCCTGGTTCGTCGCCGGCCCATTCGATGATCTTGCGCCGGATCAGCCCGAAGCCCCAGGCCACGATCAGGCCCACCGCAATGCCGCCCACCGAGATCAGCACGAAGGACAGGCTGGCATCTACCAGCGAGAAGCTGCCGGTGATCACGGCGGCGACGGCGAACTTGAAGGCCACCAGGCCGGAGGCGTCGTTCATCAGCGCCTCGCCCTCCAGCACGTGCTGCATGGACGCCGGCAGCCGCCCCTT
This sequence comes from Herbaspirillum sp. NPDC087042, assembly GCF_044745245.1. Lineage (NCBI taxonomy): Bacteria > Pseudomonadati > Pseudomonadota > Betaproteobacteria > Burkholderiales > Oxalobacteraceae > Herbaspirillum > Herbaspirillum sp. NPDC087042. The sequence continues at coordinate 263,104 of NZ_JBIUZW010000003.1, read as the reverse complement.
GCCCACGATGGAAGAGACCGCCACCGCATCGGTGGGCGAGAGCACGGCGGCCAGTGCAAAGGCCGAGGGCAGCGAGATGACCGGGATCATCCAGTGGATGAAGTAACCCACCCCGATCACCGTGAACAGCACCAGCCCCAGGGCCAGTGCCAGGATGGGCCGCGCCAGCCGGAAGAACTCGCGCTTGGGCATGCGCCAGCCGTCGGTGAAGAGCAGTGGCGGGATGAACAGCAGCAGGAACAGATCCGGATCGAAGCTGATGCGCAGGCCGAACAGGGGCAGTGCCAGCACCGCCCCCAGGGCGATCTGGAACAGCGGCAGGGGCAGCTTGAAGGGCATCAGGCGCGCCACCACGCCGGAGACGGCGACGGCTAGCAGCAGGATCAGGACGGTAAAGACGATTTCCATGAGGCAGCGGTAATGTGTTCTTGTGATGAGGCGCAGGAGGGTCAGACCGGCAGGCCGCACTGAGTTGCTGGGGAGTTACAGAGGCTTGCAAGCCGGTTGCAGATGGCTTGCAAGCTTATGCAGGAGATGGGGAAGTATACGGCAGGAGGGCAGTGCCCGTCGCTCTAGCGCGAAGCGGCCTGATGCCGGCAAAAGAAAATGCCACCCGGCGTGGCACCGGGCGGCATCGTGGTTCAGCGGTCGAACGCTGGGAATCTCAGCCTGTGACCTTGGCCAGGTAGCGCGCGCGCCAGGGTTTGAGGACCATCAGCGCCAGACAGGCGGTCAGGATGTCCAGCGTGATGGCGGTGCCGAACACCGGATGCCAGCTGCCGGTCTTCTCGTGCATCATCGCCGCCAGCGGGCCGCCGAAGATGGAGCCGATGCCTTGCGAGATATACAGCCAGCCATAGTTGGCGGTGGCGTTGCGGGTGCCGAAGGTATCGGTGAGGGTGGAGGGGAAGAGCGAAAAGATTTCTCCCCAGCCGAAAAACACCACGCCCGACAGCAGCACGAACAGCACCGCGTTTTCCCGCGTGGCCAGCCACAGCGCCATGGCCACACCTTCCAGGGCGAAGGCGAAGAACATGGTGTTCTCGCGGCCATAGCGGTCTGAGATCCAGCCGAAGAAGGGGCGGGTCAGGCCATTGGTGAGGCGGTCGATGGTCAGGGCCAGCGGCAGCGCGGCCAGGCCGAACACCATCACGTTGGCGACCCCGAAGTCGCGGGCGAAGGTGGCCATCTGCGAGGTCACCATCAGGCCCGAGGTCGACATCATGGTCATCATCGCGAACATCAGCCAGAACAGCGGGGTGCGCAGCATCTGACGCGGTGCCAGGTCATGCGTGCTGGCGGCAATCGCCGGGGCCGGCATGGCGGCGGCGTGGCTGGCGTCCGGCGAGCGCAGGGCCTGCGAGGCGATCACGCCGATCGCCGCAAACACCAGGCCGAACTGCCAGAGGGTGCTTTCCAGTCCGGCACCGGCCAGCGAGGCCGAAATCGGGAAGGTGGTCAGGATCGCGCCCATGCCATAGCCGGCCGCCACCATGCCCACGGCGAAGCCGCGCCGGTCCGGGAACCAGCGCACCATCTGGCCGACCACGCCGACATAGACGATGCCGGTGCCCAGCCCCCCCACCAGACCGTAGGCCAGGTAGAACATGCCGATAGTGGAGGCCTGCGCCGCCAGGATCCACGACAGGCCGGACATGAAGGTGCCGATGGCGATCAGGCGACGCGCGCCGAAGCGCTCGATCAGGCTGCCCTGGAAGGGCGAGAAGAAGGTCTGCAGCACGATCAGCATGGAGAAGGTGATCTGCAGTTCCGACAGCGGCACGCCCAGCTTGGCCATGAGCGGCTTGGTGAACAGGGTCCAGACATATTGCGGGCTGGAGATGGCCATCATGCAGATCAGGCCGACCAGCAACTGGAACCAGCGGTTGCGCAGCAAGCCCTGCGTGCTCGCCGGGGCGGTTTGGGTGAGGGTGGTCATGCGTTTCTCCTGTACAGAAAGCCGGATGGGGAGGCCAGGTACTGCCGGATGAGGCAGCGGGCCGCGTGCCTGAATTTATGTATGCATAAATCCTGCGCTCACAAAAGCAGCTTTCATGCCATTTGCCTGGCGGCAAGCGCGCATGCGGAAAAACAGTCCGCTACAGGTTCAGACAGAGGGAGAGAGAGGCGGCAGGGGGGAGCCGCCCACCTTGATCAACCGAAGCGCTTGCGTCGCGCCGGTGCTCCGGTGGGGGCCAGATTGCCTTGCGGCGGTGCGGCCTGCACCGACTCGGCGCGCACCTGTTCCAGGCGGGTGATGGCGAGGCGCTCGACCACGGTGTGGCTGTCCTCGATGTGGCGGGCGATCAGGGCTGTGGCCAGGTCGGCGTTGGCGCCGGCGATGGCGTCCAGGATGGCGCAGTGCTCGGCGTAGGTGTCGTCGATGCAGTCGCCATAGGCGAAATCGAGTCGACGCATGATGCGTAGCTGGTCCGTCAACTGGCGATAGACGCTGTCGGCTTCGCCATTGCCCGCTGCCTGCACCAGCGCCGCATGGAAGCCTTCATCCAGGGCCGCCACGGCCAGGCCATCGGGCAAGCGGTCGGTGGCGGCGCACTGCCAGATGGCGCCCTGTGTCGCGACCAGTTGCTGACGGTGCTCGGGCGCGATGCGCGGGGAACACAGCTTGCGTACCGCGTGCAGTTCCAGCATTTCGCGCAATTCATAGAGCGAGGCGAAGCGCGCCAGGTCGATCGGCACGACTTCCCAGCCGTTGCGGAAATGGCCACGCACCAGTCCCTCGCTCTGCAGCCGCATGAGCGCTTCCCGCACGGGCGTGCGAGAGACCTGCAGGCGTTCGGCCACGTCATTCTCGGCGAAGCGGTCACCGGGCAGCAGGCGAAAGGCGTAGATGTCGTCGCGCAGGCTGGCATACACGGTGTCGGTCAGCTTGCCGGCGCGGCGCTGGGCCAGTTCGGTGGAGGCGATGCGGGGCTTCATGAGGATGGCGGACGGGCAGGTGTGCTGCATGAATGACGTGGCGACTATCTTAACGCGCTGTCGGCCCTGGTTGGAAGATGGCCGCCAGCAGAGTTTGCGGGCCGCGTCTACAATGGTCGCCACTGTTTCCGACCATCATGACAAGGAGCACCCGATGCAACAACGCAAGCTTGGCAAATCCGATATTGCAGTGGCCCCGCTGGCCTTTGGCGGCAACGTCTTCGGCTGGAGCATCGACGAGAAGACCTCCTTCTCCATCCTCGACAAGTTCGTCGAGTCCGGCCTGAACCTGATCGACACCGCCGACGTCTATTCGCGCTGGGTGCCCGGCAACCAGGGTGGCGAATCCGAGACCATCATCGGCAAATGGCTGGCCCAGGGCGGCCGGCGCGACAAGGTGGTCATCGCCACCAAGGTCGGCAAGGACATGGGCGAGGGCCGCGTGGGCCTGAAGAAAGCCTATATCCAGCGCGCCGTGGAAGATTCGCTGCGCCGCCTGCAGACCGACTACATCGATCTCTACCAGTCGCACGACGACGATCGCAGCACGCCCTTCGAGGAAACCCTGGAGGCCTACGGTGACCTGGTCAGGGCCGGCAAGGTGCGCATCATCGGTGCCTCCAACTATGATGCCGATCGCCTGGCCCAGGCACGCCAGGTCGGCCAGCAACTGGGCCTGCCGCTGTACCAGACGCTGCAGCCGGAATACAGCCTGATCGCGCGCGAAGACTTCGAGCGCAAGCTGGAGCCGTATTGCCTGGAGCATGGCGTGGGCGTGATCGGTTTCTATTCGCTGGCCAGCGGTTTCCTGAGCGGCAAGTACCGCAGCGAGGCCGACCTGGGCAAGAGTGCCGCGCGTGGTGGCCGGGTCAAGGGCTATCTCAACGAGCGCGGCCTGAAGATCCTGGCGGCGCTGGACACGGTGGCCGAGCGTCGCGCCAGCACGCCTGCTTCGGTGGCACTGGCCTGGCTGATTGCCCGTCCCAGCGTGACCGCGCCGATTGCCAGCGCCACCTCGCTGGCCCAGCTTGATGCCCTGGTCGCCGCCACCCGACTGCAACTGGGTGCTGACGACATCAGCCTGCTGGACCAGGCCAGCGCCTATTGAGCCTCGATGCCTGCCGACCGGATCGGCGGAAGGCACAATGCAACAGGCCGGCATCTTGCCGGCCTGTTGTCATTGGGGAGTGCGATGTGCTCAGGAGACTGCCACGGCCGCCTCCAGCTCCTTGCCGCGTGTCTCGGGCAGGGCCAGGCAGGCCACGATCACCAGGGCATAACAGGCGGCGGCGATCCAGCCGATGGTCTGACCCAGCGGCATGCTGTTGCTGAGATAGCCCACCAGCGCCGGGCAGATTGCGCCGATGGCGCGACCGAAGTTGTAGCAGAAGCCCTGGCCCGAACCACGCACATCGCTGGGGAACAGCTCCGAGAGATAGGCGCCCATGCCGGAGAAGATGCCCGAGAGGAAGAAGCCCAGCACGAAGCCCAGCAGCAGCATCCAGCCATCGGTGATGGCCATCTGCGTATAGCCCAGGACCAGCACGATGCCCATGGCGGCGAAGAGCATGAAGCAGCGACGGCGGCCGATGGTGTCGGAGAGCCAGGCACTGGTCAGGTAGCCACAGAAGGAACCGCCGATCAACACCAGCAAGTAGGTACTGGTGCCCAGCACCGAGAGGTGGCGCTCGGTCTTGAGGAAGGTCGGCAGCCAGGTGGTCACCGAGTAGTAGGCGCCCTGCATGCCGGTCGCCAGCAGGCTGGCCAGGATGGTCGTGCGCAGCAGGTCGCGGTGGAAGATGCGCAGGAAGTTGCTGGACTGTCCGCTCTGGCGCATCTTCGCCTGGGCGGCCAGGTAGACAGCTGGCTCGCTGATGGCGCGACGGATGTAGAGCGTCAACAGGGCCGGCAGCACGCCGATCCAGAACAGTACCTTCCACGCCATCTCCGGCGGCAGCACCGCATAGACACCCCAGAAGGCCAGCGCCGACGCCGCCCAGCCCACCGCCCAGCTGCTCTGCACCAGGCCGGAGGCCTTGCCGCGATGGCGTGCGGCGATGGTCTCGGCGATCAGCACCGAGCCCACCGCCCATTCACCGCCCATGCCGAAGCCCTGCATGGCACGGGTGAAGAAGAGCTGGCCGAAGGACGTGGTGAAGCCCGAGAGGAAGGTGAAGAGGGCGAACCACAGCACGGTCCACTGCAGCACCCGCACCCGGCCATAGCGGTCGGCCAGGATGCCGGCCAGCCAGCCGCCCACGGCCGAGGTCAGCAGCGCCCCGGTGGCGATATAGCCGGCTTCGGCGCGACTCATGCTCCAGGCCGCCAGCAGCGTGGGGATGAGGAAGGTATAGATCATGTAATCGAAGCCATCCACCGCGTAGCCGGTGAAGGTTGCCGTGAGCGTGCGCCGCTCGGATGTCGTTGTTTCTTGCAGCCACATGATGATCCCCGGTTTGTAAGTGAGTAATAGATTGGTAAATCACTGACTAAATCATTGACGTGCGCCATCTCCGGGCCAGCGGCGCGTACCGGTGACCATGGATGGTAGAACAGGGTGGTGTTGCGGTGAAGGGCCGATTGCCCCAATGGCCCGCTGCCCCGCGCCTAGAGCAGTTCGCTGTTGAGCTTGTCGGTCACCAGCATGTAGCCCGGTGCATGGGTAATGCAGAATTCGGGCCGGGCCGCGACGATGGCGGCCTGGGGGGTCACGCCGCAGGCCCAGAACACCGGCAGTTCGTCGTCATGGATGGCCACCGCATCGCCATAATCGGGGCGATCGATATCGGCGATGCCGATCAGTCGCGGGTCGCCGATATGGATGGGGGCGCCATGCACCTGCGGCGTGCGCGCGGTGATCTGCACGGCGCGGATCGCATCGGCGGCCTTGAGCGGGCGCATCGATACCACGGTGGGGCCGGCGAACACACCGACCGCCTGGGTCGGGATACTGGTGCGATACATCGCCACATTGCGGCCCTCGCTCACATGGCGCAGCGGAATGCCGGCCGCCAGCAGCGCATGTTCGAAGGAGAAGGAACAGCCCAGCGCGAAAGTCACCAGGTCATCGCGCCAGCAATCGCGCAGGTCGCTGACCTCGGCCACACGCTCGCCGTGGCGCCAGAGGTGATAGCGCGGCACGTCGGTGCGCACGTCCAGGTCCAGGCCCAGCGCCGGCAGGGCTGGCGAGCCCGGTTCGGACACCGCCAGCAGCGGACAGGGTACCGGGTTCAGTTCGCAGAAGCGGCGGAAGTCCGCGGCCAGGGCTGCCGGCAGGATCGCCAGGTTGACCTGGACGTGGGCGCTGGCTACGCCGCTGGTGTGGCCGGTGTAGCCATCATGGCGCGCAGCCAGGCGGACTTCGAGGGCGCTGGAATCGGCCGACAGCGATACGGGTCGGTGCTGGGAAAGGGCGTCTGGCATCTCGGTCTCCGGTGCGCCCGGCCTGGTGCGGCGCGGGCTTTGTGAGTGGTATGGGACCGATGTTAGGAGTGCGTGGGGACAGCGTCCAACAAAAAATTTATATCTTTTGTTATCGATTTTTTCGATGACGACAGTGGAAATTTCTTTTAGCGATTTCCGTGCCAGGGCAGGGGGCAGCGTATCTCCATGATCTGCGCCAACATGGTGCGCAGTACATCACATGTCCTGACCACGCTGCTTGCCCTGGGTGCGTCGCGCAAAGGCCAGCGCCGATTCCAGCACCAGTTCGGCCAGGCTGGAACCAGGATCCTCGCGATAGCTGGCGTGGATCTGCAGCGGCGGCAGCGTGGCCTCGCAACGCAGGATGCGCAGCGGCAGGCGGCGGGTCAACTCACGTACCGAGGCGCGGGGCAGGGTGGCCACGCCGAAGCCGCCTTCCACCAGTTGCACCATGGCCGAGATCGAGGAGATCGCATGCACCCGCGGCATGGGCAAGCCCGATTCCTCGAACAGTTGCAGCAGCCCCTGATGTGGCCGGGAGCCGCGCTGGAAGGTGATGAGGTCGCCCTCGGCCAGTTCGGCCAGGCGATAGGTGCGGTTCTTGTGGGTGTCGCGATGGCCCACGAACACCATTTCCATCGAGGCCATCAGGCGCGAACGCACGGCGGTGTCGCTGCCGACGATGGAGGTGAAGACCAGATCCTGGGCGCCACGGCGGATCTGTTCCATCAGCACCGGTGAGGTCTCCACCGTGAGTTCCAGCGCGAAATCGGGATACTGGCTGCGGATTTCCTTGAGCCATCCGGGCAGCCAGCTATGCACCACCGACTCGATGCTGCCGATGCGCAGCGCCATCGGACCCGCCGTGCTGCCGCCCAGTTCCTGCTTGATCTGCCGCTGCAGCGACAACAGCTTCTCGGCCAGCAGCTGGAAGCGCTGGCCGGCCACGGTGAGGCGGAACTGCTTCTCGCGCCGGTCCAGCAGGACCACACCCAGTTCTTCCTCCAGCGAAGCGATGCGGCTGGACATGGTGGATTGGGTGATGTGGAGTTTTTCCGCGGCGCGGGTGATGCTCTTGAGCGAGGCGGCCCAGTGGAAGGCCTCTACGAAGCGCAGGTTCATGGATGGGTGGATGACGGTTGGCGGTCGGCGACGGCAATCGCGCCTAGCCTACCAGAACCGGTACGCGCGCAACAATGTCCTTGCCACGCGCGGCGCTACTGGCGTTGCGCGATCACATCCAGCGAACGCAGCACGCGCGGGTGCAGGAAGCGCTCGCGCATGGTCGTGTCGGTGAGCACATGCATCATGGCGTCGACGAAGTCGCCGACGCAGCCATTGAGCGGCGCATTCCTGCGCGTGACATAGCAAGTGGTGCTGGCCGGCAGTCTTTCCTTGAGCGTGAGCGCCTCGACCGGATAGTGCTGGCGGCTGGCCTCGATCACCGGCCAGGGCACGACGGAGAGCAGGTCGCTGTTGCAGATCAGTTCCATCATGTGCAGCGAGCGGTACTGGTGTATCTGTCCACTGCCGGATCCGGCCGAAGGCGTGTCGCCGTAGTGCGCCAGGAAGAAGTCGCGCAGCGGCGGCTTGTACTGGCCGATCTCGTGGCTGACCAGCCAGGACTGCCCGGCCAGTTCTTCCAGGTGGCGGGCCTGCTGCAGGGGATGGCCGCGGCGGCAGGCGATTGCGTGTTCGTAGGAAAACAGGGGGCGCGCCGCCAGTTCGGCCGCGCCTTCCTCGGGCGGGGCCAGGCCGATGGCCAGGTCCATGCTGCCGTCGCGCAGGGCGGCGTAGTCGGAGCCGAAGACATCGAAGATGCGCAGACTGACATCGGGCCGCGTCTGGGCGAAGCGCAGCATGGTCGGCGTGAGCAGGGTCAGCGAGATCCAGGGTGTGACGCCCACGGTAAAACGGATACGCGTACTGGCGCGCGCCGTGCCCAGTTCCTGCATGGCCAGGTCGACCTCGGACTGGATCAGGCGGGCGCGCGTGAGCAGCTTGCGGCCGGCCGGGGTGAGTTGCAGGCCCTGGGCCTGGCGCTCCAGGAGACGGGTGCCGGCGGTGTTTTCCAGTTCCTGCAGACCCTTGCTGACGGCCGCGGCCGTGACATTGAGCGCCTGTGCCGCCGAGCGCAGGCCGCCATGCTCGGTGATGGCGATCAGGTATTGCAGCTGCTGCAGCTTGAGTTCGGGCGGACGCGACATGGCCATCGGTGCTCAACAAGAGGTCAGCGGCGAGCATAAACGGTGCAGGGTGATTGCGCATCCTTTTTTCCATTCAACCGGGTGTTTTCATGTCAACCGGCGTTTGACGCGACGGCGCGCGGGATTGCCGTCAGACTTGCCACGCCAGGACAGGCGCGGTGTTGCGGCCAGAAGGGGACGACGGTTTCCCGCCCCGCGATAGCCCGCCCGACGTCCTGGACCGCCCGCCGGCAGCACGTTGGTACGCATGCTGCAAGGTGGTGATCCTCCATGGCAGGGCCCGGCAGGGGCGTCGCCAGCAACCCAGAGACAAGCAATGACAAGCAACCCGAACACTTCGCAACTGCTGCCCGGCATCCTGCAACACCTGCAGGACAGCGTCGCCGTGCGTCACCATCTGCACGCCCATCCCGAGCTGGCCTATGAGGAGCACGCCACCAGCGAGCTGGTGGCGACCCGGCTGGCCGAATGGGGCTATGCGGTGCATCGCGGCCTGGGCGGCACCGGCGTGGTCGGTACCCTGAAGAAGGGCAGCGGCGCGCGCCGCCTGGGCCTGCGGGCCGACATGGATGCCTTGCCCATCCACGAGCAGACCGGCCTGCCCTATGCCAGCCAGCATGGCGGCGCCATGCATGCCTGCGGCCATGATGGCCACACCGCCAGCCTGCTGGCCGCCGCGCGCGAATTGAAGGACACCGACTTCGACGGCACCCTGCACCTGATCTTCCAGCCCGCCGAAGAGGGCCTGGGCGGCGCGCGCAAGATGGTCGAGGATGGCCTCTTCGAGCTCTTCCCCTGTGATGGCGTGTTCGCCTTCCACAACATGCCCGGTTACCCGGTGGGCAAGTTCGGCACGCTGCCGGGCGCCTTCATGGCCTCTTCCGACACGGTCATCATCAAGATCATCGGCAATGGCGGCCATGGCTCCATGCCGCATATCACGGTCGATGCTGTGCTGGTGGCGTCCTACCTGGTGGTGGCCTTGCAGAGCGTGGTCGCGCGCAATGTCGATCCGCGCCAGATGGCGGTGGTGACAGTCGGTGCGATCAATGGCGGCAATGCGCCCAATGTGATCGCCGAGAGTGTCGAACTGCGCCTGTCGGTGCGCGCCTATTCGCCCGAGGTGCGGGCGCTGCTGCGCCAGCGCATCACCGAGCTGGCACAGACCCAGGCCCAGGCCATGGGCGCGCGCGCCGAGGTCGATTACCACTGGCGCTATCCGGCCCTGCAGAACGATGCCGGCATGACCGCCTTCGCCGAAGGCGTGGTGCGCGACTGGCTGGGCGAGGAAGCCTTCATCGGCAACGTGCAGCAGTTGACCGGCAGCGAGGATTTCTCGTTCATGCTGGAACAATGTCCGGGCTGCTACATGATCATCGGCAATGGCGAAGGCGAGGTCGGCGGCTGCATGGTGCACAACCCGCGCTACGACTTCAACGACAGCATCCTGCCGGTGGCGGCCAGCTACTGGGTCAAGCTGGCGCAGCGCTTCCTGTCGGATGCGCCGCTGCAGGACTGAGTCCACGCGGGGAGACCGGCGCCCGGTGCGGGCGCCGTATATCAATCACAATAGACCATCCATATTTCCGACATCATGAACAGCAACAGTCCCACCGCCGCCGTCGCCGGACAGGGTGCTACCGCGGCACCGGTTTCCAAGGCCAAGAAGATCGCCGCCATTACCATCGGCAATGGCCTGGAGTTCTTCGACTTCTCGATCTATACCTACTTCGCCGCCATCATCGGCCGCCAGTTCTTCCCCAGCAGTTCGGAATGGGCATCGCTGATGATGTCGCTGGCGACCTTCGGCGTGGGTTTCCTGATGCGTCCGCTGGGCGGCATCATCATGGGCCAGTTCGCCGACCGTCGTGGTCGCAAGCCGGCCATGACCATGAGCCTGTGGCTGATGGCGCTGGGCTCGGCCATCTTCATCGTAGCACCGACCTATGCCCAGATCGGCCTGGCCGCGCCGCTGCTGATGATCGCCGGTCGCATGATCCAGGGTTTTGCGGTGGGCGGCGAAGTGGGCGCCTCGACCTCGATGCTGCTGGAATACGCCGATGACAGCACCCGCGGTTTCTACAGCAGCTGGCAGTTGTTCAGCCAGGCGCTGAGCACGCTGGTGGGTTCCGGCGTGGGGCTGCTGCTGACCTATGCGCTGTCGACCGAACAGCTGGAGGGCTGGGGCTGGCGGCTGCCTTTCGTGGTGGGCCTGCTGCTGGTGCCGATCGGCAATTACATCCGCCGCTTCCTGGAGGAGACCGGTGAGGTCGAAGAGGCGCCGCAGGCCGGCGCCCGGGCCAAGCACGCGCCGGGCGCACTGGGCGAGATCCTGCGCGCGCATCGCGCGCCGCTGCTGCTGGGGACGGCCATCGTCATCGGCGGTACCTCGGCCAACTACATCGTGATGCACTACATCACCACCTACGCCAAGGCCATCCTGCACATGCCGTTCTCGCTGGCGCTGTGGGCATCCTGGGTGGCGGGCCTGCTGCAATTGCTGCTGTGCGCGCCGGCCGGCATCCTCTCCGACCGCCTCGGTCGCAAGCCCGTGGCGACCTGGTCGCGCCTGGCGCTGATCGTGCTGGTGTTCCCGGCCTTCATGCTGATGGACCACCTGCGCAGCGGCCTGGGCCTGTTCACCGCGGTGACGGTGATGGTGATTCCGATGGTGTTCACCTCGGTCTCCAGCGTGGTCATGATGTCGGAGTTGTTCCCCCGGCGGGTACGCGCCACCGGCCTGGCCCTGTGCTACGGACTGGGCGTGTCGATCTTCGGAGGCTTCTCGCAGTTCATCGCCACCTGGCTGATGAAGGCGACCGGCTCCAACCTCGGCCCGGCCTGGTATGTCATCGGTACCGGACTGGTGTCGCTGGTGGCCATTGCCATGGTGCGGGAGACGGCGGGGCGGAAGCTGGATTGACCAATTTTGTGGGAGCGGGCCTGTCGGCCCGTTTTTTTTTGCGTGCATGATTTTCTTGCGCGCCGCACCAAATTTCCCGCCGCTTTTCCTGCCGCTTGACACTTCCCGCCCGGATACCTATCCTCCTCAGCCATTGGTCTTACCTTTCCGATCGCGGCCGCGGTCCGGCACTCGCTTGCCTGGCTGGCAATGGCGCATCTCCTTGGCTTCTACGTATCCACCCCGACAGCATGTCTTTTGATCCCATCGTCCAGAAATCGATTTCCGAACAGGTCGCGCAGCGTTTGCTGACCATGATCCGCAGCGGCCTGTTGAAACCCGACCAGCAACTGCCGCCCGAGCGCGAGCTGGCGGCCATGCTGGGGGTGGGGCGTCCGGCCGTGCGTGAGGCCATTCGCGGGCTGGCGCTGCTGGGCCTGCTGCGCATCCGCCAGGGCGAGGGGACCTTCGTCAGTTCGCTGGAAACGCGCGAGCTGCTGGAGCCGCTGGAAATGATCATCGACCTCAACCCCGGCACGCTGGAGTCGCTCTTCGATGCGCGCCTCATCATCGAGACCGGGGTGGCGGCGCTGGCGGCCACCCATATGGATGATGCCGAGCTGGACCGCCTGGTGCGCAATGTGGAGGACGAGGCCCGTCTGCTGTCGGACCCGGCGGCCTTTGCCGCTGCCGACGTGGAATTCCATGAAGCCATCATCGAGGCTTGCAACAATCCCTTCCTGCAGAGCATCGCCGGCAGCCTCTACATGCTGGGCAAGAAGAGCCGCTCCATTACCTCGCGCATCCCGGCCACACTGGAACGCAGCCTGCAGGACCACCGCGAGATCCTCGATGCGCTCAAGGCGCGCGATCCGCACAAGGCCTCCGAGGCCATGCGCAGTCACTTGCTGCACGTGCGCGATGCCTATCGCAGCGCTGGCCGCAACCGCGACGAATCGGTTCACGACTGATCAGGCAGCAAGCGTCGCCGTTGCTGTCCGGGTCATCCCGGCGGCATTCCACAACGGCGGCGTGGCAGTACAGCCGCAGGCGATCTGGCGTGCGGCGCCCCATCCTCACAAGACGCGATACCGGTCGGGCGCGCAGGGCCGCCCCTAGCCAAGCCGGAGCATGAATGATCAACCCTTTCATCGACAGGAGAACAGCATGCTGGATCTGGCAGGAAAAGTCGTCTTCATCAGCGGTGCGAGCACCGGTATCGGCGCGGCCGCCGCGCGTGCCTTCGGCGCCCGGAGCGCCCACGTGGTGGTGCACTACAACAGCTCGGCCAAGGAGGCCGAACTGGTCGCGGCCGATGTGCGCATTACCGGCAGCAAGGCCATCACCATCGGCGCCGATGTGCGCGACAGCGCGGCCATCAACCGCGCCGTCGCCAGCGCGGTCGAACAGCTGGGGCGTATCGACGTGCTCATCAACAATGCCGGCAGCCTGGTCAAGCGCGCGCCGCTGGAACAGGTCAGCGATGAGCTCTTCGATGACATCATCAACATCAATGCCCGTTCGGTGGTGGCCTTCACCCGCGCGGTGATCCCGGTCATGCGGGGCCAGGGTGGCGGCAACATCATCAATGTGACGTCGGTGGCAGCACGCCATGGCGGCGGGCCGGGTGCGCTGATCTATGCGGCGTCCAAGGGCTTCGTCAGCACCATCACGCGCGGCATGGCCAAGGAATTGCTGGCCGACAAGATCCGCGTCAATGCGGTGGCGCCGGGCGTCATCATGACGCCCTTCCAGGAGCGCTTCACCACGCCGGAGCAGCTCGAAGCCTTCCGCAAGACCATCCCCATGGGACGCATCGGCGAGCCGGACGAATGCAGCGGCGCCTTCCTCTACCTGGCCTCCGAGCAGATGTCGGGTTACGTGACCGGGCAGATCATCGAGGTCAACGGCGGGCAGTACATGCCCTGATCCCCCGGTACTCTTGGCTCTGGCACAGCGCTTGCTCCATCTCCGGCGGGAGCAGGCGCAGGCACGTATGGCGCCCTCCCGATGATTATTCCCATCAACGGAGTCGAGGAGAGCACATATGGATCGCAACCAGGTCACCCAGAAGATCATCGCCGCCAAGGTCAGGCAACAGATGAGCTGGGCCGACATCGCCGAACGTATCGGCCAGAGCAAGGAGTGGACCACCGCAGCCATGCTGGGCCAGATGACCCTCACGGCCAGGCAGGCTGCACTCACCCAGGAGATGTTCGGGCTCACCGACGAGGAAACCCTGTGGCTGCAGATCGTCCCCTACAAGGGCTCGCTGCCCACGGCGGTGCCCACCGATCCGCTGATCTACCGCTGGTACGAGATCGTCAGCGTCTATGGCAGCACCATCAAGGAGCTGATCCACGAGGAATTCGGCGACGGCATCATGAGCGCCATCGATTTCAAGATGGATATCCAGCGCCAGGCCGATCCCAATGGCGACCGCGTCAATGTGGTGCTGTCGGGGAAATTCCTGCCCTACAAGACCTATTGAGCTTCTGGACCGATGGGCGGGGAGGGCAGAGCGCGCCGGACGGCAATGCATTTCGCGCCGTTTGCTGAAATGAGTTCTAGAATAGCGCATGCTCAAAGACAAGAAACTCTCCGCCTACAAGCCATCGGCCGTCAAGATCCGCGCCCGCTTCGTGGCTATTTCCTGGCGTGACCTGGCGCTGAGCCTGGGTCCCATCCTGTTGCTGATCCTGGTGGGGGCCTGGCTGGTGATCTGGCTGATCCGGCCGGCGCCGCCCTCTTCCATCACCATTGCCGCCGGGCCCAAGGACAGCAATTTCTGGCGTGTGGCCGAGCGCTATCGCACCATCCTGGCGCGTGACGGCATCAAGCTCAACATCGTCGAGACCGGCGGCTCGCTGGACAACCTCAAGCGCCTGGCCGATAGCGACCAGGACGTGGATGTCGGCTTCGTGCAGGGTGGCCTGGCCGGCTCGGTCAGTGCGGAGGCGCTGTCGTCGCTGGTGTCGCTGGGCAGTATTTCCTATGTGCCGGTGTCGGTCTACTACCGCACGCCGCCGCCGCGCGAGGATGGCAAGCCGGTGCCGCCCCTGCGCCAACTTTCGGAGCTGGCCGGCAAGCGCATCGCCATCGGTGGCGAGGGCAGTGGTTCCAGCGTGCTGGCGGCCACGCTCCTCAAAGCCAATGGCGTGGAAACCGGCGCCAGCACCCAGCTGCTCAATATCGGTGGCGATGAAGCCGCCCAGGCACTCACCAGCGGCAAGATCGATGCGGCTTTCCTGATGGGCGATTCGGTCTCGGTGGCGACCATGGGCAAGCTGCTGCGCGCCCCCGGCATCCGCCTGCTCGATTTCTCGCAGTCGGAGGCCTATGTGCGGCGCTTCCGTTATCTCAATACCCTGAAGATGCCCATGGGCGTGTTCGACCTGGCGCGCAACCTGCCCTCCCGCGATACCCAGCTCATTGCGCCCACGGCCGAGCTGGTGGCGCGGGATGACCTCCACCCGGCGCTCTCGGACCTGCTCATTGCCGCCGCCCGCGAGGTGCATGGCAAGGCCAATGTGATGCAGAAGGCTGGCGAGTTCCCGGCGCCGCTGGAGCACGAATATCCGATCAGTGATGACGCGGCCCGCTACTACAAGTCCGGCAAGACCTTCTTCTACCGTACCCTGCCATTCTGGATGGCCAGCCTGGTGGACCGTGCGGTGGTGATCGTACTGCCGGTGATCCTGCTGCTCATCCCCGGGATCCGCCTGGTGCCGATGCTCTATGGCTGGCGCATCCGCTCGCGCATCTACCGCTGGTATGGCGAACTGATCGCGCTGGAGCGCGGCCTGACCCGGGACTCTCCGGAGGACCAGCTGGAGATCCTGCGGCGTCTCGATGACATCGAAGCCGCCGTGAACCGCATGAAGATGCCGCTGGCCTTTGCCGACCAGTTCTATGTGTTGCGCGAGCACATCGGCTTCGTGCGCGCCCGCCTGGCGCAGGGTGTGGCCTGAATGCGACGCCGGAGCTGACGCGGGCGGACGGGTGGCGAGGGCTGTTGTATCCTCGCCATGGCAGTCAAATCACTGTATAAAAAATACTGTTTATTCATACAGTGTTTGTGCTAAAGTGAAGCCTCCTATCGACAAGAAGAGGAATCGCTGCCATGACACATTTTGATCTTGCTTCCGACGCTCGCTTCGCTGTTGCTTCTTCCAGCCCGTCTTCGCTGTCCATTCGCCTGGGCCGTCGCGAAATCTTCATCTGCCGCGACACCTATGTGCGCCGCTACCGGGTCAACCCGGTCATCGAGTGCAGCGCCGGCATCGAACCCGGCCATCTCGAAGTGCTGATGTTCCGCCGCTGGCTGCTGGTGCTCTCCAAGGCGCGTGCCTGATGCGGCGTGCCCTTGACTGGCTGGTGGTGGATGCGCTGGGGCGGGTGGCTGGCGTGGATCAGCAGGCCCTGGCTGGTGTCACCGGAGTTGTTGCCGCCGTCGCTGCCGTTACGGACGGTGCCGCCGCCAACGACAATTCCATGCTCGGAAACGTCACCAGATGCGTCGGCTCTAGCCTGATTCCTATCCATTCGCCTACCGCATGATCGTGCTGCGAGGGCAACAGCGACAGCAGCTGCTGGCCGTTCTCCAGTGCCAGGGTGTAGAGGAATTGTGCGCCCCGGAACGACTTGCGTACCACACGGGCACGCAAGGGCGAGGCGTCGTCGTGCGTCACGTCATCGGCCCGTAGCAGTACGTCGACCTCTGCCACACCGGCATCCCGTCCGCTCTGCGGCGACAGCCCGCGCAAGAGCCCGGCGGCGGTCCTGACCTCGATTTCCCCTTGCGATGCAGCGTCGGCGCTGGCTTGCACCTCCCCCTGCAGCAGCACGCCATGGCCGATGAAGTCCGCCGTGAAGTGGGTGGCGGGGCGATGGTAGAGGACGGTGGGGCTATCCCATTGTTCCAGCCGGCCTTGCCGCATCACGCCTACCACGTCGGCTACGGCGAAGGCTTCCATCTGGTCGTGGGTGACCATCAGCGCCGTGGTGCCGGTGCGCTTGAGGATGTCCCGTACATCGTGGGCCAGTCGTTCGCGCAATTCCACGTCCAGGCTGGAAAACGGTTCGTCCAGCAGCAACAGGCGCGGTTGCGGCGCCAGTGCGCGCGCCAGGGCGATGCGCTGCTGCTGGCCGCCCGACAGCTGGTGCGGATACTTGCGCGCGGCGTCCGGCAGGCCGACCAGGTCCAGCATGTCGGCCACGACCTGGTCGCGTTGCGCGCGTGCCAAGGCGCGCAGGCCGAAGCCGATGTTGGCCGCCACGTCCAGATGCGGGAACAGCGCAAAATCCTGGAACACCATGCCGATGCGACGTGCCTCGGCCGGCACTCTCGCCCCCCGGCCATCCAGCATTTGTCCATCCAGCCTGATCTGCCCCGATTGCGGCGACTCCAGCCCGGCCACGGCGCGCAGCAGGCTGGTCTTGCCGCTGCCGGAAGGGCCGATCAGCGCCCCAAGCTGGCCTGCCTGCAGGCCAAACGACACCCCGTCCACGGCGGGGACACTGGTACGGGGATAGCGGATGCTGACGTGCTCGACTTCCAGAAACATGGGCAGGCTCGATGAAATGGTTACAATTCGCATTCGCGCAGTGTAGCGCATGTGTTCGTATCCCCCTTCTTTTGGCTGCTTCTGCTGACTTCTTCTATGCACATCATTGGTTTGTTCGCTGTCCTGATTGCCTTGCCCCTGCTGGGTATCCTGGGCGCCTGGCTGGGCCTGGATGCGGCCGGCATCGCCAGCCTGCGCGAGCAGATGCACACCGTGCTGCCCGGTTACCTGGCCACCTCGGGCTGGCTGGCGCTGATGGTGACGCTGGGCGTGGTGGTGGTGGGTGGCGCCACGGCGGTGACGGTGAGCCTGTTCACGTTCCGCGGCAAGCGCTGGCTGTCCTGGGCCTTGCTGCTACCCATGGCGATGCCGGCCTATGTGTCGGCCTATGCCTATACCGATTTCCTGCAATACGCCGGCTGGGTGCAGGCTACGCTGCGCGGCTGGTTTCCCGGCCTGCGCTTCGATGTGCGGGGTTTGCCGGGCGCGGTCTGCATGTTCGTGCTCACGCTCTATCCCTATGCCTATCTGCTGGCCCGCAATGCCCTCAGCGAGCGCGGTACGCACCTGATGGAAGCGGCCCGCATGCTGGGTGAGCCGTTGTCCGGGCGTATCGTGCGGGTGGCCCTGCCGCTGGCGCGTCCGGCCCTGGCGGCGGGGGCGGCGCTGGCACTGATGGAGACGCTGGCCGACTATGGCGTGTCGGCCTACTTCGGGCTGACCACCTTCACCACCGGCATCTACAAGGCCTGGGTGGTGCTCGATGACCGGCTGGCGGCAGCCCAGTATGCCTCGGCATTATTGCTCTTCGTGGCGGTGTTGCTCTGGCTGGAGCGCCGCGAGCAGGGCCGCATGCGCTTTGCCGCCAGTCGCGGCGGGCGCAGCGATGACGGCGCGCAGGCGCGCCTGCCAGTGCTCTCGCGTGGCCAGACGCTGGTGGCCTGGCTGGTGTGTGGTTTGCCGGTCTTGCTGGGCTTCCTGTTGCCGGTGGCGATCCTGTTACAGCTGTGGTGGGGTGAACTGGGCCGCAGCGCGCCGAGCGGCTTCGAGGGCGTGCAAGCTGCCGCTTTCGACCTGGGCCGTTATGTTGGCTGGGTGTGGAACAGTTTCCGCTTCGGTGGCATGGCCGCATTGGCGGCCATCGCACTGGCGCTGGCCTTGTGCCTGGCCTTGCGCAGCGCCCGCCTGCCGCGTCTGCAGGGGGCGTTGCTGCGCCTGACCGCGCGCCTGGCCGGGATGGGCTATGCCATCCCCGGCTCGGTGATCGCGGTGGGCATCCTGTTGCCGGTGGCCTGGCTGCAATCGCTGTGGCCGGGGGCGGGCCTGGGTGTGCTGCTCACGGCCAGCTCGCTGGGCGTGATCTATGCGTATCTGGTACGCTTCACGGCGGTTGCGGTGCAGTCGGTGGAGTCCGGCTATACCCGCATTCCGGCCAGTCTCGATGAAGCCGCGTGCACCCTGGGCAGCAGGCCGGCAGCGATTGCCTGGCGCATCCACATGCCGCTGCTGTGGCGTTCGCTGGCGGTGGCGGCGTTGATGGTGTTCGTCGATGTGGTCAAGGAATTGCCGGCGACCCTGCTACTGCGCCCCTTCGATACCGACACGCTGGCCGTGATCGCACATAACCTGGCGCGCGATGAGCGGCTGGGCGAGGCGGCCTTGCCGGCGCTGTCCATCGTGCTGGTGGGCTTAGCGCCGGTGCTGCTGGTCATGCGGGCGCTGGATGGCAAGCGTGGCCGGGACTTGCAAAGTGGCGTCCCGCCCGCATAAAGACAGGATGCGGTAGTCCCCAACCTCCCCATAGTCACGCGCAATGCAAATGGAGAAACAATGAGCCAATACGATTACGATCTCTTCACCATCGGCGGTGGTTCCGGTGGCGTGCGCGCGGCGCGCTTCGCCGGACAGACGGGCGCCCGCGTAGGCCTGGCCGAGAAGGGCGACCTGGGCGGGACCTGCGTCAATGTGGGTTGCATTCCCAAGAAGCTGATGTCCTACAGCGCACATTTCCACGAGGACTTTGCCGATTCCGCCGGTTACGGCTGGACCCTCAATGGCAAGCCCAGCTTCGACTGGAGCACGCTGATCGCCAACAAGGACCGCGAGATCGCGCACCTGAACGACATCTACCAGCGCCTGCTCGATGGCGCCAATGTCAGCCTGCATCGCGGCTTTGCCACGGTGGAGGATGCCCATACCGTCAACGTCGACGGCCAGCGCTTCACCGCCCGCCACATCCTGGTGGCGACCGGCGGCCGGCCCGAGAAGCCTGATGTCCCCGGTCGCGAGCTGGGCATCACCTCCGACGATTTCTTCCACCTCAAGGCCTTGCCCAAGCGCGCCGTGGTGCTGGGCGGCGGGTATATCGCGGTGGAGCTGGCCTCCATCCTCAATGGCCTGGGCAGCGAGGTGACCCTGGTCTACCGGCGCGAGCGGCTGTTGCGCAACATGGATGCCGACCTCGGTGTGCATCTGGCTGACGAGATGGCCAAGCAGGGTATCCGGCTGGTCTTCAACGCCAGCATCGAGTCCATTGAAGCGGCACAGGCGTCGGAAGACAGCGTCAAGAGCGTGCGCCTGACCAATGGCGAGGTCTTGCCGGCCGAGTGCGTCCTCTTTGCCACCGGCCGTACCCCCAACACTACTGGTCTGGGACTGGAGCAGGCCGGTGTCGTGCTGGAAAAGAACGGCGCGGTCCAGGTCAATGGCGATTTCGAGAGCAGCGTGCCGTCCATCCTGGCCGTGGGCGACGTGATCGACCGCGTGGCACTGACGCCGGTGGCGCTGGCCGAGGCGATGGTGGTGGTGGCGCGCCTGTTCGGACGGGGCGAGCGCAGCATGTCCTATGCCAATATCCCCACGGCCGTGTTCAGCCATCCCAATATCGGCACAGTGGGCTTGAGCGAGGAAGAGGCGCGCAAGGAAGTGGGCGAGGTCAAGATCTTCAAGACCGATTTCAAGCCGCTCAAGAACACGCTCTCGCGCAATACCGGTCGCACCTTCATGAAGCTGGTGGTCGATGGCAGGACCGATCGCGTGCTGGGTGTACACATGGTCGGCAGCGATGCCGGCGAGGTGATCCAGGGCTTTGCCGTGGCGTTGCAGTGTGGCGCGACCAAGGCTCAGTTCGATGCCACCATCGGCATCCATCCGACCTCGGCCGAGGAGTTCGTGACGCTGCGCACGCCGGTGGCCTGATGCGGGCGCGTTAGTGCGGTAGTGCACGATGCAAAACGGGGATGCCAGGCATCCCCGTTTTTGTTTGGCAGGGCGAGTGCGCGGGATCACCGCCACAAGGCGTAGCCGATGCGCAATTGCGCCGGGTCCTTCTGGTTGTAGGTCAGCAGGCTTTCACCGTAGCCGTAGAAGTAGCTCATCATCAGGTAGCCGGCGGTGCCGGGCAGCAGGCGCGACAGCGGATAGGAGAGCCGGGTCTCGACGCTCCCCTTGCCACCCAGCTTGCCCTTGCGCAGCAAGGCCGCCACTTCCGCGCCGTCAGGCTTGCCATAGGCCAGTTTCAGATCCAGGTGGCCGCGATAGTCGGCGATATCCGGATTGTCGCTGGTGGGGCCGAGATAGGTGTAGAGCTTGGGCGCGACCGTCAGGTGATAGTCGTTGAGGTTGCCGACGTTCATCGTGGGCTGGATGAAATAGGTATTGATGCTGCGCGACTGCGGACCATCGCGGCCATTCGATTCATGCTCCAGGCCGGTGGCGATGCCTATCCTGCTGAACAGGCGATTTTGCACACCCAGGTCGGGCAGGTAGTAGTAGAGGCTGGGGCGATAGCTGGTATCGCGGAAGGGCGCCGACGGCGCCGACAGGTCCCACAGCGAGAACTGGGTGTAGCCGAAGTAGAGATTGTCCAGCACGCTACGCGAGCGCGGGTCTTCCGGCACGAACAGGCGGAACTTGAAACTGAGCTGGAAGCGCGCATTGGTCTGGCCGCCGCCATTGCCCACCGTGAAATACATGGGTTCGTTGAAGGACAGGCGACGATTGTTGGACAGGATATCCTCCGCCGCCGGCGCACTCTCCAGCGGCGAGGCATCGGTGCCGGGCGTGAGCACCGTGGCCGAGGGGGCTACCGGAGCCACCTGGCTGGATGAATCGGCCAGGGGCGTATCGATCAGCCCGGAGGGGGCGGGCAACGGGCCCAGGGATGGATCGGGGCGCACCACCGCCACCAGGACCGGGGAGGCATCGATGCCGATGGGTTCGATACGCACCGTGCCGCGCAGGCGCTCAGGCAAGTTGCCGCGATAGCGAATCTTGCGGAACTGTCCCGGTTCGAGGGTGAGCTGGTCGTCGCCATCCACCCGCTGCAAGGCCAGTTGCCGGGGCGGGATCATGTCGGCCGAGACGGCCACCAGCAGGTTGCGCGGCAACCCATAGGTATGGGATGGCCCCTCGTCCTGGCTGACCAGCAGGGTCAATTCCAGCGGTTTGCTGGCATCCACGCGCTTGGGTGGCTGCAGCAGGGAAATGCCGGCGTGGGCCGGCATGCAGGCCAGCAGCAACAGGCCGATGGCGCACAGTGCAAACAGGCGCGGCAGGTGGGGAGTGAACAAAAATTCGCGCTGGCAAGGGTGGTGTTGGAGTAAGCTGGGCATGGCATCCTGGTCCGTGATTGTTGTTCGTTCTTGCACATGGCGGCGCATGCCGCGCCAGAGTCCCGATCCGGGTGAGGACTTGGTCCTGTGCTTGCACCAACAGATCGGTCCGGGCCGATAAAGTTGCCGTCCTCGCAGGCGAAACCATGGACGCAACAGATGGCATGTCTGTCTGATAACAGGTATTTCCTGATTGTGGCAGAATGTGGCGCCCCATAAGCTCGGTTTGTAGTCCGATTCCATGCCGGGTATGGCAAGCGGGTTCGGCCGGGGCCGATCCGCTGGCTCACATTTTGAATAACCGAGGTCTTCCTACGCATCTGCGAATGTCATGTTAAGTGCAACCTACGACACTGCCCTGGTCGTCGTCTCGCTGCTGGTCGCCATCCTCGCCTCCTACACGGCGCTGGACATGGCCGAGCGCATCAACACCACCAGCAGCCAGCATTCGACTGCCGCCCGCCTGTGGCTGGCAGGGGGCGCCGTGGCCATGGGCGTGGGGATCTGGGCCATGCACTTCATCGGCATGCTGGCGTTCCGGCTGCCCATCGCACTGGGTTATGACGCCTGGATCACCGGCCTGTCGCTGATCATCGCCGTGGCCGTGTCGGGCTATGCGCTGTGGATCGTCAGCCAGCCCGACCTGCCCCTGCGGCGCCTGCTGGGCAGCGCCGTGCTCATGGGGATCGGCATCGCCGGGATGCACTATACCGGCATGGCGGCCATGCGCATGCGACCGGGGATCGATTACGATCCGCTGCTGTTCCT
The DNA here is from genome assembly GCF_044745245.1 of Herbaspirillum sp. NPDC087042. Lineage (NCBI taxonomy): Bacteria > Pseudomonadati > Pseudomonadota > Betaproteobacteria > Burkholderiales > Oxalobacteraceae > Herbaspirillum > Herbaspirillum sp. NPDC087042. The sequence continues at coordinate 240,684 of NZ_JBIUZW010000003.1, read as the reverse complement.
GGCGTCGGTGGCCATCGCCATCGCGGCCTCGGCGGCGGCCCTGTGGATCGCGTTCAGCCTGCGCAAGAACACCCCCCACGTCAAGGCCGCCCGCGCCGGTGCCTCGGTGGTGATGGGCGTGGCCATCGTCGGCATGCACTACACCGGCATGGCCGCCGCCAATTTCCGCGAGGGGGCCATCTGCATGGCCGCCAACGAGGGTGTCGGGCCGGGTTGGCTGGCGGTGCTGATCATCGTGGTGACGCTGGCGGTGCTGACCATCGCCTTGCTGACCTCGGTGCTGGATGCCCGCCTGGAGTCGCGCACGGCCAAGCTGGCCCGTTCGCTGGCCGAAGCCAACGAGGAACTGACGCAGATGGTGCTGCATGACCAGCTCACCAAGCTGCCCAACCGCACCCTGCTGGAAGACCGCCTGAGCCAGGCCATCAACAAGGCCGCGCGCAGCAGCGGACATTTCGCCCTGATGTTCATGGACCTGGATGGCTTCAAGGCCATCAACGATACCCTGGGCCACCATATCGGCGATCGCCTGTTGATGGAGGTCGGACGTCGCCTCAGCAACGCCATGCGGGCCCACGATACCGTGGCGCGCCTGGGCGGCGACGAGTTCGTCATCCTGGTGGAGCTGTGCAAGGCGGAGGACGCCATGGCCGTGGCCGAGAAGGTGGTGGAGGTGGTCAATCTGCCCTTCATGGTCGATGATCATGAGTTGCGCGTCTCGGCCAGCGTGGGCATCGCCATCTATCCGGAAGACGGCAGCACCCGCCACGACCTGGTGATCAATGCCGATGCGGCGATGTATCACACCAAGCGCAGCGGTCGCAATGGCTACAACTTCTTCGAACCCTCCATGAACGCCAACGCCCACAACCAGCTGCAATGGTTGCAGGACTTGCGCGTGGCACTGGAGCGCGGGCAGTTCCGCCTGGTCTACCAGCCCAAGTTCAGCCTGCCGGATGGTCCGGTGCTGGGCGCCGAAGCGCTGCTGCGCTGGCAGCATCCGGTGCGCGGCGTGGTCGGCCCGGACGAATTCATCGGTCTGGCCGAGCGCTCCGGCCTGATCATTCCAATCGGCGCCTGGGTGCTGGACGAGGCCTGTCGCCAGATGCGCGAATGGCTCAATCTGGGACATACCGACTGGAAGATGTCGGTGAACCTGTCGGCACTGCAATTCGCCGATCCGCATCTGCTGAACACGATACGTTCGACACTGGAGCGTCACCAGCTGCCGCCGCAATGCCTGACCCTGGAAGTGACCGAGTCGACCGCCATGCACGATACCCACGCCAGCCTGCAGACCCTGCAGCAGATTGCCGACATGGGGGTGGAGATTTCCATCGACGACTTCGGTACCGGCTACTCCAGCCTGCTCTACCTCAAGCGCCTGCCCGCCAACGAGCTCAAGATCGACCGCGGTTTCGTGCGCGACCTTACCGATGGCTCGGAAGATGCCGCCATCGTCTCGGCCATCGTGGCCCTGGGGCGTACCCTCAACCTGCGCATCGTGGCCGAGGGCGTGGAAACCGAGAAGCAGCAGCACTTCCTGACCTCGGTGGGTTGCGACGCCCTGCAGGGCTTCCTGCTGGGCCGGCCGATGACGCCGGAGCTGTTCCTGCAGGCCGTGCGCGCGCAGCACAAGAGCGCCGCCTGAATCTCATCGCGGCGGGCCTGGCCAGGGGTATCCCTCAAATTGGCACTGCCAAGGCCGCTTATTCACCGGATCGCCCCCTCGCACTTGGTGCAAAGATGAAGTCATAGGCTATCGGCCCCGCAAGGGACGATAGCGCCAGACTCCTGAGGGGGAGGTTGGGACGGATGGCCGGTATGGCATCCGTCCCTTTTTGTTGTCGTCGGTCAGGCCGGCGGCTCAGAGCACCTTGCCCGGATTCATCAATTGTTGCGGATCCAGCGCCAGCTTGATGGCGCGCATCATCTGCAATTCCACCGGGGACTTGTAGCGCGTGATTTCCTCGCGTTTCAGGGCTCCCAGGCCATGCTCGGCCGAGATCGAGCCGCCGAAGCGGTCCACGCTGTCATGCACCACCAGGTTGATGGCCGCCTGCTGGCCGATGAAGTCGGTATCGGCCACGCCCTCCGGCGGCGACACGTTGTAGTGCAGGTTGCCATCGCCCAGGTGGCCGAAGGTGACCATGCGGCAGCCCGGCGAGGCCGCTTGCAGCAGGGCATCGGTGGCGCTGATGAAGTCGGCGATGCGCGAGATCGGCACCGAGATATCGTGCTTGATGTTCTTGCCTTCGTGCGCCTGCGCCATGGAAATGTTCTCGCGCAATTCCCACAGGGCACGCGACTGCGCCAGCGACGCGGCGATGACGGCATCGTTGACCAGCGATTGTTCCAGTGCCGCGCCGATCAGGCTTTCGAAGAGGGCGCGGGCGTGGTCTTCCGATTCGCTGTCCGACAGCTCCAGCAGGACGTATTGCGGATGGTGCTGGGCAAACGGCAGGCGCTGGTCGGGGAAGTGCTTGCAGACCAGCCGCAGGCAGATATCGGACATCAGCTCGAAACCGGTCAGGGCCGGCCCGCATTGTTGCTGGGCCTGTTGCAGCAGCTGCAGCGCCTGCGCCGGGGTATCCAGTGCCACCAGCGCGGTGACCTGTGCGCGCGGCTGCGGGAAGAGCTTGAGCACGGCGGCCGTGATCACGCCCAGGGTGCCTTCGGCGCCGATGAACAGGTCACGCAGGTCGTAACCGGTATTGTCCTTGCGCAAGCCCTTGAGACTGCTCATGACATCGCCCTGGGCGGTGACCACTTCCAGGCCCAGGCAAAGCTCGCGGGTATTGCCGTAGCGCAGCACGCCGGTGCCGCCGGCATTGGTGGAGAGGTTGCCGCCGATGGTGCAACTGCCCTCGGCCGCCAGTGACAGCGGGAACAGCCGGTCGGCGCTGGCGGCCTGTTCCTGGATGTGTTGCAGGATGCAGCCGGCTTCCACTGTCATGGTGTTGTTGACCGTATCGACGGCGCGGATGCGATTCAACCGGCGCAGTGACAGCACGGCGGCATTGCCCTGCTGGTCGGGCACGCTGCCCAGCACCAGGCCGGTATTGCCGCCCTGTGGCACCAGAGGTACCTGGTATTGCGCGCACAGCGCCACCACGGCGGCCACCTCGGCGGTATCGGCCGGGCGCAGCACGGCCACGGCGCGGCCGGTATAGCGGCCGCGCTGGTCGGTCAGGTAGCCGGCGGTGTCAGCGGTGTCGGTGAGGACATGGGCGGCGCCGATGGCGGCGCGGCAGGCTTGCAGGAATTCGGTCATGGGCATGAGGGAGGAGGCAGGCAATGCCACGCGCCCAGGCGGGCGCATGGCGCGAAACCGGGAGCGGAGCGCTTACTGGGACGCCTTCTGGATCGCCTGGCGGGCGATTTCCTTGGCGGCCTTCTTGAACGGGTGCAGGTAGAGCAGGGCGCACAGGAAGTACACGCAGGTCAGCGCCACTTCGCCCCAGGCCAGCAGCACCGACGTATGGACGGCGTCGCTGGTGGCGCGTACCAGGCCCTCGGCCAGGTAGACCAGGATCAGCATGGACGACCACTGCAGCGTGTAGACATCGCGTTTCAGTACGCCGCGCAAGGGCAGCAGCAGCGGCAGCACCTTCAGTACCATCCACGAACCACCCGGGCGCAAGGGCGCCAGCGCCAGTTCCCACGCCAGGCAAAGCAGGATCAGGGCGATCAGGCTGGAACAGGCTCCCAGGTGGAAATAGCGCGCACTGCTGTTCATGATGGTCTCCGTAGTTTGATGGCGGTCTCTGCCAGCCTTTTGCCCAGCGCGATGGCCAGGGTCCGCGAGTCGTCCGACAGCGGCTGGTTGCCGTTGACGCCCGCCCAGTGGCTGGCGCCGTAGGGCGTGCCGCCGCTGTGGGTATTCATCAGTTCGGGATGCGAATAGGGCAGGCCCAAGAGCAGCATGCCGTGGTGCAGCAATGGGATCATCATGGTCAGCAGCGTGGACTCCTGGCCGCCGTGCAGGCTGCCGGTGGAGGTGAACACGCAGGCCGGCTTGCCCGTCAATGCACCGGAGAGCCACTGCGGCGCGGTGCCATCCCAGAAGTATTTCATGGCCGCGGCCATGTTGCCGAAACGGGTGGGCGAGCCCAGCGCCAGGCCGTCGCATTCCTGCAGGTCGGCGGCTTCCACGTAGGGGGCGCCGGAGGCCGGCACGTCCGGCTCTACCGCTTCGGTCACGGTCGACACCGCTGGCACCGTGCGCAGGCGTGCGTCGCAGCCGGGCACGCTTTCCACGCCCTGGGCGATCAGCTCGGCCAGCTTGCGGGTGGCGCCATGGCGCGAGTAATACAGCACCAGGATGGTGGCGTTGGGGGAGGCGGGAGAAGTGGTCGTCATACTGGCATTATATTTCCGTTTTTTTCCTCGGCGACATGAGGAAAAAGAGCCAGGCAATGGTCTTTTCCTTCGCAATGTATTGAAAGAATCCGAAACTTACGGATTCACACGCGGATTTGCGGCTTTTTGTCGCCAGCTTGGGCGATAATCGGGAAAGTTGTCGCTCGCGGATAAATGCCGGGGCGGCTGGAACCTTGGCCGGCCGGGAGCAGTCTTCCTGCGCTGTGTGCAATCGAAGTCGAAGCGATGTCCCCTTTGCGTTTTTCCTTTTCCCGTATGCGTGGCCTGACCCGTGAACAGTGTAGCGATCTCCTGCGCTTCGCCGGCCGGCGTCTGCGCGAGGACCGCCTGCCGCAAGTGGCCGGCAGCCTGACCTTCACCACCATCCTTTCGCTGGTGCCGATGCTGACCATCGCGCTGGCGCTGTTTACGGCCTTTCCGCTGTTCTCGACCTTCCGTGCCTCGCTGGAAGCCTATTTCGTCGAGAACCTCATGCCCAAGGGCGTGGCCAACACCATCCTGGGCTACCTGAACCAGTTCGCCGCCAAGTCGGCGCGCATCTCGGCCGTGGGCGGGGTGTTGCTGATCCTGACCTCGGTGCTGACCATGTCCACCATCGAGAGCGTGTTCAACCAGATCTGGCGCGTCAAGAAGTCCCGTCCGCTGGTGCAGCGGGTGCTGGTGTACTGGGCCATCATCACCCTGGGGCCGCTGCTGATCGGGGTGTCCATCAGCGTGACTTCCTATCTGTCCACCGCCACCGGCGGGGCGGTCAGGAGCCTGCCCTGGCTGGGCGAGAGCTTCTACACCCTGGTCTCGCTGATGTTCTCGACCCTGGCCTACACGCTGCTCTACAGCACCGTGCCCAACCAGACCGTGGACTGGCGTGACGCGCTGGCCGGCGGGGTGCTGGCCGGCATCGGGCTGGAAATCGCCAAGCGCCTCTTTGCCGTCTACATCCTCAAGTTCCCCACCTACACCATGGTCTATGGCACGGTGGCGGTGCTGCCGATCTTCCTGGTGTGGATCTACATGATGTGGATGATCACCCTGTTCGGCGCGCTGCTGGCGGCGGCCTTGCCGGTGGTGCGCTACGAGCGCTGGTGGCACGTGGCCTCGCCCGGGGCCGAATTCATCGATGCCGTGAAGGTGCTCAAGTGCCTGCACGCTGCCCGTGCCGGCGACGAATCGGCCGTGGTCAGCATGGAAGAGATGCGGCGCGCCACCAAGCTGGGGCTGGGCGAGCTGCAGCAACTGCTGGCCCGCATGGGCGAGACCGGCTGGGTGGCTTCGGTCAAGCCCGACACGTCGCGTCGCGCCGGCTGGAACCGCCGCATTACCGATGACATGGACCGCTGGACGCTGGTGGCCAACCCCGCCACGATCCGGCTGGCGCAGCTCTATCGCTTGTTCGTCTTCGATCCGGCGGTGCTGGCCCAGGCCGGCGAGGAGGATGTGCTGGTCACGCGCGTGGACGAGGCGGTCAATACGATGCTGGCGCAGTCGCTGGAAGACTATTGCCGCGTACGCGAACCGGTCCGCCAGGAAGCCGAGGCAGCGCTGGCTGACCTGCCCTACGGCGCGGTGCCGCTGGAGCAGCGCCGCCGCATGTGGGAGCGCTGAGCGGCCGCAGGCGAGCCTGTCCCTAGAAGGAGACCTGTCCGGTCAGCATCTGCCAGTACATCACCCAGTCCCCCATGAAGGAGTAGAGCGGGTGGCGGAAGGTGGCTGGCTGGTTCCTTTCCACCATGAAATGTCCGACCCAGGCGAAGCCGTAGCCGCAGAACACGGCCACCGCAATCCACCACCACTGGTGGGTGACCAGCAGCAGCAACAGGCTCAGCAGAGCCAGCGTGGATCCCAGGAAATGCAGCTGCCGGTTGGCCCGATGCGAATGTTCGCTCAGGTAGGCTGGGTAGAAATCGCTGAAGCTGGCGTAGCGGCGATGGGGCAGGGTAGCGGACATGGCGGTGCCTCCGGGAAGTCCTGATCCTTTCAGCTTAGTCAGCGCTGCGGCCAACTTCAATGTTCATCTCGTCATATCGTGAAGTGATGGAATATGAAGGTGTGCGATGATCGCCGGAAATAGTGCAAAGCAGCGTGTTTGGCGGTTGCCGAAACCGCATGCTTGCCCGTACCATGTGCTTGCAGGCCGGCGTCAGCAAGCTCATCGTTAATCGGCTATGCTGTTGCCCCCGTGAATTGGATTTTCCCGGCATCATCGCCTACAGTCAAAACAGCTTCATACAAATTTAGGATGACATCATGAAAGTCTCTGAAATCCTCAAGGTCAAAGGCAACATTCTTTTCACCGTCACGCCGGAAACCCCGATTCAGGAGGCGGTGACTGCGATGGCCGAGAAAGACATCGGTTCGCTGGTGGTCATGGAATATGGCGACCTGGTCGGCATGCTGACCTTCCGCGAAGTGCTGCTGACGCTGCACAAGAACGGCGGCGCGCTGGGCGGCTCGACGGTGCGCAAGCACATGAACGACGCGCCCATCACCGTGACGCCCGATACCGATCTCAACGAAGTGCGTCGCATCATGCTGGAAAAGCACGCACGCTACGTGCCGGTGATGGAAGCGCGCACCGTGCTGGGCGTGATGTCCTTCTACGACGTGGCCAAGGCGGTGCTGGATGCGCAGGGCTTCGAGAACAAGATGCTCAAGGCCTACATCCGCGACTGGCCGGCCGAGGTGGAAGAGCGCGAAGGCAACAGCTGAATCCGCACGATGTGATCCGGGTACTGTTCCGCCATGGCAGGCGGTACCCGGCCAGCTTCCCAGAGAACCGTTCCCGCCGGAACGGTTTTTTGTTGCCCGTCGACCCTATTGTTGCCCGGCGCCAAATTGCGTACCCTGCGGCTTACCTTCCATTGACCTGATTTGCCCATGCAAAAGAACAGCCAGTTCACGCTCTTCTCCCAACGGCGTTTCGCTCCCTTCTTCTGGACCCAGTTCCTGGGGGCGCTCAACGACAACGTCTTCAAGACGGCCCTGCTGACCATTCTCACCTATGACGCGCTGTCCTGGACCAGCATGGAAACGGGGCTGCTCAACAACCTCATCCCTGGTCTGTTCATCCTGCCTTTCTTCCTGTTCTCGGCGACCTCGGGCCAGTTGGCCGACAAGCTGGAAAAGGGCCGCGTGGCGCGCTTCGTCAAGTTGCTGGAAATCGCCATCATGGGCATCGCCGCCTATGGCTGGATGACCCATCACCTGTGGCTGCTGGTGGCGGCGGTGATCGGCATGGGCATCCATTCGACGCTGTTCGGCCCGGTCAAGTATGCCTATCTGCCGCAGCAGCTGCGCCGCGACGAGCTCATCGGCGGCAATGGCCTGATCGAGATGGGGACCTTCGTGGGCATCCTGCTGGGCGAGATCCTGGGCGCGGTGCTGGTGGTACACAAGCCCTGGGGCCTGCAGCTGGTGGCCGGCGTGACGCTGGGCATCGCCGTGCTGGGCTGGCTGGCCAGCCTGGCCATTCCGCATTCGCCGGCCCCGGCGCCGGAACTCAAGGTCAACTGGAACCCCTTCACCGAGACCGTGCGCAACCTCGGTTTCTCGCGTCGCAACCGGCCGGTGTTCCTGTCGCTGCTGGGCAATTCCTGGTTCTGGTTCTATGGCGCCATCATGCTGGCGCAGTTCCCTGTCTATGCGAAGAACTACCTGCATGGCGACCACAGCGTCTTCGTGCTGCTGCTGGCGGTGTTCTCGGTCGGCATCGGCGTCGGCTCGCTGCTGTGCGAGCGGCTTTCCGGCCACAAGGTGGAAATCGGCCTGGTGCCCTTCGGCTCCATCGGCCTGTCGGTCTTCGGGCTGGAGCTGTACTTCGCCAGCCAGGCCTACGTGACGCCGGGGACGATGCAGGATATCGCCGGCTTCCTCGGCCAGGGCGGCAGCTGGCGCATCCTGGCCGATTGCCTGGGCATCGGCCTGTTCGGCGGCCTCTACATCGTGCCGCTGTTCGCGCTCATCCAGACCCGTTGCGACCCGGCCCACGTGTCGCGCACCATCGCCGGCATGAACATCATGAATGCGCTGTTCATGGTGGTCTCGGCGCTGGTGGCCATGGTGTTGCTCAAGGCCGGCCTGACGATCCCGCAGATCTTCCTGGCCACGGCCATCATGAATGGCGTGGTGGCGGTGTACATCTTCTCGCTGGTGCCGGAATTCCTGATCCGCTTCCTGGCCTGGTTGCTGATCCATACCTTCTACCGGGTCCGCATCGTCAATGGCCAGGCCATCCGCGACCAGGGCGCGGGCGTGCTGGTGTGCAACCACGTCAGTTACGTGGATGCGATCGCCATCATGGCGGCCAGCCCGCGTCCGGTGCGTTTCGTGATGGATCACCAGATCTTCAGGATCCCGCTGCTGTCCTGGGTCTTCCGCAATGCCCGCGCCATTCCCATCGCGCCGGTCAAGGAGGATCCGTGGCTGACCGAGAAAGCCTTCATCGATATCGCCCAGGCGCTGCACGAGGGCGAGCTGGTGTGCATCTTCCCCGAGGGCAAGCTCACGCGTGACGGCGAACTCAATCCCTTCAAGGGCGGCGTGCAGAAGATCATCGAGCGCAGCCCGGTGCCGGTGTTGCCGCTGGCATTGCGCGGCCTGTGGGGCAGCCTGTTCTCGCGCGACCCCAGCAATCCGGTGGCGCGCACCTTCAGGCGTGGCCTGTTCTCGCGGCTGGAACTGGTGGTGGGCGAGCCCATCGCGCCCGCCGATGTCAGCCCCGAACTCCTGCAGGAAAAAGTGCGCGCGCTGCGCGGCGACTGGAAGTAGGGCGGAGCAAGACGCCGGACGCCGCCGACGGCTCGTCGGCGGCGTCCGAGACTGGTAAAATCGCATTTTCCCGTCTTTCTCGCGAATTCCATCATGTCCGGCAATACCTTCGGCACGCTCTTCACCGTCACCACCTTCGGCGAATCCCACGGCCCGGCCATCGGCTGCGTGATCGATGGCTGCCCTCCGGGCATGACCCTGTCGGAGGCCGATATCCAGCCTGAACTGGATCGCCGCCGCCCCGGCACCTCGCGTCATGTGACCCAGCGCCAGGAACCCGATACCGTCGAGATCCTCTCCGGCGTCTATGAGGGCAAGACCACCGGCACCCCGATTGCACTGCTGATCCGCAACCAGGACCAGCGCAGCAAGGACTACGGCAATATCCTCGACACCTTCCGTCCCGGCCACGCCGACTACACCTACTGGCACAAGTACGGCATCCGCGATCCGCGCGGCGGCGGCCGTTCCTCGGCACGCCTGACGGCCCCGGTAGTGGGTGCGGCAGCCATCGCCAAGAAGTGGCTGTTCGAGAAGTACGGCACCACCTTCAAGGGTTGCATGAGCCAGCTGGGCGAGATCGCGATTCCCTTCGAATCCTGGGAGCATGTGCCCAACAATCCCTTCTTCGCCGCCAACGCCGGCATCATCGAGCGCCTGGAAGACTACATGGACGCCCTGCGCAAGGATGGCGACTCCATCGGCGCACGCATCGACGTGGTGGCGCAGAACGTGCCGGTCGGCCTGGGCGAACCGCTCTACGACAAGCTCGATGCCGAGATCGCCTATGCACTGATGGGCATCAACGCCGTCAAGGGCGTGGAGATCGGTGCCGGTTTCCGCTCGGTGGCCCAGAAGGGAAGCGAGCATGGCGATGCACTGACCCCGGAAGGCTTCGTGGGCAACAATGCCGGCGGCGTCCTGGGCGGCATCTCGACCGGCCAGGACATCACGGCTTCGATCGCCATCAAGCCCACCTCCAGCATCCGCACGCCGCGCCCGTCCATCGACAAGAACGGCCAACCGATCGCGGTGGAAACCTTCGGCCGGCACGATCCCTGCGTGGGCATCCGTGCCACGCCGATTGCCGAAGCCATGCTGGCGCTGGTGCTGATGGACCATGCCCTGCGCCATCGTGCCCAGTGCGGCGACGTCAAGGTCGATACCCCGCAGCTGCGCTGAACGGCTGGCGGCGGGATCCCGGAAACCAACCGGCCATCGCGCAAGCGATCGCCGGTTTTTTCTTGGATGAAACATTTGGCCGCGAGCCCGGTCGAACGGCTCACGGCTCGCCAGGGTGGCGCAAGACCGCCCGGCAGCAGGATCCGATATCAAGATCAATTATTCAATGGAGGCGGGAATGAAGCTCAAACCAATCATCAAGAACAGCATGCTGGCCATGGCGCTGGCCGGCCTGGTGGCGTGCGAGACGGTACAGACCACACAAGGCGGCATGGTGGGGATCGATCGCAAGCAGCAGATGCTGGTGTCGTCGGCCGATATGGAAGCCTCGGCCAGCAAGGAATACGGCCAGGTGCTGGGCGAGGCCAAGGGCAAGGGGCTGCTCAACCGCAATGCGGCGCAGGCCCAGCGGGTGCGTGCCATCGCCAATCGCCTGATCCCGCAGACTGGCGTGTTTCGCCCCGATGCGCTGAACTGGAAGTGGGAAGTCAATGTGCTCACCTCCGACGAGACCAATGCCTGGTGCATGCCCGGTGGCAAGATCGCGGTCTATACCGGCCTGATCGACAAGCTCAAGATCACCGACGATGAACTGGCCGCCGTGATGGGCCACGAGATCGCTCATGCGCTGCGCGAGCATGCCCGTGAGCGCGCCTCGCAGCAGATGGTGGCCAACTCGGCCATCTCGATCGGCGCGGCCCTGCTGGGGCTGGGCGATCTCGGCAAGCAAGGCGCCCAGTACGCTTACATGGGCGTGATGGGCTTGCCCAATTCGCGCGCCAACGAGACCGAGGCCGATCGCATCGGCGTGGAACTGGCTGCGCGCGGCGGCTACGATCCCAAGGCCGCCGTGACGCTGTGGCAGAAGATGGCCAGCCTGGGTGGCGAGGAACCGATGAAGTTCATGTCCACCCACCCCTCCAGCAGCGAGCGCATCGCCGACCTGAGCGACTACGCTCAACGCGTCGATCCGCTATATCAGCAGACCCGCAAGAAGCGCTAGGCGCCTGCTTGAGTGACGCAAGCGATCCGGCCTGTCCCCGTCATTCCGGGGATATGCCGGATTTTTCACATCTACCGCAGCTTTTGCTCTTTTTCTGCTGCTTTGCAGCATTTCTGTCTGTTGTTGCGATGCGGTGGAAAACACGGCAAGAGGGTAAGACCTGTCGCTTTATGGCATAATCAAATGCTATTTTCCACGACCAGTTCCCACACTGCTACGCAGGACCGCAACATGCTCAAGACGCTTTACGACAAACTTTGGGAGTCGCACGTCGTTCATACGGAAGATGACGGCACCGCCATCCTGTATATCGACCGCCATCTGCTCCATGAGGTGACCAGCCCGCAAGCCTTCGAAGGCCTCAAGCTAGCCGGTCGTCAACCCTGGCGCAATTCGGCCAACCTGATGGTGGCCGACCACAACGTCCCCACCACCGACCGCGCCCACGGCATCGCCGACCCGATCTCGCGCCTGCAGGTCGAGACGCTCGACGGCAACGCAAAAGAATTCAGCCTGACCTACTTCGGCATGAACGACAAGCGTCAGGGCATCGTGCACGTGATCGGCCCCGAACAGGGCGCCACGCTGCCGGGCATGACGGTGGTCTGTGGCGACTCGCACACCTCCACCCACGGCGCCTTCGCCGCGCTGGCCCATGGTATCGGCACCTCCGAAGTGGAGCACGTGCTGGCCACCCAGACGCTCTTGGCGCGCAAGTCCAAGTCCATGCTGGTGCAGGTCGACGGCGCACTGCCGGCCGGCGTCACCGCCAAGGACATCGTGCTGGCCGTCATCGGCAAGATCGGCACGGCCGGCGGTACCGGCTACGCCATCGAATTCGCCGGCTCCACCATGCGTTCGCTGACCATGGAAGGCCGCATGACGGTCTGCAACATGGCCATCGAAGCCGGCGCCCGCGCCGGCATGGTGGCCTTCGACGACACCACGCTGAACTACCTCAAGGGCCGTCCGTACTCGCCCGCCGGCCCGCATTGGGAACGTGCCGTGAGCTACTGGCGCACGCTGCATTCCGACCAGGGCGCCAAGTTCGACATGGTCGTGACCCTCAACGCCGCCGAGATCAAGCCGCAAGTCACCTGGGGCACCTCGCCCGAGATGGTGGTGGCAGTCGACGCCCGCGTGCCCGATCCCGACAAGGAAAAGGACCCGACCAAGCGCGACGGCATGGAAAAGGCGCTGGCCTACATGGCCCTGAAGCCCAATACCCCGATCGAGGATATCCGCATCGACAAGGTCTTCATCGGTTCCTGCACCAACTCGCGCATCGAAGACCTGCGCGAAGCCGCCAAGGTGGTGCGCGGCAAGTTCCGCGCCTCCAACGTCAAGCTGGCGATGGTGGTGCCGGGTTCCGGCCTGGTCAAGGAACAGGCCGAGCGTGAAGGCCTGGACAAGATCTTCCGCGACGCCGGCTTCGAATGGCGTGAGCCGGGTTGCTCCATGTGCCTGGCCATGAACGCCGACCGCCTGGAACCGGGTGAGCGCTGTGCCTCGACCTCGAACCGCAACTTCGAGGGTCGCCAGGGCGCCGGTGGCCGTACCCACCTGGTGAGCCCGGCCATGGCGGCAGCGGCCGGTATCGCCGGTCACTTCGTGGATGTGCGCTCGCTGTAAGCGTCGGCTTGTGAAATCTTTTCGAGAGGTACAAACATGAAAAAAATCTCCGCTCTGATTCTGCTGGCCGTCACCCTGGGTGCTCTGGCCGGTTGCAACACCGTTGATGGCTTCGGCAAGGATGTGCAGAAGGTCGGCGAGAAGATGCAGGACGCCAGCAAGAAGTAAGCCGGATAGAGAGTGCAAGTGGTTGCGGCCGTTGGGTCGCAACGACAGTTTTTGAACAGGAATCAGGAAGCGCGGGGTAGCAACATGGCCCCGCCGACCCAAGGTCAGGACCATGAATAAATTTATCGTGCATGAAGGTCTGGTGGCGCCGCTGGATCGCGCCAACGTCGATACCGATGCGATCATCCCGAAGCAGTTCCTGAAGTCGATCAAGCGCAGCGGCTTCGGCCCCAACCTGTTCGACGAATGGCGTTACCTGGATCATGGCGAGCCGGGCATGGACAACTCCAAGCGCCCGCTGAACCCGGACTTCGTGCTCAACCAGGAGCGCTATCAGGGCGCATCGATCCTGCTGTCGCGCAAGAACTTCGGCTGTGGCTCCTCGCGTGAACACGCGCCGTGGGCGCTGGACCAGTTCGGCTTCCGCGCCGTGATCGCGCCCAGCTTCGCCGACATCTTCTTCAACAACTGCTACAAGAACGGTCTGCTGCCCATCGTCCTGACCGAGCAACAGGTCGATCACCTGTTCAATGAGGTCAAGGCCTTCCCGGGTTACCGCCTGGTCATCGACCTGGAAAAGCAGGTCGTCAGCACCACCAACGGCAGCCAGGCCTATCCCTTCGACATCAGCGAGTTCCGCAAGTACTGCCTGCTCAACGGTTTCGACGATATTGGCCTGACCCTACGCAAAGCCGACACCATTCGTGCCTACGAAGAGAAACACCTGCACGAACAGCCCTGGCTGAGCAACACGATCTGACAGGATCGATGGACACAACAGCGAGGGCGGTCAGATGACCGCCCTTGTCATTGATAACCCGAATACGCTGAACAACTGAGAAAGAGACTGCCATGAAGATTGCTATCCTGCCGGGCGACGGCATCGGTCCCGAGATCGTCGATGAAGCCGTGCGCGTGCTCAATGCGCTGGATGAGAAGTTCGAGATGGAATCGGCCCCGGTCGGCGGCGCCGGCTATGAAGCCCACGGCCACCCGCTGCCGGACGGCACCCTGAAGCTGGCCAAGGAAGCCGACGCCATCCTCTTCGGCGCCGTCGGCGACTGGAAGTACGACAAGCTGGAGCGCGCCCTGCGCCCCGAGCAAGCCATCCTGGGCCTGCGCAAGCACCTGCAGCTGTTCGCCAACTTCCGTCCCGCGATCTGCTATCCGGAACTGACCGGTGCTTCGTCCCTGAAGCCTGAGCTGGTGGCCAACCTGGACATCCTGATCGTGCGCGAACTGAACGGCGACATCTATTTCGGTCAGCCGCGCGGCATGCGCGAAGCGCCGGACGGCCCATTCAAGGGCGCCCGCGAAGGTTTTGATACCATGCGCTATTCGGAACCGGAAATCCGCCGCATCGCCCACGTTGCCTTCCAGGCTGCGGCCAAGCGCGGCAAGCGCCTGTGCAGCGTCGACAAGGCCAACGTGCTGGAAACCTTCCAGTTCTGGAAAGACATCGTCACCGAAGTGGGCAAGGAATACCCGGACGTCGAGCTGTCGCACATGTACGTGGACAATGCCGCGATGCAGCTGGTGAAGGCGCCGAAGAACTTCGACGTCATCGTCACCGGCAACATGTTCGGCGACATCCTCTCCGACGCCGCCGCCATGCTGACCGGTTCGATCGGCATGCTGCCCTCGGCCTCGCTGGATGCCAACAACAAGGGCCTGTACGAGCCCTCGCACGGCTCGGCACCGGACATCGCAGGCAAGGGTATCGCCAATCCGCTGGCGACCATCCTGTCGGCGGCGATGATGTTGCGTTTCTCCTTGAACCGTGCCGAACAGGCCGACCGCATCGAGAACGCCGTGAAGAAAGTGCTTGCGCAAGGCTTGCGCACCGCCGATATTTACGAAGAGGGCTGCACCAAGGTCAATACCCAGCAGATGGGCGAGGCCGTGGTCAAGGCGCTCGGCTAAGGACAATTCGCCCCGCACCGGTCGGTGCGGGACGGTTGCAGGCCGGATGTTCCGGCACACAATGTGTTCAATCTGATTTGTTCACCATGGAAATTCTAAATAGGGAAAGATGATGAAACTGGTTGGTTTAGTTGGCTGGCGTGGAATGGTGGGTTCGGTCCTGATGCAACGCATGCAGGACGAAGGTGATTTCGATCACATCGAACCGGTATTTTTCTCGACTTCGAATGCGGGCGGCAAAGCGCCGTCGTTTGCCAAAAAGGAAACGACGCTGAAAGACGCCAATAGCATTGATGAGCTCAAGAAATGCGACATCATCATTACCGCGCAGGGTGGCGACTACACCAACGAGATCTTCCCCAAGCTGCGTGCGGCTGGCTGGGACGGTTACTGGATCGACGCCGCCTCCTCGCTGCGCATGAAGGATGACGCCGTGATCGTGCTGGATCCGGTCAACAACAACGTCATCAAGGACGCGCTGGCCAAGGGCGTGAAGAACTACATCGGCGGCAATTGCACCAACTCCATCCTGCTGATGGGCGTGGGTGGCCTGTTCAAGGAAGGCCTGGTCGAGTGGGTCAGCTCCATGACCTACCAGGCAGCCTCCGGTGGCGGCGCCAACCACATGCGCGAACTGTTGAAGGGCATGGGCGTCATCAACGCCGCCGTGGCCGATGAGCTGGCCACGCCGTCCTCCGCCATCCTGGACATCGACCGCAAGGTTGCCAAGACCATCCGCGAAGACGTGCCGACCGAATTCTTCGGCGCGCCGCTGGCAGGCGGTCTGATCCCCTGGATCGACGCCCAGCTGGAAAACGGCCAGTCCAAGGAAGAGTGGAAGGGCCAGGCCGAAGTCAACAAGATCCTCGGCAACGAAACCATCATCCCGGTCGACGGCCTGTGCGTGCGTATCGGTGCGATGCGTTGCCACAGCCTGGCGCTGACCATCAAGTTGAAGCGCGACCTGCCCCTGGCCGAGATCGAGTCCATCATCCGTGCCGGCAACCAGTGGGTGAAGTGGGTGCCCAATGACCGCGCCGTCACGGTCAAGGAACTGACCCCGGCGGCCATCACCGGCGGCCTGGAAATCGGCGTGGGCCGCGTGCGCAAGCTGAACCAGGGTCCGGAATACATCTCGGCCTTCGTCATCGGCGACCAGTTGCTGTGGGGTGCTGCTGAACCGCTGCGCCGCATGCTGCGCATCATCCTGGGTAACCTGGAGTGATGCCGGTGGCTGGATATTGTCCGGCCGGCAACATCGCAAGACTGGCAGAATACGAATAGGACTTGCGAATAGGACTTGCCTATCCCGTTGTCAGTCTGCAACAATAGCCCGCCAGCTTCCACTCGTGTGGGGGCTGGCGGGTTTTTCTCATGTTGAGAACTTAAGTACACTTGCGGGTGTAAGTTCTTGATGATAATTTGAAAAGCCCATTCATTTCATGAAAGTCAACATACGGACCAGCCGCGTGCGGTGGTGCCGGGTGGCTGCTGGATTTGATGAAATGGATTGGCGCTCCTGTCCCGGAGGCCGCGACAGCAGGTATCGCGGAACACGGCCCCGGCTGGAGTTGCGTCGGCCGGTGTTGCGGGCCGGGCAGCACATGTCCCATTCACGGCTTCCACTGATTTGAACAAGAGCGTGACGGGTTTCAAGCGGAACGTTTCTCTCAGCCAATTAAAACATGCCTCTGAATACGAACAAGAAGCAGCCCCTGTCCCAGATCAAGACCCTGAGCGTCGCCATCGCGCTGGCACTGACCGTGCCGCTGGGCGCGCAGGCTGCCAGCCTGGGCAAGCTTACCGTGCTGTCCTCGCTGGGCCAGCCGCTGCGCGCCGAGATCGAAGTCACCGCGGTGAGCGCCGACGAGGCGGGCAAGCTCTCGGCCAAGCTGGCGTCGGCTGAGGCCTTCAGTCGCGCCAATGTCGACTTCAACCCTATCCTGAGTTCGCTCTCCTTTGTGGTGGAGCAGCGCCAGGGGCGTCATTTCATCCGCATCAGTTCCGCGCAGCCGGTCAGCGACCCTTTCGTCGACCTGCTGCTTGAACTGGAGGCCGGGGGCGCGCGCCTGGTACGCGAATACACCTTCCTGCTCGATCCGGCCGATAGCAAGGCGCCGCGCAACGCCCAGGTGGCGCCGCTGACGCCAAGCACCTCGACCGCTCCGGCGGCCAAGACCGATGCCGCCGCCGCACCTGCCGCCGCTGCACCAGTGGCCGCCATGGCGGATCCGGAGGCGCCGGTGGCGGCTGCCCCGGCAGCTCCGGCACCGATGCCAACCCCGGCACCCGCAACAGCCCAGGCACCGGCACCAACGCCGGCACCAATGCCGGCACCAATGCCGGCACCAGCGGCAGCGCCGACGGCCGAGGCCGCGCCTGCACAGGCGGCAGCCCCGGCGCCAGCCCGTGCGCCGATCCCGGTCAGCGGTGAAGAGCCGGCCACCAATATCGTCCAGCGTCAGGCGCCGTCGGCGCTGGCCGAGGAGTTGATCCGTCGCCAGCAGTCCGCGCCCGACAATACACCGGCGTCGGCCAGTCCGGAAGCCGCTCCGCCTGCCGCAGCGATGGCCGCGGGCAAGCCGGGCATGGCAACTGCTCCTGC
Source organism: Herbaspirillum sp. NPDC087042 (assembly GCF_044745245.1). Lineage (NCBI taxonomy): Bacteria > Pseudomonadati > Pseudomonadota > Betaproteobacteria > Burkholderiales > Oxalobacteraceae > Herbaspirillum > Herbaspirillum sp. NPDC087042. The sequence goes on along the minus strand of NZ_JBIUZW010000003.1, from coordinate 223,024 downwards.
CGCCGCCGGTGGCAAGGCCGGTGACTATCGCGTCAAGCAGGGCGATACGCTGGCTGGTATCGCCACCCGCAACCCGCAGACCAACGTGTCGCTGGACCAGATGCTCATCGCCCTGTATCGCGCCAATCCGGACGCTTTCATGGGCAACAACATCAACCGCCTGCGCGCCGGCAAGATCCTGGCCATTCCCGACCAGCCCAGCGCGGCGGCAGTGGACAAGACCGAAGCCCATGGCATGGTCGTGGCCCAGGCGCAGGATTTCAACGCCTACCGCAACAAGCTGGCCGGACAGGTCGCCAACGCACCGGCCGCCAAGCCAGGTGCCAGCCGCCAGAGCGGTGGTGGCAAGATCACGACCCGCGTCGAGGAGCGTTCCGGCGCCCAGGAAGCGCGCGATCGCCTGGAACTGTCGCGCGCCAACAAGGGCCGTGGCAAGACCGGCAATGCCGGCGCCGTGGCCGAAGACAAGGCTGCGGCCGAACGCGCGCTGGCCGATGCCAACGACCGCGTCAAGGATCTGGAAAAGAACGTCGACAATCTCCAGAAGCTGCTGGAACTGAAGAACAAGACCATCTCCGACCTGACCGCCCAGCAGCAGAAGGAAGCCGATGCCGCCAAGGCGGCCCAGGCGGCCAAGCCGGACGACAAGCCGGCTGCAACTGCCGAGGCCAAGGCCGAGGACAAGCCGGCCGAGGCCGCACCCGCTGCGCCGGCCGCACCGGCGCCGGCACCCGTGGCCGCACCGGCTGCTCCGATGGCCAAGCCCGCCGCCAAGCCGGCAGACAAGGCCGGTGGCAGCTTCGTCGACAAGATCAAGGACAATCCCTACGTGCTGGCCGGTGCAGGCGTGATCGTCGCCTTGCTGGCCGCCGGCGGTGGCGTGCTGGCCATGCGCCGCCGCAAGAAGAAATCCGATCAACCAGCGGCCGAGCCGGCCAGCGAGCCTGAGCCTGCCCCCGCACCTGCACCTGCTGCATCTGCTGCTGCCCCCGCGCCGGTAGCGGCAGTCGCCGAACCGGAACCCGCACCCGTTGCCGAAGCTGCCGTGGCTGAAGCCCCGGCAGAGCCGGTGGTGGCCGCTGCCGTGGAAGCCCCGGCCGAAGAGGCCCCGGTCGATCCGATTACCGAAGCCGACATGTACATCGCCTACGGTCGCGACGAGCAGGCCGAGGATGTCCTCAAGCTCGCGCTGCAGACACAGCCGGAGCGCCAGGCGCTGCATGCCAAGCTGGCAGAGATCTATGCCAAGCGCGGTGACGTGGCCAGTTTCAACAAGGTGGCCCAGAACCTGTACGAACTCAGCGGCGGTCTCAACGAGACCTGGGTCAAGACGGCTGCGCTGGGTCTGGAAATCGACCCGACCAACCCGCTGTATGGTGGCGTGCCGGCCGAACCCGAGCCCGCCCCGGTGGCCGAGGAAGAACCCGCGATGGAGTTCGACCTGAGCGACTTCAAGGGCGCCGAGATCCAGCAGCCGGCTACGCCGCCTGCCAGCGCCGCGGTCGATTTCGGCAAGGATATCGATTTCGACCTGGACCTGGACAATGGCGCCAAGCCTGACGCCAGCGAGCCCATCCTGCCGGCTGCCTCGACGGCGGCCAGTTCGGCTGCGATGCTGCTGGACAGCCTGGATGACGAGCCGGCCCTGAGCCTGGCCGACCTCGACCTGAGCCTGCCGGACGACGCTTCGACGCCGTCGGCGACCAATCTGCTGGAAGAGGACGAAGAGTCTGCCTTCGAAGCCGAGATGACGACCAAGCTCGACCTGGCCGCCGCCTACGAGGAAATCGGCGACAAGGAAGGTGCACGCGAATTGCTGGAAGAGGTGATGCGTGGCGGCAACGATGCCCAGGTGGCCCGCGCCAAGGAAATGATGGCCGCGCTGAGCTGAGCAGGCAGGGCAGGCGGTTCGACCCGGCAAGCGATTCCATTACATTACAATAGCTTCATCTCGCGGGCAGCTCGCATGAGCTGCCCGTTTGTTTTCAGCGTACCGGTTTTCCCTCCGACCCAGCGCGGCGGGGAGCCAGCGACATCCCATGACAGATACCAATCCACAAGCCGAAGGCCTGCGCCGCGTGGTGCTCGGCGTGCAGTATGACGGCGCCTGCTGGCAAGGCTGGCAGACCCAGCCGCACCGCCAGACCGTACAGGACCAGCTCGAAGCCGCCCTGCGGCGTTTCAGCACCCAGGCCATTGCCACCACCTGTGCCGGCCGCACCGATGCCGGCGTGCATGCGCTGGAGCAGCTGGTGCATTTCGATACCCCGATTGCCCGCGATACCTTCTCCTGGGTGCGCGGCACCAATGCCTTCCTGCCGCCGACCATCGCCGTGCGCTGGGCCTGCGAACTGCCCTACGTGGACGATGCCGCTGTCGCCAATGCGGCCAGCCAGGCCGTCGAACTGCATGGCAGCGACCGTGCCGGCGCCGACAACCTGGCCAGGTTCGGTTTCCATGCCCGTTTCTCGGCCATTGCCCGCACCTATCACTACGTGCTCTACAACCATGCGGTGCGCTCGCCACTGCTGGCCGGCAAGGCCGGTTGGACCTTCCGCCCGCTGGATGCCGACCGCATGCATCGTGCCGCCCAGCATCTGATCGGCGAGCACGATTTCACCAGTTTCCGGGCCGTGGAGTGCCAGGCCAAGTCGCCTGTGCGCAAGATGGAGAGCATCTCGGTACGCCGTCATGGTGACATGATCGTCTTCACGCTCAAGGCCAATGCCTTCCTGCATCACATGGTGCGCAACATCGTCGGTTCGCTCATCGTGGTGGGCAATGGCAAGCAGGGGCCGGAATGGATCGCCGAGGTGCTGGCCCAGCGCGACCGCAGCCGTGCGGCGCCCACCTTCATGCCCGACGGACTGTACCTGGCGCGGGTAGACTATCCCGATGCCTGGGCGCTGCCACAGGAAAACCGTTCCTGGCCCTGGCTGTAAGCCATTTTCCCCGGAGACCTGCAAGCTCATGACCCATCGCACCCGCATCAAGATCTGCGGCCTGACCCGTGAAGAAGACATCGGCGCGGCCGTAGCCGCCGGCACTGACGCCATCGGCCTGGTGTTCTATCCCAAGAGCCCGCGCTACGTCACGCCGCAGCGCGCCGCCGAGCTCAGCCGGGTGCTGCCGCCGTTCGTCAGCCTGGTGGGCCTGTTCGTGAACCCCACGCTGGAGGAGGTGAGGGAGGTGCTGGCCCGGGTGCCGCTGACGGTGCTGCAGTTCCACGGCGACGAGACGCCCGAGCAATGCGCCGCTATCGCCGCGGCCGTGGTTCGCCCCTTCCTGCGCGCAGCGCGCATCGGAAGCTCGACGAAGCCCGCCGATTTGTTAGAATACGACCAGGCATATCGCTCTGCCAGCCCGTTCTTCACCGGGTTGCTGCTCGACACCCTGGTCGAGGAGTATGGCGGTAGCGGAAAGGTTTTCGATTGGTCTCTCATTCCAAAAGAACTCGCGCCTCGGGCCGTTTTGAGTGGTGGCTTGAGCGTACACAACGTCACTGAGGCGGTGGCCGGCGTTCGCCCCTACGCGGTCGATATCAGCAGTGGTGTCGAAGCCGCCAAGGGCATCAAGGATGCCGCCAAGGTCGAGGCCTTCATCAGCGCCGTCCGCCTGGCGGATGCTACCTCCGCGTAGCACGTACCGACTTCCGTATAGAACGAGTTTCAGAGGATCATCATGAAAGAACTGAGTCCCCTCGGCAATGTCGCCGAGCGTCAAGCCATTCCCGTCGCCGCCCTGCACCAGACGGCGCACTACAACCTGCCGGATTCGCGTGGTCATTTCGGCCCCTACGGTGGCAGCTTCGTCTCCGAGACGCTGACCCTGGCCCTGAACGAACTGCGCGACGCCTACGACCGCTACCAGCACGACGAGCAGTTCCTGGCCGAGTTCCATACCGAACTGAAGCATTTCGTCGGCCGCCCCAGCCCGGTGTATCACGCCAAGCGCTGGTCCGAGCTGGCCGGTGGCGCGCAGATCTACTTCAAGCGCGAAGACCTGAATCACACCGGCGCCCACAAGATCAACAACGTGATCGGCCAGGCCTTGCTGGCCAAGCGCATGGGCAAGAAGCGCATCATCGCCGAGACCGGCGCCGGCCAGCATGGCGTGGCCACTGCCACCATCTGTGCGCGCTTCGGCATGGAATGCATCGTCTACATGGGTAGCGAAGACGTGAAGCGTCAGTTGCAGAACGTCTACCGCATGAACCTGCTGGGCGCCAAGGTGGTGCCGGTGGAGTCCGGCTCCAAGACGCTCAAGGATGCGCTCAACGAAGCCATGCGCGACTGGGTCACCAATGTCGAATCGACCTTCTACATCATCGGTACCGTGGCCGGCCCACATCCGTATCCGATGATGGTGCGCGATTTCCAGTCGGTGATCGGCAACGAGTGCATCCAGCAGATGCCCGAGATCGCCTCGCGCCAGCCCGACTACGTGGTGGCGGCCGTGGGCGGCGGTTCCAATGCCATGGGCATCTTCTATCCCTATATCGACTACCCCGACGTCAAGCTGGTGGGCGTGGAAGCGGCCGGCGACGGCCTGGACAGCGGCCGCCATTCGGCCTCGCTGACCCTGGGTTCGCCGGGCGTGCTGCACGGTAACCGCACCTACCTGCTGCAGGATGAGAACGGCCAGATCATCGAGACCCACTCGGTCTCGGCCGGCCTGGATTATCCAGGCGTGGGCCCCGAGCATGCTTGGCTGAAGGATAGCGGTCGCGCCACCTATGCCTGCATCACCGATGACGAGGCACTGGAAGCCTTCAATACCTGCTGCCGCATCGAAGGCATCATTCCCGCCCTGGAGTCCAGCCATGCGCTGGCCCACGGCGCCAAGCTGGCGGCGACCTTGCCCAAGGACCAGATCGTGCTGGTCAACCTGTCCGGCCGCGGGGACAAGGACATGCATACCGTGCAGCAGCGCCAGGGCTGAGCCCGGCTGCTGATACGTGCCGGCGGGCCTTGCGAGGCCGGCCGGCTGGTTTGATGACAACAACATCCTCTTATCATGTCCAGAATCCAGACGACCTTTTCCCAACTGGCCGAGCAAAAGCGCAAGGCCCTGATCACCTTCATCACCGCCGGCGATCCGGCTCCCGAGCTGACCGTGCCGCTGCTGCATGCCCTGGTGGCCGGTGGCGTCGACATCCTTGAGCTCGGCGTGCCTTTCTCCGACCCCATGGCCGAAGGCCCGGTGATCCAGCGCGCCTGCGAGCGCGCCCTCAAGTTCAACATCAGCACCCGTGACGTGCTCGGCTACGTGCGCGAATTCCGCAAGACCAACAGCCACACCCCGGTGGTGCTGATGGGCTATGCCAACCCGATCGAGCGCTTCGGCGTGGATGCCTTCATCGAGGCGGCCAGCGACGCCGGTGTGGATGGCACCATCGTGGTCGACTACCCGCCCGAGGAGTGCGAGGAATTCGCCAGCAAGATGCAGGCGCGGGGCATGGATCCCATCTTCCTGCTGGCGCCGACCTCCACCGAGGAGCGCATCCGCCAGGTGGCGGCGGTCAGCAGCGGCTTCTGCTACTACGTCTCGCTCAAGGGCGTGACCGGGGCAGGGCATATCGATACGGCCGAAGTGGCCGAGCGTATCGCCGCCATCCGCCAGCACGTCAAGCTGCCCATCGCCGTGGGCTTCGGTATCCGCGATGGCGCGACCGCCCGTACCGTGGGTAGCGTGGCTGACGCCGTGGTGATCGGCAGCCGCATCATCTCCGAACTGGAAAACACTCCCCGCGAGCGGGCCTGCGAGGCCGTGCAGACCTTCGTGACCGGTATCCGCCAGGCGCTGGATGCCTGAGGCCAGCTAGAGGGCGCGCAATGAGAAAAACCTCCGGCACTGAAGCGTGCCGGAGGTTTTTCTTTTTTGATAAGAAACAAGCTTTCGGCGGGTTTTTCTTGCCGACTGGAAAGCTTGAGCTCGCTTTACGTGCGTCGCTGGCGGGCTCTGGTACAATGCGCCACCGGAAAAATCTATGAGGTATCTATGAGCTGGCTCGAGAAGTTGCTGCCACCCCAGATTCAACGCGGCTCCACCAGCCGCAAAGCCATCCCGGAAGGTTTGTGGGTCAAGTGCCCCTCCTGCGAGGCCGTGCTGTATCGTACCGACCTGGAGTCCAACCTCCACGTCTGCCCCAAGTGTAGCCACCACATGCGCATCCGCGCCCGCGCTCGTCTCGATGCTCTGCTCGACGAAGGCGGTCGCTATGAGATCGGCCAGGAAGCCCTGCCGGTCGACACCCTGAAGTTCAAGGACAGCAAGAAGTACCCGGATCGTCTCAAGGACGCCATGGAATCCACCGGCGAAACCGATGCCATGGTGGTCCTGGGTGGCGCGATCATGACCCTGCCGGTCGTGGTGGCCTGCTTCGAATTTGAATTCATGGGCGGTTCCATGGGCTCGGTGGTGGGTGAGCGCTTCGCGCGCGGCGCCCAGGCTGCGCTGGAACAGAAGGTTCCCTTCATCTGCATCACCGCCACCGGCGGCGCCCGCATGCAGGAAGGCCTGCTGTCGCTGATGCAGATGGCCAAGACCACCGCCATGCTGACCAAGCTGTCGGAAAAGAAGCTGCCCTTCATCAGCGTGCTGACCGACCCGACCATGGGTGGTGTGTCGGCCTCCTTCGCCTTCATGGGCGACGTGGTGATGGCCGAACCGAAGGCGCTGATCGGCTTCGCCGGCCCGCGCGTGATCGAGAACACGGTGCGCGAGAAACTGCCGGAAGGCTTCCAGCGTGCCGAATTCCTGGTCACCAAGGGCGCCATCGACATGATCGTCGACCGCCGCAAGATGCGCGAGGAAATCGCCCGTCTGCTGGCCCTGTTGCAAAACCAGGCAGCCGAAACGGTTTCCTGATAAGCGGCTATACTTCAGGCCCGGATTTGCAGGAATGCAAATCCGGGCCTTGTTTTTTCGCCGTTCACTTCCGCTTTCCGTTTTTCGAGCTGTTGCACTACCGACCGAGACGCGCCATGACTTCCCAAGCCTCCCCGACCCCCGCCACCCTCAACGAATGGCTGGCCCTGCTGGAACAGCGACATTTCAAGCAGATCGACATGGGGCTGGACCGCGTCCTGCAGGTCAAGCAAAAGCTCGATCTGCAGTTCGACTGCCCTGTCATCATGGTGGCTGGCACCAACGGCAAGGGCTCGACCTGCTCCATGCTGGAATCCATCCTGCTGCGCGCCGGCTATCGTGTGGGCCTGTACATCAAGCCGCATTTCCTGCACTTCAACGAGCGGGCTCGCCTGTCCGGCGACATGGCCAGCGACGCCCAGCTGGTAGCGGCTTTCGAGGCGGTGGAAGCGCAGCGCGGCGATATCTCCCTGACCTACTTTGAGTTCACCACCCTGGCCATCATGAAGCTGCTGGCCGATGCCAAGCTGGACGTGGTGATCCTGGAAGTCGGCCTGGGCGGGCGCCTGGATGCGGTCAACGTGGTCGATGCGGATGTGTCCATCGTCACCAGCATCGATATCGACCATACCGAATACCTGGGCGAGACACGTGAAGAGATCGGCTTCGAGAAGGCCGGCATCTTCCGTCCCGGCAAGGTGGCCGTGTGCGGCGACCCCATGCCCCCCAAGTCCCTGATCGAGCATGCCGAGAAGATCGGCGCCGACCTGTGGCTCATGGGGCGCGACTTCAACTATCAGGGCGACAAGCAGCAGTGGGCCTATGGCGGACGCGGCATGCGCCGCAATTCGCTGGCCTATCCCAGCCTGCGCGGCGCCAACCAGCTGTTGAACGCCTCGGCCGCCCTGGCCGCCCTGGAGGCCCTGCGCGAAGTGCTGCCGGTGGGCGCCCAGGAAGTGCGCACGGGCCTGGCCACGGTGGAGCTGCCAGGCCGCTTCCAGGTCCTGCCGGGCCAACCGCTGGTGATCCTGGACGTGGCGCACAACCCCCATGCGGCCGCCACGCTGGCCCAGAACCTCGACAACATGGGCTTCCATCCCTTTACCTATGCGGTATTCGGCTCGATGCTGGACAAGGATATTGAAGGCGTCATCGGCCACCTCAAGGACAAGATCGACCATTGGTGCCTGACCGACCTGCCGCTGCCGCGCGCGGCCAGCGCGCAACAGCTCAAGGAAGTCCTGCTGGGTGCCGGCGTCGAGCCGGAATTCAGGCGGGACGCGGCTCGCAGCATCGAGACCTTCGAAACGCCGGCCGCCGCCTACGCAAATGCACTGAGCAGAGCAGGGGAGAATGATAGAATTGTGGTTTTCGGATCTTTCCTCACCGTAGCTGGCGTCATGCAGGCGCGCCGCCCCGGTCTGCACTGATTCCGAACCCGATTCCGGAGCCGGAGGCCTAGCGCCCGGCGGTGCCAGGACCTGATTTGCCAGGCAGTTTTTCAAGACATTCAGATCAATTCAAGACGACTCCGCATGGGCTTGTTCTCGCTTTTCCGTAAAAACAAGCAGGACTCTGCTTCAGACCAAGGCGCTTTCCGTTCGCGTTCCGAAGAGCAATCCTCCGTCATACGCAGCCGCAGCAGCCGTAGCAGCGCCGCCGCCAACACCTCCGGCCGCGCCGCAGGTGGCCGTGGCAAGGCGGGCAAGGATGCTGGCGCCGATCCGCTGTTGCCAGAGAAGAAACGCGCCCGTCGTCGCCTCATCGGTGCGGTGGCGCTGGCGCTGGCCGTGGTGATCGTACTGCCGATGATCCTGGATTCCGAGCCCAAGCCGCTCAACGAGGATATCGCCATCCAGATCCCGTCCAAGGACCAGCCGGCTTCGGCTGCGGCCCAGCCGGCCGCGACCGACCCCAAGCAGGCCTCGGCAGCGTCGACCCTGGACCAGAAGGAAGAGATCGTCGAACCGGCCAGCATCGCGCCCGAGCCTGCCAGCGCCAGCCCGGCAGCCGCTGCCCAGCCGGCGCCGCCGCCGGTGGCCGCCGTGGCGCCGCCCAAGGTGGTCGAGAAGCCGGCTGAAAAGCCCGCTCCCAAGGTCGAAGAGAAGAAACCCGCCGTCGCCGAACACAAGGAAGAGCCGAAGAAGGAAGCCGCCAAGCCCAAGGCCGCGCCTGCAACGCCGGCTGCGCCCGCTGCCAGCGACGACTCTGCCCGCGCCATGGCGATCCTGGAAGGCAAGCCCGCCGAGAAGAAGCCGGCCGCCGCCGGTGGCAAGTTTGTCATCCAGGTGGCTGCCCTGGCGACCCAGGACAAGGTCAACGAATTACGCAACAAGCTCAGCGCTGCTGGCATTCACTCCTTTACGCAAAAGATCGCTACCCAGGCCGGCGACCGCACGCGCATCCGCGTCGGTCCCTTCGCCAGCCGCGAGGAAGCAGAGCGCATGGGCGGGCGAATCAAGAAGCTGGGCCTGAATGCCACTGTTGTTCCTGCTTGAATTTGGCTACAGATAGCCGCATATTGTTGGCATCGTGACGATATTTGACTACCTGGTGCTGCTGATCCTGGGATGTTCCGTGATTATCGGCACCCTGCGCGGCTTGGTACGCGAGGTCTTGTCGCTGGCGGGGTGGGTGGTGGCGCTGATCGTCGCCAATACCTACGGTGAGGCGCTGGCGACGATGCTGCCGGAGATGATCCCGGGCGAGCTGACCCGTCTTATCGTGGCCTTCATTGCCCTGTTCATCGGTACGCGCCTGTTGATGGCGCTGGTGGCCAGGACCTTGAGCGAATTGATCAAGGCCAGCGGCCTGACGCTGGTCGATCGTGGACTGGGCAGCATTTTCGGCGTGGCGCGTGGCGTCCTGCTGGTGGTCGCGGTGGCGCTGTTGTGCGGTACGACGTCGATTCCGCAGCAGCCCTTCTGGAAGGAAGCCAGGTTCAGCCCCTGGGTTGAGCAGGCGGCCGAGACCGTGATGCCGTATTTGCCGGGCAAGCTGGCCGAGCATGTGAGTTTTTCCACCCCTGTCTGATGCCAGGCCCCGTGGCGGGGCAGGTTGGCGGCGGTGGCGGTAGTGTTCATTTTCGTTTTCGTTTTTCGTTAGGAGTCCACCATGTGTGGCATCGTCGGTATCGTCTCTCATAGCCCCGTCAACCAGATGCTGTATGACGCGCTGCTGCTGCTGCAGCACCGCGGCCAGGATGCAGCGGGCATTGCAACCAACCACAGCAACGGCTTCTCGATGCACAAGGCCAATGGCCTGGTGCGCGACGTGTTCCGTACCCGCAACATGCGTTCGCTGCCCGGCAATACCGGCATCGGCCAGGTGCGTTACCCGACCGCCGGCAGCTCTTCCTCGGAAGAAGAGGCTCAGCCGTTCTACGTCAATGCTCCCTTCGGCATCATCCTGGCGCACAACGGCAACCTGACCAATGCGGAACAGTTGAAGATCGAGATGTTCAAGAACGATCGCCGCCACATCAACACCGATTCCGATACCGAAGTGCTGTTGAACGTGCGGCCCACGAGACCCCTCAAGCCACCACCGGCTACACGCTGGACCCGGCGGAGCTTTTCAACGCCGTCTCCATGGTGCACAAGCGCGTGCGCGGCTCCTACGCCGTGGTGGCGCAGATCGCCGGCTATGGTCTCTTGGGCTTCCGCGATCCGTACGGCATCCGTCCGATGTGCCTGGGCTTCAACGAGAGCGACAAGGGCATCGAATACATGATGGCCAGCGAATCGGTGGCCCTGGAAGGCATGGGCTTCCGCTTCCTGCGCGACGTCAACCCGGGTGAAGCGATCTTCATCGACAACGACGGCAAGCTGTACAACCAGCAATGCGCCGAGAATCCGTCGCTGAACCCCTGCGCCTTCGAATACGTCTACCTGGCCCGTCCGGACTCCATCATCGACGGCGCCTCGGTCTACGGTGCCCGCCTGAAGATGGGCGAGTTCCTGGCCGAGAAGATCCGCAAGCAGTTCAAGCATGGCGAGATCGACGTGGTCATGCCGATCCCCGATTCCTCGCGTCCGGCTGCCATGGAACTGGCACTGAAGCTGGGCATCGAGTACCGCGAAGGCTTCATCAAGAACCGCTACATCGGCCGCACCTTCATCATGCCGGGCCAGGCGCTGCGCAAGAAGTCGGTGCGCCAGAAGCTCAATGCCATCGGCAGCGAATTCAAGGGCAAGAACGTGCTGCTGGTGGATGACTCCATCGTGCGCGGCACCACCAGCCGCGAAATCGTGCAGATGGCGCGCGAGTCCGGTGCCAAGAGCGTGATCTTCGCTTCGGCTGCGCCGCCGGTGAAGTTCCCCAACGTCTACGGTATCGACATGCCGACCCGCGACGAGCTGATCGCCTTCGGCCGCAGCGAAGAGGAAGTGTGCCGCGAGATCACCGCCGACTTCCTGGTCTACCAGGACGTCGAAGCGATGAAGCGCGCCATTGCCGACTCCAATCCGGCCCTGCGCAACTTCGAGGCATCCTGCTTCGATGGTCACTACATCACCGGCGACATCACCCAGGAATACCTGGACCGCATCGAATATGCCCGCAAGAATCCCAAGCCGGCACTGGAAGATGCGGTGCGTTCGCAGCTGAACCTGAACCTGGCCCGCGTGGATTGATCCGCGCTGTTCCAGAGGCTTGAACAGCACGCCGGTGGCCGCTTCTGCGGCGCCGGCGTTTTTCTTTGGCGCGCAGCCAAAGGCAAACTGGCTTATCATTTTGTCTTTGGCCCTGCGCTTGCCTGTGCCGCTCACCCTGTATTTCCGATGACGCGATGAACGATAAAAAGACCTACGGCTTTACCACCACCATCCTCCACAGCGACCGCCAGAAGGGCATCGAACATGGCTCGCTGCACAAGCCCATCCACACCTCGGTGACCTTTGGCTATGAAGACGCGCGCCAGCTGGCCGAAGTCTTCCAGGGCAAGCAGCCGGGCTATCGCTATGGTCGCCAGGGCAACCCGACCGTGTCGGCGCTGGAAGACAAGATCACCAAGATGGAAGACGGCAAGTCCACCATCTGCTTCGCCACCGGCATGGCCGCCATCGGCGCCATCGTCCAGGGCCTGCTGCGCGAGGGCGACCATGTGGTGTCCTCGGCCTTCCTGTTCGGCAATACCAATAGCCTGTGGATGACCGTCAATGCCCAGGGGGCCAAGGTCTCCATGGTGGATGCCACCGATGTGAAGAACATCGAAGCGGCAATCACGCCCGAGACGCGCCTGGTGTTCGTCGAGACCATCGCCAATCCGCGTACCCAGGTCGCGGACCTCAAGCGCATCGGCGACCTGTGCCGCGAGCGCGGCATCCTCTACGTGGTGGACAACACCATGACCTCGCCTTACCTGTTCCGCCCCAAGGCCGTGGGTGCAGGCCTGGTCGTGAACTCGCTGACCAAGTCCATCGGCGGCCACGGCAATGCGCTGGGTGGCGCGCTGACCGATACTGGCGAATACGACTGGACACGCTATCCGCACATCGCCGACAACTACAAGAAGAACCCGGCCCCGCAGTGGGGCATGGCGCAGATCCGCGCCAAGGCGCTGCGCGACTTCGGTGCCTCGCTGGGGCCGGAAGCGGCGCATCACATCGCCGTCGGTGCCGAGACCATGGCCTTGCGCCAGGAGCGCGAATGCAAGAACGCCCTGGCCGTGGCGCAGATGCTGGAAGCCGATGAGCGCGTGGCGGCCGTGTATTACCCGGGGCTGGAATCGCACCCCCAGCACGCCTTGTCCAAGGAATTGTTCCGCTCCTTCGGCAGCCTGCTTTCCTTCGAACTCAAGGACGGCATCGATTGCTTCGACTATCTCAATCGTATGCAGCTGGCGATCCCGGCCAGCAACCTGGGCGACACCCGCACGCTGGTGATCCCGGTGGCGCACACCATCTTCTACGAGATGGGGGCCGAGCGTCGTGCCAGCATGGGCATTGCCGAGTCGCTCATCCGCGTCTCGGTGGGGCTGGAAGATACCGATGACCTGGTGGCCGACTTCCGCCAGGCGCTGGATGCCTGATACGGCTTGCTTAGGCTGAAATGACAACGCCCGTCACCTCGCAAGAGGGACGGGCGTTGTCACAGGTGAGCCAGTGAAAGCGCGGACTCAGGGCACCAGGTTGGCCACCGCCTCGCGGTCGGCCCATTTGGTCTTGTAAGTCGGCTGGAAGCTCTTGAAGCGCTCGATCAGGCGCACCGGATCGGCTTCATGCATCATCAGTCCCGACTGGTCGCTGCTGACGAAGCGCTGCGAGACCAGATGGTCGACGAAGGCGATCAGGTTGTTGTAGAAACCTTCCACGTTGTACAGGCTGATGGGCTTGTAGTGGAAGCCCAGCTGGGCCCAGGTCAGCACCTCGAACAATTCCTCCAGCGTGCCCATGCCACCGGGCATGGCCACGAAACCGTCCGAGAGCTCGGCCATCATGGCCTTGCGTTCATGCATGTCCTTGACGATGTGCAGGCGGGTCAGGCCGTTGTGGCCCAGTTCCTTGTCCAGCAGGGCCTTGGGGATGACACCGGTGGCTTCGCCACCCAGTCGCATGACCTCGCTGGCGATGATGCCCATGAGGCCGACGTTGCCGCCGCCATAGACCAGGGCGATGTTGTTCTTCACCATTTCCTGCGCCAGCTGGCGCGCGGCCTCGGCATAGGCCGGGGACGCCCCGGGGGAAGAGCCGCAATATACGCAAATCGATTTCATGTGTCCTCTGCAGTGTTCGTCGTTACATCGTTACGTCGTTACGTCGTTACAATGGCCGGGCGTTGATGCGGGCTCGTCGGCAAGCAGCCACTTTATCAAGCCGTGCTCCTGTTATACCATGATCGTGCAGTGCAGCATAAGCTTATGTGGTGACGCAAGCATGACACGCCGGCGGGCCGTCCGGGCCGCGCTGATTGCACCGCTGAAAAGGACATCATGTCAACCAACAAGATTGTCAGTCTCGCCCTGCAGGGCGGTGGCTCGCACGGCGCCTTCACCTGGGGCGTGCTGGATCGCCTGCTGGAAGATGGTCGCCTGGGACTGGAAGGTATCAGCGGCGCCTCGGCCGGGGCCATGAATGCCGCCGTGATGGCACAGGGCTACGTGCAGGATGGGCGCGATGGTGCCCGTGCTGCGCTGGAGCGTTTCTGGACCAGCCTGTCCACCGGGGCGCCGCTGGACTACATCAACACCGATGCGGCGCCGGCAGTCATCTCCAATCCTGCGCCCTCGCCGGGCATGCAGGCCTTGCTGGCGATGACGCGCTTCTTTTCGCCGACGCAGTTGAACCCGCTGGATATCAACCCGCTGCGCGACATCCTGCTGGAGCAGGTCGATTTCGAGCGCCTGCGTGGCCAGCGCGAGCTCAAGCTCTTCATCGCCGCCACCCAGGTCAGTACCGGCACGCTGAAGATCTTCCGCAATGCCGACCTGTCGGTGGAAGTGCTGCTGGCCTCGGCCTGCCTGCCCTCGCTGCACCGGCCCATCGAGATCGATGGCGAAGCCTACTGGGATGGCGGCCTGACGGCCAATCCGCCGATCTTCCCGCTCTTGCATGCCTGTTCCGCGCGTGACGTGATGGTGGTGCTGCTGCATCCCAGCCGGCGCGCCGGCACCCCCACGACCAGTCATGACATCGGCCAGCGGCTCTCGGAGATCAGCTTCAGCTCGGCCTTCTTCACCGAACTGAGTGCCCTGGCCCTGGCCAAGCGCGAGGCCGAGAATTCCACGCTGGCCTTCGGTTCGCTGGAGCGCCGGCTGCGCCAGCTCAACGTCCACATGATCGATGCCAACGAGCTCATGGAGCAGTTGACCAATCTCTCCAAGCTCAATACCCAGGCCAGTTTCATCGGCAGCCTGTTCCAGCAGGGGCGCGAGCGCGCCTCCGAGTGGCTGGAGCAGAACTATGCCCAGATCGGGCATGCTTCGACCTTCGATCTGGGGCGATTCCTGTCGTGACGCCGGCCCCGATGAGAAGGGCTTCGCGCACGATCGTTCTCTTTTGTCTATACTCTGCTGCTTGATCGCTGCCCGATCCACCCGGGGCAGCCAGACCGCAACAGACGCCAACGAGCATAAAGAGAACACAGAGAACGATATGCGCCAGAACATCGCCATCAAGCCATCCCGATCCGAATTCCTGCCGGTGCGCGGCCTGCGCTACCACATCCGCCACTGGGGCGACCCGGCCGCGCCCAAGCTGTTCATGATGCATGGCTGGATGGATATGTCGGCGTCCTTCCAGTTCATGGTGGATGCACTCCAGCAGGAGTGGCACGTGATCGCGCCCGACTGGCGCGGTTTTGGCCAGACCGAGCGCGGCCATGGCGATGCCTACTGGTTCCCCGACTACCTGGCCGACCTCGATGCCATCCTCGACCACTATGCCGGTGATGAAGCCATCAACCTGCTGGGCCACAGCATGGGCGGCAATGTCGTGACCCTGTATGCCGGCTTGCGGCCGCAGCGCATCCGCCGCCTGGTCAACCTGGAAGGGCTGGGCCTGCCGCCGGCCAAGGCCGAGCAGGCGCCGGGGCGCTTCGTGCAATGGATGGACGAGATCAAGAACCGCCCGCTCATGCGCGGTTACGACAGCGTGGACGAAGTCGCCGCCCGGCTGCAGAAGAACAATGCGCGCCTCTCCGACGAGCGCGCCGCCTTCCTGGCGCAACACTGGTCGCAGCAGGACGAGAGCGGCCTGTGGCAGATCCTGGGCGATCCGGCGCACAAGCAGGTCAGCCCCATCCTGTACCGGGTCGACGAGATGATGGCGTGCTGGAGCCGCATCACCGCGCCGGTGCTGTGGATCGAGGCCACCAATAGCGATATCTGGCGCTTCTTCGGCCCGGCCACGCTCAAGCGCGAGGAGATCGACCGTCGCATCGCCTGCATCCCGCGCACCCAGGTGGAGATGATCGACGACGCCGGCCACATGCTGCACCATGACCAGCCGGAGCAACTGGCTCGCCTGATCGAGACCTTCCTGCAACTGCCGGCCTGACGTCGCGCCGGAAGTCCGGCGCGACGTGCGGGGTGGGGGCGAACAGCGTAAAATAGAAGCATTCACAACCATCCTGCACCCCCTGATCGGCGGCAGCCACAAGCGACCGGCCCGAGTCACCGCGCATCGTCATCGTCTATGTCTGAGCTCAAGTTCGATCTGCATTGCCACTCCAATGTCTCTGACGGCCTGTTGCCGCCCGAGCAGGTGGCCGCGCGCGCCAAGGCCAATGGCGTGGGCGTCTGGGCCCTGACCGACCACGATGAGGTGGGTGGCGTAGCACGGGCGCGTGACGCCGCGCGCGCATTGGGGATGGTGCATGTGGGCGGGGTCGAGATCTCGGTGACCTGGGCCGGCCAGACGGTCCACATCGTCGGCCTGCGCATCGATGAAAACGATCGCACCCTGGTCGATGGCCTGGAGGCCACCCGCAACGGCCGCGAGCGTCGTGCCCGCGAGATCGCCGAGGAACTGGAGAAGTCCGGTATCTGTGGCGCCTACGAGGGCGCGTTGAAGCATGTGGGCAATCCCGATCTCATCTCGCGTACCCACTTTGCCCGCTACATGGTCGAATGCGGCCATTGCTGCGACACCAAGGAAGTCTTCGCCAAGTACCTGACCGAGGGCAAGCCGGGCTACGTACCGCACCGCTGGGCCACGCTGGCCGAGTCGGTGCAGTGGATCCGCAGCGCTGGCGGGGTGGCGGTGATCGCCCACCCGGGCCGCTACAAGTACAGCGAGACCCAGTTCGGCGCCTTGTTCGATGAATTCAAGCAGCTCGGTGGCGCAGCCATCGAGGTCAATACCGGCAGCCATACCCCGGAGCAGTATCAGGAATACGCCCAGGTGGCGCGCCGCTATGGCTTCCTGGGCTCGATGGGTTCGGACTTCCACGGGCCAGGGGAGTCCCGTATCGACCTGGGTACGCTGCCGCCGCTGCCGGCCGGGGTCAAGCCGGTGTGGCATGACTGGGGCCTGTAAAGATCAGAGGTAAAAGAGAAGCACTCCGCAAACAGCTGCCCACCCTTGATTTCCGGGGCAGGATTCCTATCTAATAACCACTTTTCCGATAGGAGTTTTCCCCATGAAACGCATCTTGCTGTTTATTGCGACCAATATCGCCGTGCTGGTCGTGATGAGCGTCATCTTGTCGCTGCTGGGCGTAGACCGCTTCCTGACCCGCTCCGGCCTGAACCTGCCGATGCTGCTGGTGTTTTCGCTGGTGGTCGGCTTCACCGGATCGATTATCTCCTTGCTGATGAGCAAGAGCATGGCCAAGTGGTCTACCGGCGCGCGCGTGATCGACACGCCCATGAACGGTACCGAGGCCTGGCTGTTGCAGACCGTCGGCAAGCTGGCCCAGCGTGCCGGCATCGGCATGCCCGAGGTGGCCGTCTATGAAGGCGATCCGAATGCCTTCGCCACGGGCGCCTTCAAGGATTCGGCGCTGGTGGCGGTCTCCACCGGCCTGCTGCAGGGCATGACGCAGGATGAAGTGGAGGCGGTGCTGGGCCACGAGGTGGCGCACATCGCCAATGGCGACATGGTGACCATGACGCTGATCCAGGGCGTGGTGAATACCTTCGTGGTGTTCCTCTCGCGCGTGGTCGGTTTCTTCGTCGATTCGGCCCTGCGCCGCAACAGTAACGATTCCGGCCCGGGCATCGGTTATACCGTGACCGTGCTGGTCTGCCAGATCGTCTTCGGCATCGGTGCCTCGATGATCGTGGCCTGGTTCTCGCGCCATCGCGAGTTCCGCGCCGACGCCGGTTCGGCCCGCCTGCTGGGTGGTCCGCAGCCGATGATCAATGCACTGGCGCGCCTGGGCGGTTTTACGCCGGAAAGCCTGCCGCAGGGCATGGCGGCGCTGGGCATCAGCGACAAGCCCGGCTTCATGGCGCTGTTCTCCACGCACCCGCCGCTGGAACAGCGTATCGCCGCCCTGCGCGGCCAGCGCTAGGCCGGCAAGGCCACAACTACAACAGCGGCGGTGGCAACACCGCCGTTGTGCTTTCAGGAATCTGATTTTTGGAAACGATGTCATGAGCCAGTTTTTCGAGATCCACCCCGACAACCCGCAACTGCGCCTGATCAAGCAAGCCGCGCAGATCATCCACAAGGGCGGCCTGGTGGCCCTGCCCACCGACTCCTGCTATGCGCTGGTCTGCCAGCTCGATAACAAGGAGGCGGTAGAGCGCGTGCGTCGCATCCGCGGCGTGGACGAGAAGCACCATCTGACCCTGCTGTGCCGCGACCTCTCCGAGATCGCCCAGTATGCCAAGGTCGACAACCGCCAGTACCGCCTGCTCAAGGCCGCCACGCCCGGCGCCTATACCTTCATCCTGGAAGCCACCAAGGAAGTGCCACGCCGCCTCTCGCATCCCTCGCGAAAGACCATCGGCCTGCGCGTGCCGGAAAACCGTATCGCCCACATGCTGCTGGAAGAGCTGGGCCAGCCACTCCTGGGGACCACGCTGATCCTGCCGGACGAGGAATTGCCCCTGACCCATGCCGAGGACATCCGCAACCACCTCGAAAAGCAGATCGAGCTGGTCATCGACAGCGGCGCCTGTCGCCTGGAGCCGACCACCGTCATCGACCTGACCGACGAAGACGAGCCGGTACTGGTACGCCAGGGCAGGGGAGACGCCAGCATCTTCGGCTTGCAGGCTGCCTGAGCGGCTCGCCGCCGTCGAAAAGGATGGCTGCGAGCGAATTCCCCGGGGCGATGTTGCTCCTCTGATAAAATCCCCGCCCATGAACGATCTCATCCAGACTGTCGCGGTCTACGCGCTGCCCGTGCTCTTCGCCATCACCCTGCACGAGGCCGCCCATGCCTATGCAGCCAAGTTTTTCGGCGACAACACCGCCTATTCGATGGGCCGCATGAGCCTGAACCCCATCAAGCACATCGATCCCTTCGGCACCCTCCTCATTCCCGTCCTGCTGTACTTCGCCACCGGTGGCGCCTTCCTGTTCGGCTATGCCAAGCCGGTGCCGATCAATTTCGGCCAGCTGCGCAAGCCCAAGCGCGACATGGCCTGGGTGTCGCTGGCCGGTCCGGCCGCCAATTTCTTCATGGCCCTGCTGTGGACGCTGGCGATCTATGCCCTGGCCCTGGGCGGTGTCCAGGAAGAATTCTTCATGCTCATGGCCAAGGCGGGTGTGCTGACCAATCTGGTCATGTTCGCCTTCAACCTGTTCCCGATCCCGCCGCTGGACGGCGGCCGTATTCTCATCAGCTTGTTGCCGCACAAATATGCGTATAAATTTGCGCAGATCGAGCCCTATGGCTTCTTCATCGTCATGGCGCTGGTGCTGCTCAAGGTGATCTACACCTGGTGGATGGCGCCGGTGATGTACATCGCCAGCCAGCTGCTGCAACTGATTACCTTTCCGATCACCTTGCTGTTCCATTGAAGAAAGACCGCACGGTGACACCCCGACCCCACACAAGAAAAGCCTACCGCCATGTATCCTGACCGCGTCGTCTCCGGCATGCGCCCCACGGGCGCGCTGCACCTGGGCCACTACCACGGGGCCCTGAAGAACTGGGTCAAGCTGCAATCCGAGTTGCCCTGCCTGTTCTTCGTGGCCGACTGGCATGCCCTGACGACTCACTACGACGATCCCTCCGTCATCGAGACCAGCACCTGGGAAATGGTGATCGACTGGCTGGCGGCGGGCGTCGATCCCGCGCAATCGACCCTGTTCATCCAGTCGCGCGTGCCCGAGCATGCGGAGCTGCACCTGCTGCTGTCCATGGCCACGCCGCTGGGCTGGCTGGAGCGCGTACCGACCTACAAGGATCAGCAGGAAAAGCTCTCCGATCGCGACCTGGCGACCTACGGTTTCCTCGGCTATCCGCTGCTGCAGGCCGCCGATGTGCTGATCTACCGCGCCAGCCAGGTGCCGGTGGGCGAAGACCAGGTGCCGCACATCGAGATCATGCGCGAGATCGCGCGCCGCTTTAACCACCTCTACGGCAAGGAAAAGGGTTTCGAGGAAAAGGCGCTGGCGGCCACCAAGAAGCTGGGCAGCAAGCGCGCCAAGCTGTACCTGGAGCTGCGCACGCAATTCCAGGAGAAGGGCGACGACGAAGCCCTGGAGCAGGCCAAGGCCATGCTGGACGATGCCCAGAACCTGTCGATGATCGATCGCGAGCGCCTGTTCGGCTATCTGGAAGGCAGCCGCAAGCTGATCCTCACCGAGCCGCAGGCCATGCTGACCGAAGCTTCGCGCCTGCCCGGCCTGGATGGCGCCAAGATGTCCAAGAGCTATGGCAATGCCATCGCCCTGCGCGAAGACAAGGAAACGGTCACCAAGAAGATCAAGACTATGCCCACCGACCCGCAGCGCGTGCGCCGCAGCGACGCGGGCGATCCGGAGAAGTGCCCGGTCTGGCAATTCCACCAGGTGTATTCGACGCCGGACGTGAAGGAATGGGCCGCCAAGGGCTGCCGTTCGGCCGGTATCGGTTGCCTGGAATGCAAGCAGCCGGTGATCGATGCCATCTTGCAAGAACAGCAACCCATGCTGGAACGGGCCCAGCCTTATCTGGATGATCCTTCGCTGGTGCGCGCGATCGTCGCCGATGGCTGCGAAAAGGCCCGCAAGCTGGCCCAGGAAACCATGCGCGACGTGCGCGAAGCCATGGGGCTGGGGTATTGACGCGATACGGGGAGGCGGGCGGCATGCCGGATGGCACCGTCCCGGTACCGTTTTTTTACGTCCGCTTTCATCTGTATGAACGGCAAATTGACCGGTTGAGGCAGGTATCCGCTACAATCGTTCCTTTATCTTGAACCATCACCTAAAGCACGCACACCATGATCAAGGGTAGCATTGTTGCAATCGTCACTCCCATGCATCCGGACGGCAGCCTCGACTTCGACGGCCTGCGCAAGCTGATCGACTGGCATATCGCCGAGGGAACCGACAGCATCGTCATCGTCGGCACCACCGGCGAATCGCCCACCGTCTCGATGGAAGAACACTGCGAACTGATCAAGGTCGCAGTCGAGCATACGGCCAAGCGCATCCCCATCATCGCCGGCACCGGTGGCAACTCCACCGCCGAGGCGATCGAACTGACCGAGTTCGCCAAGAAGGTCGGCGCCGACGCGTCGCTGCAGGTGGTGCCGTACTACAATCGTCCGACCCAGGAAGGCATGTACCTGCACTTCAAGAAGATCGCCGAGTCGGTTGATCTTCCGGTGATCCTGTACAACGTGCCCGGTCGTACCGTGGCCGACATGAGCAACGAGACCATCCTGCGTCTGGCAGAGGTCAAGGGCATCGTCGGCGTCAAGGATGCCACCGGCAACATCGCCCGTGGTACCGACCTGATCCGCCTGGCCCCCAAGAGCTTCGCCGTCTATTCGGGTGACGACGCCACCGCCATCGCCCTGATGCTGTACGGCGGCGCCGGCAATATCTCGGTCACCGCCAACGTGGCCCCGCGCGACATGCACGAGCTGTGCGTGGCAGCCATGGGCGGCAACATCGCGCGTGCCGTCGAACTGAACAACAAGCTGCTGCCGCTGCATAACAAGCTCTTCGTCGAACCCAATCCGGTGCCGCTGAAGTGGGCCATGCTGGAAATGGGGCTGATCCCGTCGGGCATGCGCCTGCCGCTGGCGCCGCTGGGGGCGGCCTACCACGACACCGTGCGCGCGGCCTTGCGCGAGTCGGGTGTATTAAAATAACGGACTTGGCCGCCTTGGCGCAGGTCTCCTGAAATTCGATCCCGCTTTCAATAGTAACGATATGACTAATAGCAAGAACGTTCGTCCGGTAGTTCGCTCCGCGTACACTCTTACCCAACGCAGCATCGTCGTCGCACTGGCGCTGGCCGGACTGGCAGGATGCTCGTCCATCGGCAACATGCTCGAAGGCGACCGTATCGATTACAAGAGCGCAGAAAAGGCCCGTGGCCCGCGCCTGGAAGTGCCGCCCGACCTGACCCAGCTGCAGCGCGACAATCGTTACGCCATCCCTGAGGCCAACAAGGGCGTGGCGACTGCGTCGGGTTACCAGCTGGAACAGCAGACCAAGCCGACGACCGACGTGACTGCCGTTGCACCCACCGCCAAGGGCGACGAGATCCGCATCGAGCGCGATGGTTCGCAACGCTGGCTGGTGGTCAAGCAGACGCCCGAGGCGCTGTGGCCGCAGATCAAGGACTTCTGGCAGGACAGCGGTTTCCTGATCAACATCGAGTCGCCCGACACCGGCGTGATGGAAACCGACTGGGCCGAGAACCGCGCCAAGATTCCGCAGGACTTCATCCGCAACACCCTGGGCAAGGTCTTCGACTCGCTCTATTCGACCGGCGAGCGCGACAAGTTCCGCACCCGTCTGGAACGCGGCGCCAACGGCACCACCGAGATCTTCATCAGCCATCGCGGCGCCGAGGAAGTGCTGACCGGTTCTGCCAAGGAAACCTCGGTGTGGACCGCGCGTCCTTCCGATCCGGGTCTGGAAGCCGAATTCCTGTCGCGCCTGATGGTGCGCCTGGGTGCCGAAGAAACCAAGGCCAAGGCAGCCGTGGCCAATGCGCCGTCGCTGCAGGCCCGTTCGCGCCTGCAGAAGACTGCAGCCGGCGCCAGCGTGCAAGTGGATGAAGGCTTCGACCGCGCATGGCGTCGTGTCGGCCTGGCACTGGATCGCGTGGGCTTCACCGTGGAAGACCGTGACCGCAACCAGGGCATCTACTACGTGCGCTACGTCGACCAGAACCAGGATGCCAAGGACAAGAAGGACGATGGCTTCTTCTCGCGTATCTTCAGCTCCAAGGACAAGGACAAGAAGGCGACCAAGTACCGCATCGTGGTCAAGGGTGCCGGTAGCGACAGCAGCAACATCGTGGTGCAGAACGGCGAGGGCGGTGCAGATACCGACGGTATCTCCGACAAGATCCTCGGCTTGCTCAACGATCAACTGAAGTAAGAAAGTACCGGGGCTCAGATGAAGTTCGCGAGCCTCGGTAGCGGCAGCGAAGGCAACGCGCTGCTGATCTCGGCCGCAGCCGGCGCACAGCGTCCCTCCTCGGGGACCACCGTGATGCTGGACTGCGGCTTTACTTTGCGCGAAGCGGAAAAGCGCATCCTGCGCCTGGGACTGGATCCCTCCGATGTGTCGGCCATCGTGGTCACCCACGAACACTCCGACCACGTCAATGGCGTCTTCAAGTTTGCGCGGCGTTACCGCATCCCGGTCTGGCTCAGTTACGGCACCTGGCAGGCAGTGGCCGACCAGGCCAGTGATGTCGATGTGCATTTCTGTGCCGATGGCCAGAAGCTCGCCATCGGCGATCTCGAACTCTCTCCCTACACCGTTCCCCACGATGCCCGCGAGCCCATCCAGTATGTGGCCGGCGATGGTGATCGCCGCCTGGGTGTGTTGACCGATGCCGGCCAGCCCACGGCACACCTGGTGCAGGCGCTGGGCGCCTGCGACGCCTTGCTGCTGGAGTGCAATCACGATCGTGAGATGCTGGAGCGCTCACCTTATCCCGCTTTCCTGAAGCGCCGCATCGGCGGCGACTATGGCCACCTGGCCAACGATGCCAGCGCCGAGATCCTGCAGATGCTCGATCGCAGTCGCCTCAAGCGCGTCGTCGGTGCCCATCTCAGTCAGCAGAACAATACGCCGGAGCTGGCGCGCGCTGCGCTCGAAAGTGTGCTGGGTGCGAGCTTCGAGGGAATCGGTATCGCCTGTCAGGCCGAAGGTTTCGGCTGGCTGGACGTGTAAAGAAAAGGCGAGCCGGTCAGCACTCTGTCAGCCTTGGTTGCGCTGCGTCAGAAACAATTTGTTTCTCTTTTCCCCTAAGTGTTATCCCGGAGTTGCGTCCATCGTGCCGCCAGCTCTTGCGAACGCGTAGCGACGTGTCAGTCCATTGTCAGGGGTAGGGTACTGGCGGGTGCGCGTTGAGCGCGTGGCGACCTGATTCAAGGCCTTGGCAGGGGTGTCAGCAAGCCGTCAGTCGCTGGATCAGCAGGCCGGGAAATCGCAGACGAAAAAAAACCGGTCCGAAGACCGGTTTTTTGAAAATAATCCGAAGATTACTTGGCCGGAGCGGCTTCAGCCGGCTTGGCAGCGTCAGCAGCCGGAGCAGCAGCGTCAGCAGGCTTGGCAGCGTCAGCGGCCGGAGCAGCAGCGTCAGCAGGCTTGGCAGCATCAGCAGCAGGAGCGGCGTCAGCCGGCTTTGCGTCAGCAGCGGGAGCAGCAGCAGGAGCTTCAGCAGCAGGTGCCGGAGCAGCAGCCGGTTCTTCCTTCTTGCCGCAAGCAGCCAGGGCGATAGCCAACAACGAAGCGATCAACAGAGTCTTTTTCATGAATATTCCTTCAGTATTAAAAATTGTGCGATGAATAATTACCGGTAATTATCGCTCTACAGGAGGCTTTCGCCGTTGGCTAGACCTCACGGTCGGGCTTCGGTTCTTGCTTCTTTTTTGCTGCCGAAACATCACCGGACAACGAAAACTTTCCAGCCCATCATTATAGCTATTTTTTTCCGAAATCACACCGCAATCGAACTTTTTCGTAAGAATTTGTAAGTTCTTACAATTAAGTCAATACCTCCGAGAGGCCTTTGTTCATGCAGGTTTGCGGATTTTTTTAAAGTAATTTCGAGATGCTTCTTCATTAAATTCGAAGCATTCTCAAACAAATTCGAGCCAGCCACTTTCATGCCATTGATGGAGGGCTTCCAGCAGGTCTTCCGAGGCCTGGTCGAAGTCGGTTTTTGCCAGTGTGCGCTGGTCGGCCAGGCGAGCCAGGATGGCCTTGTCCTGGCGTCCCACCTGGAACGATTCGCCATTGATGAACACGTGCGAGCCGCGATACAGCATGCGCGTCTTGCGATGCAGCGCCAGGCCACGTTTCTTGGCCCCCTGGAAAAAGCGAGCAAATGAGAGTTCCTGGGCCGGCGGCTCGAAGAAGACGCTGGGTTTGGGCTCCGACATGTGTTGCCCGAGGAAGATGGTGATGTCGTCGTCGGTGAAGCGGATCTTGTTGAGCTCGTCGCGCACGCGCTTGACCATGTCGAGTTGCAATTCGGCAGGCTTGGCGCTGGTCTTGAGGTCGGGGTCGGCATAAATACCGGGCAGGTCGATGGTGTCCATCATGAATTCGAGGAAGGACTCGCCCAGTTCCTGGAAGGCCGGCGCGCGGAAACCGATCGAATAGGTCATGCATTCACCCACGGCCACGCCGTCATGGGCGTAGTGCGGCGGCAGGTAGAGCATGTCGCCGGGTTCCAGGATGTATTCTTCCTCGGCCTGGAAGTGGCTGAGGATCTTCAGCGGCACGCCTTCTTCCAGCGTCAGGTTGTCCTGCGCGCTGATGCGCCAGCGGCGCTGGCCATGGGCCTGCAGCAGGAACACGTCATAGGAATCGAAGTGCGGGCCGACGCCGCCGCCATCGGTGGCATAGCTGATCATCAGGTCGTCCAGGCGTGCATCGGGCACGAAGCGGAACTGGCGCAGCAGCGCATCGGCGAGCGGATGGTGCAGGTTCACGCCTTGCACCAGCAGGGTCCAGGCCTGCTGCTTGAGGCTGGGCAACTTGTTGAAGGGGCCGTGTTGCATGTCCCAGCCATCGTCGCGATGGGTGATCAGGCGCGACTCGACGTCCTCGCGGCGGGCCAGGTCGAACAGTTCCTGGCGCGGCAACGGCGCCTGGAAGCCGGGGATGGCGCCACGGATGAGCAGGGGTTTCTTGTGCCAGTAATCACGCAGGAATTGGGCGGGCGTGAGGCCGCCGAGCAGGTCAAGTTTGTTCATGCCCGCCATTATAGGCGTGCCGCCGGCGATGCAAAGATAGCGACAGCGTCCAAGTTTGATGCAGGTATTGATGCAGGTATAATGTCGCAGTCGAGAAACCGTCAAAAAAGAGTCCTTGCCGCGCGGGAATGGCAAGGGGAAGGTTCTTGGGCCCCACCCGGGTGGCAGGCGCCGACGCGCCACCGGCGCAGTTGACCTGCCGCTCCCGCACCATCTATCGATACAAAGGACCCCTTACGATGAAGATCGCAAAGAACACGGTTGTTTCCGTGAACTACAAACTGTCGGACGCGCAGAACAACCTCATCGAGCAAAGCAGCGAGCCGATGGTGTACCTGCACGGCGGCTACCACAACACCCTGCCCAAGATCGAGGAAGCACTGGACGGCAAGGAAGCCGGTTACCAGGTCACCATCCAGGTCGAGCCGGAAGATGCCTTCGGCGAATACGATTCCGAACTGGTCAAGATCGAGCCGGTCGAGCGCCTGCCGCAGCCGCTGGAAGTGGGCATGCAGTTCGAAGGTTCGCCCGACGACGAGGGCGAGGAATCGGTGATCTTCACCGTCACCGAAGTGGCCGACGGCAAGGCCGTGCTGGATGGCAACCATCCCCTGGCCGGCATCGCGCTGCGCTTTGAACTGGCCGTGAGCGAAGTGCGCGCCGCCTCGGAAGAAGAAGTGGCCCACGGCCACGTGCATGGCGCCCATGGCCATCACCATCATCACGACGAAGATGAAGGCGATGCCGGCGATCACTTCCGCAGCCAGCCGCTGAACTGATCCGCGTTGCACTGACGCAGACGACAAAACGCCCGCAGATCTGCGGGCGTTTTGCTTTGCAGGATCAGCGTCGTGTCATCAGCGTCGCTCGCCATCGGCATCGGCCACCGCAAACAATTGCGGCAGGTGGTCGTCCACCACGATCTTGAGCCAGCGCTCGCCGCTGCCCACATTGCCCAGGTTGCCGCTCCACAGGATGTGCGAGGCCGCCTTGGGCTTGACCGCCTGGCCATGCACCACCAGCACCCGGCCGGGGAACTTGGCGGCCAGCTCCGAGAACAGGCGCCGGGTCTCGGCGAAGCCGTCGCGCTGGGTGCGGAAGAAGGAACGCTTGGGCGCCGGTCCGAAGGGATTGCCATCGCAGAAGAAGACGATGGCCGCGCTCTTCTTCAGGGCTGCGAAGGCGAACAGGTGTTGCAGCCAGTTGCGGTTGGCGATGAGCCTGTCCTCGAATTCATTGTTGCGCCCGCCATCGAGCAGGAAGTGGTTGTTCCCGGCCGGCAGGTTCACGGTGGCGAAGAGTACGTTGCCCACCTCCCAGCGGGTGTTCTCGGCATAGCTGCGGAACTTGGGCGTGAGCGACTGGCGCAGCAGCGGCAGGCGGCTGGCACCCAATGAAAATTCACCGGAATAGAAGATATCGCGCATGCGCGCCAGCCGTTCGATGGCATCGGAGCGCTGTTCGCGGTCGCGGCAGGTGATCCAGTCGCTACCGGCCAGCGACATGAACACGCCATTCTGGGCTTGCGCCAGGAGCTCGTGACGCTGGTTGTAGAGCGCATCGTCGCAGCCCTCGGAGGCGGACTTGATGCCATTGACCACAACGAAGGCGAGGTTGTCGGCATCGGTCTCGGCAATGGCCTGGCGCAGTGCATCCTCGCCCCGCGTCGCGCCGGTGGCGTGCCC
Source organism: Herbaspirillum sp. NPDC087042 (assembly GCF_044745245.1). Classification (NCBI taxonomy): domain Bacteria; kingdom Pseudomonadati; phylum Pseudomonadota; class Betaproteobacteria; order Burkholderiales; family Oxalobacteraceae; genus Herbaspirillum; species Herbaspirillum sp. NPDC087042. The sequence goes on along the minus strand of NZ_JBIUZW010000003.1, from coordinate 195,685 downwards.
GATGACACCAAAGGCGAAGTCCTGCGGTGCCGCCCACGCCGCCGGCGTCGCCATGAACATCACCGCCGAGGCGATGCCGGCGAGCAGGGCAGGGAACAGGAAGCGTGGGGTCGTCATGCGTTCTCTCTTGCCAGCGGGACGGGGCGGGGGCGGGGCGGCTTACTTGCCCCGGCTCAATGCCTTCAACTGGTACAGCGCATCCAGTGCCTGGCGCGGCGTGAGCGCATCGGGATCGATGTCGTCCAGCGATTGCAGCAGGGCCTGTGCCAGCGGATCGGGTTCGACCGCGATCTGCGGGGCGCGTTCAGAGGACGACCCGGCAGACAATCCGGCTGACAACTCAACGGGCGCATCGTCCGGCTCGACAAACTGCGGCGAGCTGAACAGGTCGAATTGCGGCGTGGGCTGCATGGACTGGCTCTCCAGCGCCGACAAGTGCTTGCGCGCGGCACGGATCACCGGCGCCGGCACGCCGGCCAGCTGCGCCACCTGCAAGCCATAGCTCTGCGAGGCGGGGCCATTCTGCACCGCATGCAGGAAGACGATGCTGTCCTTGTGCTCCACCGCCGACAGATGCACGTTGGCCGCGCTAGGGTGGATCTCCGGCAGCTGCGTCAGCTCGAAGTAGTGGGTCGCAAAGAGCGTGAAGCTGCGGGTTACGTCGATCAGGTGCTTGGCGATGGCCCAGGCCAGGGCCAGGCCGTCGAAGGTCGAGGTGCCGCGTCCGACCTCGTCCATCAGCACCAGCGATTGCTCGGTGGCGTTGTTGAGGATGGAGGCCGATTCGGTCATCTCCACCATGAAGGTCGAGCGGCCACCGGCCAGGTCATCGGCCGCACCGATACGGGTGAAGATGCGGTCGATCGGGCCGATGGTGGCACTGGTGGCCGGCACGAAGCTGCCCACGTAGGCCAGCAGCGTGATCAGCGCCACCTGGCGCATGAAGGTCGATTTACCACCCATGTTGGGGCCGGTGATCAGCAGCAGGCGGCGCTCGGCGGCCAGCTGGCAGTCGTTGGCAATGAAGCGCTCGATCTGGTTTTCCACCACCGGGTGGCGGCCCTGTTCGATCTGGATGCTGGGCTCGTCCACCAGCTGCGGCGCGCACCAGTTGTTGCGCACGGCATGATCGGCCAGCGCCACCAGGGTATCGAGCTGGGCCAGCGCATGGGCGATGGCCTGCAGCGTGACGATGTGCGCGCCCATGTCGTTGAGGATCTGCTCGTAGAGGAATTTCTCGCGCGAGAGCGAACGCTCCTGGGCCGACAGTGCCTTGTCCTCGAAGGCCTTGAGCTCGGGAATGATGTAGCGCTCGGCGTTCTTCAGGGTCTGGCGGCGGCGGTAGTCTTCCGGCACCTTGTCGGTCTGGCCGTGCGTGACTTCGATGTAGAAGCCATGCACCTTGTTGTATTCGACACGCAGGTTGGCGATGCCGGTACGCTCGCGCTCGCGCGCTTCCAGGTCCAGCAGGTACTTGCCGGCGTTTTCGGAGAGGCCGCGCAGTTCATCCAGCTCGGCATCGAAGCCGGGCGCGATCACGCCGCCGTCGCGCACCATGGCAGCGGGTTCCAGCATGATGGCGCGTTCCAGCAGATCGACGCAGTCCACCGGTGTGGCCAGCGCTTCATGCAGGTGGCCCAAGAGCGGCGCATCGGCGTCGCGCCCGCACATTTCTACATACGCGCGCAGCGAACCCAGTTGCTGCAAGCCGGCGCGCAAACCGGCCAGGTCGCGCGGACGCGCCGACAGCAGGGCGATGCGGGTGGTGATGCGTTCGATATCGGGGACGGCCGCCAGCGTGGCCGACAGGCCCTCGCAGGCATCGGTGCGCATCAGCGCATTGATGGCGGCGTGGCGGCTGCGGGCGACCTCCTGGTCGCGCAACGCATGGTGCAGCCAGTGGCGCAGCAGGCGCGAGCCCATGGCGGTGCGGCAGTGGTCCAGCGTGGAGAAGAGCGTCGGCGCCAGTGCATTGGCGTCCTGTGCGCGGATGGTTTCGGTCAGTTCCAGATTGCGGCGGGTGGCGGCATCCAGGCCGATGAATTCGTTCTCGGATTCGACGGTGAGCGTGCGCACATGCTGCAGCCCGCGTCCCTGGGTCGATTGGGCGTAGCGCAGCAGGGCGCCGGCGGCACAGATGGCCGGCCCCAGGCCGTCGGCACCGAAGCCGTGCAGGGTGGCCACGCCCAGCTGGTCGAGCAGCGCCTTTTCGCCGCTGGGCTGGTCGAAGTGCCAGTCCGGCACCGTCACCGCCCGGTTGGGCAGGAGCGGGTCGCATTGCTCGAACTGGCCATCGGCCACCAGGATCTCGGCGGCCGAGATGCGTTCCAGCTCCTGCTTGACGCGGCCTTCCAGCAGCGTGGCCTCGACGGTGAATTCCATCATCTTCAGGGCGCCGCTGGCCATGGACAGCCACGACAGGCCCACCTGCATCTGCTTGCGCGACTTGCTGGGGACCAGTTGCATGGCCAGCAGGCAGCGTTCGGATTTCTCCGGCAGCAGGTCGGAATCGGTCAGCGTGCCGGGCGTCACCACCCGCACCACCTTGCGTTCCACCGGGCCCTTGCTGGTGGCCGGGTCGCCGATCTGTTCGCAGATGGCCACCGATTCGCCCAGCTTGATCAGGCGTGCCAGGTATTGCTCCACCGAGTGGAAGGGGATGCCCGCCATCTTGATCGGCGTGCCGTTGGAGGAACCGCGCTGGGTCAGGGTCACGCCCATGAGGCGCGAGGCCTTTTCGGCGTCGTCGAAGAACAGTTCGTAGAAATCGCCCATGCGATAGAACACCAGCGTGTTCGGGTGGTCGGCCTTGATGCGCAGGTACTGCTGCATCATCGGCGTATGGGCGGCGAGGTCTTTGGTCATTGGCTACTCATGGCGATGCGGTGATCGCGTCTTGCAAGTTCGGGAATTCGTGTGCCGCGCATGCCGGGGACCGGAGTCCAGAGTCCGTGTTGCGGAGCCGGGCCGTGGCTGGCGGCGATGAAGGCAGCTGGCCGGCAGGCGGGCTGCCATAAATCAAAAATGCGGACCGTGGTCCGCATGCTTGAGCCCGGATTGTACGCGCAATAGCCCGGTGCAGCCAAGCGCACGGCCTCGCGTTCAGTCGAAGCAAACCACGATCTTGCCTGAGTGCTCGCCGCGTTGCATCCGGATGAATCCCTCGGCCGCGCGTTCCAGCGGGAAGCTGGCGTCGACCAGGGGCTTGATCTGGTGCAGGGCCATCATCCGCATCATCGCCTCCAGCCTGGCGCGCGAGCCGACCACCACGCCTTCCATGCGTATCATCGGGCCGATCAGCTGGCGGATGTTGAGGGATGTTTCCTGTCCGCCAACAAATCCGATCACGCCGACGAAGCCATTGAAGCGTACCGCCGTCAGGGATTCGCCCAGGCTGCTGCCGGTGGTCTCGACCACGATGTCCACGCCGCGTCCGCCGGTGGCGGCGCGCACGGCCTGGCCCCAGGCGGGTGTCTGACGGTAGTTGATGACGTGGTCCACACCCAGGTCGTGCATGAGTGCAGCCTTGGCGTCGGAGGAGGTCAGGCCGATCACCCGGGCGCCCGCGGCGCGGGCGAACTGGGCGGCAAACAGGGCCACCCCGCCAGTGCCTTGCACCAGCACCGTCTGGCCAGCCTGCAAGCCGCCCTGCTGCAGGCAGGACCAGGCGGTCAGGGCGGCAATGGGCAGGGTGCTGGCCTGGGCATCGCTGAGATAGCCGGGGGCGGCCACCGCATCTTCTGCCGGCACCACCACATAGTCCTGCAGCACGCCCGTCAGCGGGCCGCCCAGCGAACCGCTGCTGCGTTGTTCGGGCGTGAGCGCGCCGTCGCGCCAGCCTTGCAGGTAGACCGGGATCACCCGGTCGCCGGGTTTGAAGCGGGTGACGTCCTCGCCCACCGCCTCGACCACGCCACAGGCGTCCGAGCAGGGGACATAGGGGAGCGGCAGGGAGGGCATGTAGCCACCGCAGAGGATGGCCAGGTCACGGTAGTTCAGGCTGGCCGCCTTGACGCGGACCAGGATGTCGCCCCGGCGCGGCTGCGGCGTGGGCAGGTCGACCAGCCGGAGGCTGTCGATGGAAAAGGCGTCGGCTTGCAGGGCTCTCATGCGGGCTGTCTCCTCTGATGGGCTGGAATGGCGATGGGCCAGTCTAGCAAAATCGGCAGAGGCCCGTGGCCGGGCAAAAAAAACAGGCGGCCACCGAAGTGGCCGCCTGCCCAGTCCGCAGGGGGGACGGACTGTGGGGGAGGGGTAGGCGCTTTAATGCGCGGAAGACGTATCCGCCACCCGGGTCGGCTTGGGCGCCAGCCACACCGCCATGGCCGCCAGCGAGAAGGAGATCGCGGCCATCATGAAGATGTGGTTGGTGGCCAGCATCACGGCCTGGTTCTGCACCGTCTGCACCAGCGAACCGGTGGCCTGGTCAGGTGTCAGGCCGGTGGCGGCCATGGCGTTGATGGCGTCACCGCCACGGTCCACCAGGCCGGCCAGTTCGGCGCGGAAGTAGGTGGTGTCGTTTTCCCAGCTGGTGTTGACGATGGAGGTGGCGATGGCGCCCGACATGGTGCGGCAGAAGCTCATCAGGCCGGCCGCCGAGGCGGTCTCCTCTTCATTCACGCTGGCCAGGGCCAGGCCGGTCAGCGGCACGAAGAACAGCGGCATGCCTATCCCCTGCAGGAACAGCGGCCAGCCGATCTGGAAGATCGTCATGTCGGTAGTGTTGAAGGCCCGCACGAAGGTCATCAGGCCCAGCCACACCACACCAATGCAGACCAGCTTGCGGCCATCGACCGTGGCCGACATCTTGGCCACCATCGGCGCGGTCATCACCGCCAGGATGCCGGTGAGCGCCGAGACGCAGCCCGACCAGGTGGCGGTATAACCCATATAGCCCTGCAGCCACAGCGGCGTGAGCACCACCGAGCCGAAGAAGGCACCGAAGGCCAGGCAGATGGTGGTCACGCTGGCCGAGAAGCCGCGGTGGCGGAACACCCGCAGATCGACCACCGGGTTGCGCTCGGTCAGCTCCCAGATCAGGAAGGCGATGAAGAACACCACCGCGACCACGGCCAGCACCACGATTTCGGTGGAGGCGAACCAGTCCTTTTCCTTGCCTTCGTCGAGCATGTATTGCAGCGCTGCAACCCAGACGATCATCAGGATCAGGCCGACACGGTCGATCGGCAGCTTGGTGGTCTTGCTCTCGAAGCGCTTGAGCATGCGCCAGCCTAGCCAGCCGCAGACCAGCGCCACCGGCACGTTGATCCAGAAGATGTAGGGCCAGCTGTACTGGTCGCACAGCACGCCGCCCAGCACCGGACCTGCGATCGGCGCCACCAGCGTGGTCATGGCCCACAGGCCGATGGCCGCTGGCGCCTTTTCCTTGGGGAAGATGCGCAGCAACAGCGTTTGCGATAGCGGCATCAGCGGGCCGCCGGCCAGGCCTTGCAGGATGCGGAAGAACACCAGCATGCCCAGCGAATTGGCCAGGCCGCACAGCGCCGAGAAGAGGCCGAAGAGCACCATCGAGAGGATGAATACGCGCACCGTGCCGAAGCGGTTGGCGAGCCAGCCGGTCAGCGGCACGGTGATCGCCTCGGCCACCGCGTAGGAGGTGATGACGTAGGTGCCCTGGCTGGTGGAGGAGCCCAGCGCACCGGCGATGTGCGAGACTGACACGTTGGCGATCGTGGTGTCGAGCACGGCGATGAAGTTGGCAGCAGCCAACAGGATGCCGGCGCCCAGCAGCTGGCCGCCGGAGAGCGTGCCTGGTTCCTGCGTGGGCGTCGGGGCCGGCGCCGGCAGTGCGCCGGCGTCTGCGCTAACAGTGGATGACATGGGAAACCTCTTCTTGTGTCAGGTCCGATTTACAGCGCGGCAGCCTTGGCGTCGCGGTTCTGGGCGGTCTTCTGCTGGGGCGTGTCGCCGGCCTGGATCGGGCCACGGGTATCGATCTCGACCACCATCGACAGACCCACCGACAGCGGACGCTGTGCCAGTTCCTTGGGATCGAGCGAGATACGCACCGGCAGGCGCTGCACCACCTTGATCCAGTTGCCGGTGGCGTTCTGTGCCGGGATCACGGCAAAGGCCGATCCGGTACCGCCGGACAGGCCGCTGACCACGCCGTGGTATTCCACCGAGCCGCCATAGAGGTCGGCCTTCATGGTGACCGGCTGGCCGATCTTGACCTGGGTCAGTTGGCCTTCCTTGAAGTTGGCATCCACGTGCATCTCCTGCAGCGGCACCACCGACAGCAGGCTGGCGCCGGTCTGCACGCGCTGGCCCACTTGCACCTGGCGGCGGGCGATCACGCCATCGACCGGCGCGCGCAACACGGTGCGCTCCAGGTCCAGCTTGGCCTGTTCCAGCTTGGCGCGGGCCAGCAGCACTTCGGGGTTGTCGTCCACGGTGGTGTCGGCGGTCAGGACGGTGCTGGCCTTTTGCGCACCCAGGGTGGCCTTGATGTTGGCGCGCGACTGCACTTCATTGGCGTCGGCGGCCTTCAGGCTGGCCTGGGCGTTGAGCAGGGCGGTACGGGCATTGCTCAGTTCCTCGCCCGAGACCGAACCCGACTTGGCCAGTGCCTCGCGGCGCTGCAGGTCGATCTCGGCACGCTTGAGGTCGGCCTGGGCCGACAGCAGCTGGGCGCCGGCGCGCTTCTGTTCGGCTTCGCGGGCCAGCACCTGCGCGGCCAGGCCGGCATCGTTGGCGAAGAAGCCCTTGACCTTGCGCTCGGTACGATCCAGGTCGGCGGCGGCTTGCGCCACGGCCAGGCGGGCATCGGCGTCGTCGATACGCACCAGCACGTCGCCCTTCTTGACGGACTGGGTATCGACCACCTTCACGTCCGCCACGATGCCGTTGATGGCCGGGGTGACGGTGGCCACTTCGGTGGCGGTATAGGCATTGTCGGTCTCGACGTAGCGCGAGCCGACCAGGTACCAGTAGGCGCCGTAGCCGATGCCGACGATGGCGACCACGCCACCGAAGATGGAAAAGAGCTTCTTGCGCTTCTTGGCGGCAGCGGTCGCTGCGGCGGCTTCGTTGCGTTGCTTGGCGTCGTCGGCCATGGTGTGGGTCGCTTGGGGATCGCTATGGGACATGATGATTAACCTTTTGCTTGCGTGTCGGTGTGGGGCGCGGAGGCGCTGTCCTGGCTGCTGCTGTCGGCGGCACGGTAGCCACCACCCAGTGCGCGCACCAGCGCGACATCCAGGGTGAACATGCGCGAGCGCAGGTCGGAGAGTTGGCGCAGGTTGCTGATGAGCGTGTCCTGGGCATTGAGTACGTCGAGGTAGTTGGCCAGGCCGCCGTTGTAGCGGTTGCTGACGATGCGGTAGGCTTCCTCGGCGGCGTCGGCGGCGGCCTGGACATTGTCCAGGCGGCCCGACAGGGCCTTTTCGCTCACGCCCACGTCGGCCACATCCTGCAGGGCCTGGGTGACGGCCTGGTCGTAGTTGGCCACGGCTTCGTCATAACTGGCGCTGGCCGAACGGAACTGTCCGCGCAGGCGACCGCCATTGAAGATGGGCAGGGAGATCGCCGGGCCGATGCTGCCGATGTCGGAGCCGCTGCGCGTGAGCATGTCGATGCCCAGCGACTGGAAGCCGAAGTAGGCCTTCAGGTTGACATTCGGATAGAAGGCCGCGCGCGCCACCTTGATCTGCTTGCCCGCTGCTTCGGCGCGCAGGCGTGCGGCGACGATGTCGGGACGGCGACCCAGCAGTTCCACCGGCAGTTGCGCCGGCAGGGCGAAGGGCTTGGACAGGTCGATCTTGGGACGCACCAGCAACAGGCCGCGATCCGGACCGGCACCGGCCAGCGCGGCCAGCTTGTTGCGTTGCAGGCCGATGGATTCGTCGGTGGCCTTGAGATCGGCCTGGGCGATGGCGCTACGGGCTTCCATCTGCTTGACCGAACCGCGGGTTTCCAGGCCGTTGGCGAAGCGCTGCCTGAACAGATCCAGCGTTTCCATGCGCACCTTCAGGGCGGCCTCGTTGGTATCGCGCTGGGCATACAGTTGCGCCAGCTCGGCATAGGCCGAGGCGATCGAGGTGGCCAGGGTGATGCGCGCCTGGGCGGCATCGGCGCGGCTGGCTTCCAGTTCCGAGGTGGCCGACGCCAGCGCGGCGCGGTTCTTGCCCCAGAAGTCGATCTCGTAGCTGAAGTCCAGCGTGGCGCGGGTTTCGTTGTTGTAATCCTTGGGCACGAAATCCGGCGGCACGCCGTTGTTGTAGGACTGCTTCATGTGATCCAGCGAGGCGTTCGCGCTCACTTCCGGATACAGTGCGGCACCTTGCTGCTGGGCGCTGCCCTCGGCCTTCATCAGGCGCGCCTTGGCGACCGCCATCGAGGGGGCGCTCTTGAGGGCTTCGTCGACGAGCGAATTCAGCTGGTCGTCGCCATAGACCTGCCACCAGTGATCGGCCGGCCAGGCGGTCTGCACGCCGGTGGCCGCCAGCGTCTGGGCGCTCTGGTAACTATCGATGGACTTGGGCTCGGCGCGCGCACCGAGATCGGTAAAGGAGGCGCAGCCGGCCATCAGCGCAGCCGCCAGCACTGCCGCCGAAGCCGTCGCCATTTGCCTCAGGGGCAGTTGGCGCCGCTCCATGCGCAGGCCGGGCCGGGTCGGGCCGCTGCGGTCGGGAGAGGAATGTCTGTTCATGATCGTGGAGAGAGGGATGAAGAATACTTTGTTTTAAAACTGTACAGTTCAGTATAGTATTGAGATTCTGGAATAGTCAAGGCGCATTGCGAGAAATTACTCGTCTTTGTGCGGCAACGCCGCAACAGTGATTTTTTGCGGGGAATTGATGTGAAACCGGCGGCTTTGGGTGATATCTCCGCCTATAATTCGGGATTGGTCGCGAATGCGGCCCGCACCACAGGAAAATTCATGCGCAAGAAAAGTGAGGAACGCCGGCAGGCGATGATCGACATCGCCGGCGAGGTGTTCAACGAGATCGGCTTCGAAGGCGCCTCCATGGCCGAGATCTCGGCCCGTATTGGGGGCTCCAAGGCCACGCTGTACAACTACTTCAGTTCGAAGGAAGAGATCTTTGTCGAAGTGATGATGAAGCAGGTGGGTTGCCAGTTCGAGGAAGCCTTCATGGCCCTGCGTAACGAGGATGACCTGCGCGCGGGCCTGCTGCGGCTGGCGCGTCATTACCTGGATGTGATCTTCCGGCCCGAGGTGATCGCGGTCAAGCGCCTGGCGTCCTACTATGCCGGCAGGTCCGAGCTGGGCCCCATGCTCTACGAGCGCGGCCCCAAGCGCGGCTGGGCCAAGATCGCCGACTTCCTCAAGGTCAAGATGGACGAGGGCAAGCTCCATGACAGCGACGCCTGGATCGCCGCCCTGCAGTTCCGCTCTCTGGTGGAGGCGGAGTGGATGGAAGCGCGCATGCTCAACGTGGTGACCGAGATCTCCCCGCAGGCCCTGCAGGACTCGGCCGAGCGCGCGGTGGATGCCTTCATCTACCTTTACCAGCCGCGCTGAGGCGATTCATTCAGACGGGCAGGCCCTTCCTGTTCCTGCATGAATGCTGGATAAGTAAAAAAGAATCGACCAACAAAAAGCCCGGCCTCGCCATGATGGCGAGGCCGGGCCTGCAATGGCTTCCCGGGGTGCCGGGGCCGATCAGCGTTGATGCACCTTCACCCCCGCCGAATAAGTGGCCGCAATGGCCCGGTCATCGCCCAGGATGGCCAGTGCGAACAACTGCTCCTCCAGGCTCTCGGTGGTGGCGCTGCGACGTGCCAGCAGTGGGGTTGCCTGCGGATCGAGGACGATGAAGTCGGCGTCGCAGCCGGGCGTGAAGCTGCCGATGCTCCCTTCCAGTTGCAAGGCGCGCGCCCCGCCCAGCGTGGCCAGATAGAACATGCGCTGCGCCGGCAGGTAGGTGCCGCCCATGCGGGCGACCTTGTAGAGCTCGTTCATCGTCTGCAGCATCGAGAAACTGGTGCCGCCCCCCACATCGGTGGCCAGTGACAGCGGTACCCGTGCCGCATCGGCGCGGGCGAAGTCGAACAGGCCACTGCCCAGGAACAGGTTGGAGGTCGGGCAGATCGTGGCGGCCGATTGCGTAGCCGCCATGCGGGCGCGGTCCTGGTCGTCCAGCCAGATGCAGTGCGCATACAGGGCGCGCTGGCGCATCAGTCCATAGCCGTCGTAGACGTCCAGGTAGCTGCGGGCATCGGGATAGAGCTCCTTGACCCAGGCCACTTCGTCGGTGTTCTCGGCCACGTGGGTCTGGATGTAGGCGTCCGGATATTGCGACGCCAGTTCGCCCGCCAGCTTCATCTGCTCGGGTGTGGAGGTCGGCGCGAAGCGCACCGTGATCGCATAGTGCTGGCGTCCCTTGTTGTGCCAGCGGCCGATCAGTTCCTCGCTCTCGCGCACACCGCGCTCGGCACTGTCACGCAGGAAGTCGGGAGCGTTGCGGTCCATCAGGCACTTGCCGGCGATCATGCGCAGGTTGCGCGCATGGCTGGCCTGGAAGAAGGCATCCACCGACTGCGGATGCACGGTGCAATACACGGCCGCGCTGGTGGTGCCATTGCGCAGCAGTTCGGCCAGGAAGAAGTCGGCCACCTCGGCGGCATGTTCCGGCTGCTGGAAGCGCCGCTCGGCCGGGAAGGTGTAATTGTCCAGCCAGGGCAGAAGGCCCGGCGCGGGCGAGCCGATGATGTCGGTCTGCGGATAGTGGATGTGGGTGTCGATGAAGCCGGGGCAGATGATCTTGCCCGGCAGTTCCTGGACCGGGGTGCCAGGCGGCAGGGTGGCGGCCAGTTGCGCGTAGTCGCCGGCGGCCTGGATCTTGCCGTCGGCCACCAGCAGGAGGCCATCACTGTGCCATTGCGTGGCGTGTTCGTCGAAGGCCGGGTCGTTGGTGAAGTACAGCAGGCTGGCGCGGTAGGCTTGCAGGGGTGTGCTCATGGCGTTTCCTCAATGCGTGCGGCCCGGCGCGCATGGGCGCGCGCAGGCCGTCGATTCAATGGTCATCATACTGGAAGGCACTGCCGTGGCGGTGCTTTCCATCAAGGGCGAAAGTGGAATCGAGACGGGAATCCAGGCTGCTCCGCAGCGTAGGAGAGGAGAGTGGATTCCCGGGAGGGGGTGACGGCAGGGTGTTCCTTCAGCCTCTGCCGTCCAGCGCGTGTGTGACCAAGGACGGTGTGACTCCCTTGGGTTTGGGCTGCGTGAAGCGCAGTTCCCACAGTTGCATCAGCTGCGCCACCACGGCGATGGCGATGCTCGATGGCTCCTTGCCATAGATGCCGGGGATGCCGATGGGGCAGGTGATGCGTTCCAGCTGCGCGGCATTGAACCCACGCTCGGCCAGGCGATGCTCGAACTGCTTGCGCTTGGTGTAGGAGCCGATCAGGCCGAACCAGGCGCCATCCTCGCGCTTGAGGATGCGCTCGGTCAGTTGCTGGTCGAGGGCGTGGCTGTGGGTCATCACGAGATAATACGCGCCGGGCTCGGCCATGTCGACCGCGGCATTGGGCACATCGGTGGCTTCGATGCTGACCTGTGCTGGCAGGTCGGCGGGAAACATCTCTTCGCGCTCATCCACCCACAGTACGCGGCAGGGCAGGTTGGCCAGCACCTTGACGATGGCGGCACCCACATGGCCGGCGCCGAACAGCACCACCTGCGGCTGGTGTGCCCGACACAGGTCGAGCAGCCAGCGGCGACCATGGCGGTCGCGCAGCAGGTGGGTCTGGCGCGTGTTGCGCAGGGTCTCCACCGGCAGGCCGTGATCGGGGCCGTCAAGCTGGCAGGCTTCGCCATCGGTTTCGATCAGCTGCAGCGGATCGGTATGGTCCAGTGGCAAGGCCCGCCAGAGGTCATTGCCACTGGACCATGATTGTTCCAGCTCCTGCCAGGTCGTCATGCCGGTGGCGTCGCAGGCGACGCGCTCGAAGCAGAGGAAGACCACGCCACCGCAGCACTGCCCCAGGCTGGGGCCCAGTGCGATGCGCTCCAGCCGGCGCTGGCCCGGCAGCTCGCCGGCCTCACCGGAGAGCATGGCGCGCGCGATCTGCGCCGCGCGCCATTCCAGGTGGCCGCCGCCGATGGTGTCGAACTGGTCATCGGCGGTATAGAGCATGCGCGCCCCGGGCTCGCGCGGTGTCGACCCCTGGATCTGCGCCACCGTCACCAGCACGGCCGGTGTCGCGGTTTCCTGCATCTTCCTCAATGCGGCAAGCCATGTTGTCATGATTGCTCTCCGTTACGCTGGCTGACTGGCTTACTGCGGCAGGCTGGCCGCACGGACAGCCTCGACCGCATCGAGGATGGCCTCGCTGGTGGCCGGGGCGCGCAGCGGCGGATTGACGCGATGTTCGCCCACCGCCGAGACCGCGTCGCGAATGGCCAGGAACACCGAGAACGGCAGCAGCAGCGGCGGCTCGCCCACCGCCTTGGAGCGGTGGATGGTGTCGGACACATTGCTGTTCTGGTACAGCTCGGTGCGGAAGGCCTGCGGGCAATCGGAGATGGCCGGGATCTTGTAGGTCGAGGGGGCATGCGTCATCAGCTTGCCATCCTTGTTCCACCACAGTTCCTCGGTCGTCAGCCAGCCCATGCCCTGGATGAAGCCGCCCTCGACCTGGCCCACATCAAGCGCCGGATTGAGGCTTTCGCCGGCGTCATAGAGCAGGTCGGCCTGCAGCAGCTTCCATTCGCCGGTGAGGGTATCGATCACCACCTCCGACACCGCTGCCGCATAGGCGTAGTAGAAGAAGGGATGGCCATGCATGCGCTTGGCATCCCAGTGCACCTTGGGCGTGGAATAGAAACCGTCGGACCACAATTGCACCCGTTGCAGGTAAGCCTGCATCACCAGTTCGGCAAAGGGCAGCGACTGCTCGCCCGCCATCACCAAGCCATCGGCGAAGCGCACCTCGGACTCGGCCACGCCGAAACGCTTGGCCGCCACCTGCGCCAGGCGCGCACGGATCTGCAGGGCGGCGTCCTGGGCGGCCTTGCCGTTGAGGTCGCTCCCGGTGGAGGCCGCGGTGGCCGAGGTATTGGCGACCTTGCTGGTGTCGGTGGCGGTGCAGCGCACCTGCTCCAGCGGCACGCCCAGCGCATGGGCCACCACCTGCGCCACCTTGGTGTTCAAGCCCTGGCCCATCTCGGTGCCACCGTGATTGACCAGCACCGAGCCATCGGTATAGACGTGTACCAGCGAACCGGCCTGGTTCAGGTGCGGTACGTTGAAGGAAATGCCGAACTTCACCGGTGTCAGCGCCAGGCCCTTCTTGAGCACCGTATTGGCGGCATTGAAGTCGGCCACGGCCAGGCGGCGCTCCTGGTAGCGGCTGGTGCGTTCGAGCTGGTCGACCAGGCCGTGGATGACATTGTCCTCGACCTTCTGGCCGTAGTGGGTGACGTTGCGGGCGTCCGGTCCCTCGGCATCGCTGGGGCCGTAGAAGTTGTTGCGACGGACCTCCAGCGCATCGCGGCCCAGGTTGCGGGCGATCTCGTCCATGATGTATTCGATCGCCAGCGCACCCTGCGGTCCGCCAAAGCCACGGAAGGCGGTGTTGGATTGGGTGTTGGTCTTGCCGCACATGGCGTGGATTTCCACGTCCGACAGATAGTAGGCATTGTCGAAGTGGCAGACCGCGCGCGTGGCCACCGGACCCGAGAGGTCGGCCGAGAAGCCGGCGCGCGAGATCATGTCGATCTTCGCGGCCAGGATGCGGCCGCTGTCGTCGTAGCCGATTTCGTAGTCATAGGCGAAGCAGTGGCGCTTGCCGGTGACCATCATGTCGTCGTCGCGGTCGGCACGCAGCTTGATCGGACGCCGCAGACGCGCCGCCGCCACCGCTGCCGCGCAGGCCCACAGGGCCGACTGCGATTCCTTGCCGCCGAAGCCGCCACCCATGCGACGGCATTCCACCAGCACATCGTGCGAGGCCACGTTGAGCACGTGGGCGATGTGGTGCTGCATCTCGCTGGGGTGCTGGGTCGAGCAATAGACGTGCATGCCACGGCCTTCCTTGGGGATGGCGTAGGAAATCTGTCCTTCCAGGTAGAACTGCTCCTGCCCGCCCACATCGAATTGGCCGCGCAGCTTGTGCGGCGCCAGCGCCAGGGCGACGGCCGGCTCGCCGCGGCTCAGGTGCATCGGCGGCAGCACATAGGATTGCGCCGCATGGGCGGCGCGCGGGGTCAGGATGGGGGCCAGCTCTTCATAGTCGACCACGGCCAGGCGTGCGGCACGGCGGGCGTGGTCGTGGCTGTCGGCCACCACCACGAACATCGGCTGGCCCACATACTGCACCAGGCCATCGGCCAGTACCGGATCGTCATGGATGATGGCGCCACATTCATTCTCACCGGGAATGTCAGCGGCCGTGAAGACGGCGACTACCCCAGGCGCAGCCTTGACCCGGCTCAGGTCCATGCCGCGCACGCATGCGTGGGCCTTCTGCGACAAGCCCAGTGCGGCGTGCAGCGTGCCCTGCAGTTCGACGATGTCGTCGGTATAGGTGGCCTCGCCGGTCACGTGCAGCAATGCCGATTCATGCGGATGCGGCTTGCCCACGGTAGCCCAGTCCTTGGGCGGCTGCACCAGGGTGGAGAGGAATTGTTCGGTGTGCTTGTTCATTGCAATCTCCTGCGGATTCTGTCGATGGGCTGTCAGGCTGCGCTGACCGCGAAGGCGCGCACATCCTGGCGCGCCAGCGGGGCGTCGCTGCGGGTTTCCAGCCAGTAGCGATAGAGCAGGTTCTGCGCGGTGCGCAGGCGATAGGCGGCGCTGGCGCGCATGTCCGACAGCGGCGCGTAATCCTGCGCCAGCGCGGCCATGGCCACACGCACCTGCGCCTCGCTCCAGTCACCACCCTGCAGCAGGGCCTCGGCCTGGGCAGCGCGCTTGGGCGTGGCCGCCATGCCACCGAAGGCGATGCGGGCCTCGGCGATGGTGTCGCCCTCCATGCGCAGGGCGAAGGCGGCACACACCGCCGAGATATCCTGGTCGAAGCGCTTGGAGAGCTTGTAGACCCGGAAACGCACATCGGCGCGCGGCAGCGGGATGCGCACCGCCTGCACCACTTCATTGGGCAGCAGCGCCGACTTCTGGTAGGCCAGGTAGAAATCCTCCAGCGGCATGACGCGCTGGCCATCGACACCGTACAGCACGATCTGCGTGCCCAGCGCGATCAGCCAGGGCATGGAGTCGCCGATGGGCGAGCCATTGGCCACATTGCCACCCAGGGTGCCGGCATTGCGCACCGGCATGGAGGCGAAGCGCTGCCACAGCTCCGACAGTTCTTCGGGATAGTGACGGGCGGCTTCGCCATAGGCCTGTTCCAGCGTGACGCCGGCACCGATTTCCAGGCTGCCGTCCTGCACCGTCATCGTGCGCAGTTCCTCGACGCGGCCGAGGTAGATGATGTCGCCCAGCTCGCGCATCTGCTTGGTCACCCACAGGCCCACATCGGTGGAGCCAGCCAGGATGCGTGCCTTGGGCAGGTCATTGCGCAACTGCGCCAGTTGCGCCAGCGTGCGCGGGGCGTGGAAGGTCTGGCCGGCATGCGTGACTGACAGCGGGGTGTCGCGGTCGATGGCGCGCAAGGCGGCCTTGACCTGCTCGCGGTCGAACTCCACGGCCGGCAGCTCACCCATGCGGCGCGCCGCCTCCACGATGGGACGATAGCCGGTGCAGCGGCACAGGTTGCCGGAGAGGGTGTCGTCGATCTCGCGCTGGCTGGGCGTGATGCCATCACGCTCATGCTTGAGGTACAGACCCCACAGCGACATCACGAAGCCCGGCGTGCAGAAGCCGCACTGCGAGCCATGGCATTCGACCATGGCCTGCTGCACCGGATGCAGGCAGCCATCGGATTGTTTCAGGTCTTCCACGGTGAACAGCGCCCGGCCGTCCAGGGTGGGTAGGAACTGGATGCAGGAATTGACCGTTTTCAATTCCAGCTGGTCGCCGCGCAATTCGCCGACGACCACGGTGCAGGCACCACAATCGCCCTCGGCACAGCCTTCCTTGGTGCCGGTGCAATGCAGGTCTTCGCGCAGGTGCTGCAAGACGGTGCGGGTGTTCGATTGGCCTGCTACTTCGTGGGTCTGGCCGCGATAGTAGAACTGGATGGGGCGATTGGTCTCTGACATAGCTTTACTCTGGTGATTGTCTACAAAACAGTCTGCTTTATGGCGCGCTCCAGGGCGTATCGTGGGGCGTGCTTCTTATTATTGGATCTGCTTTCAGGCGGGCCGCACGCGTGGTGCGCCGGGTCGCCTGTGGTGTCTCCCTTGGCCAGAAAGGCATTCAAGAAACGTGCCGGGGTTGTCAAAAGAGGAAACGGATTGTCCGCAAATGATTGTCGCAGACGATTGTCGGGTTCCCTCTTTTCACAATCCCGACGAGGCGGCCTCGTGGACAGGCCGCCTGGTCGGTGACTTCTACTGCTGCTGTTGCCTTGCCGGCTTATTCACCGCCCAGGTACATCAGCTTGAACAGGAAGATGGCGGCGATGATCCAGATTACCACCGACACGTCCTTGACGCGACCGGTCAGCAGCTTCAGGCCCGCATAGCTGATGAAGCCCAGCGCCAGACCGTTGGCGATCGAGTAGGTGAAGGGCATGACCAGGGCGGTGATCACGGCCGGCACGCACTCGGTGGTGTCGTCCCAGTTGATGTGCACCAGTTCGCGCAGCATCAGGCAGGCCACGAAGAACAGCGCCGGGGCGGTGGCGTAGGCCGGTACCACGCCGGCCAGCGGGGCGATGAACAGGCACAGCAGGAACAGCACGGCAATGGCCACGGCGGTGAGGCCAGTGCGGCCGCCTGCCTGCACGCCGGCGGCACTTTCAATATAGGCCGTGGTGGAGGAGGTGCCCAGCAGGGAGCCGGCGACGATGGCGGTGCTGTCGGCCATCAGGGCCTTGTTCAGGCGTGCCATCTTGCCTTCCTTCATCAGGCCGGCGCGGGTGGCCACACCCATCAGGGTGCCGGTGGCGTCGAACAGTTCCACCAGGAAGAACACCAGCACCACGTTGAGCAGGCCCATGGAGATAGCGCCCTTGATGTCCAGTTGCAGGAAGGTCGGTGCAATCGAGGGCGGGGCGGCGAAGATGCCGGAGAAGTGGTTGCCGCCGAAGATGAAGGACAGCACCGTGACCAGCAGGATGCCGATCAGCAGGGCGCCGCGTACCTTCAGGCGGTCCAGGGCGACGATGACCAGGAAGCCGATGATGGCCATCACCGGGGCCGGCTGGTGCAGGTCACCCAGGGTCACGAAGGTGGCGGGGTTGGCGGCGACGATGCCGGCGCTCTTCAAGGAAATGATCGCCAGGAACAGGCCGATGCCGGCCGGGATGGCCGTGCGCAGCGAGGATGGGATGCTCTTGATGATCACTTCGCGGATGCGCAGCACGCTCACCACCAGGAACAGGCAGCCCGAGATCAGCACCGCGCCCAGCGCAGCCTGCCAGGGGAAGCCCATGCCCTTGACGACGGCGTAGGCGAAGTAGGCGTTCAGGCCCATGCCGGGGGCCAGGCCAATCGGGTAGTTGGCGTACAGGCCCATGATCAGGGTGCCGACCGCGGCGGCGACGCAGGTGGCGACGAAGACCGAGTCCTTGGGCATGCCGGCGTCGCCCAGGATGCTGGGGTTGACGAAGATGATGTAGGCCATCGTCAGGAAGGTGGTCAGGCCGGCTAGCAGTTCCGTGCGGACGGTCGTGCCGTTCTCTTCCAGTCGGAAGAATTGGTTCAGGGCGTTCATTGTGGGTTGTCTCCGTTTGGTCCGTTTTTATACGCCGGAAAACTTGCCTGCGACCAAGCCTGGGGCTGGGTCAGACAAAAAATGGGCGTTGCTGGTGGCGTTGTTTTGGCAGCGTTCGTAATGTCGTTCAATTTCATGGTGGGGATGTATGGGTGTTGGCATAGCCATTATTAACCAGGCGGTATATCGGGTGGTTTTGCTGTTGTTTCAGTATTGGATCGGTGCTTTGTTGCGGTGCATTGTTGGCGGGATTGTATGGAATCTCTTTCAGGTGCGAGATTTTGCCACTTTTGCTGGAACGTTTCTTTTCTGAGGCGTTTTTTGGGAGATCGGGGAGTCTGCACGGAGTGCTTGTGTGCGCTCTGGCTTAATGCTGATCTCTCTCCGGTCACAGCGGAGCGCCGGGGGCGGCCCGGCAGCCGCTCACTTTTCTTGTCTCGCCAAGAAAAGTAAGCAAAAGAAGGCGACCGCTGCTGCCTCCGCCCTCCTTCGGAGGGTCCCCGCGTCGGTGCCTACCAAGACGGGGAAAATAGATTCGCTTCGCTCAAACTATTTTCCTGATCCGTCTTGGTACGCACCGACGCGGCGGGGCAGAAGCGGACAGGCGGCCGGCTCGCCTTCGGCCTCGCGCTTCCTCTTACTCGCCTTCGGCTTTGCCGGGTCTCTTACTCGCCTTCGGCTTTGGGTCTTTCTTTTTCTTTACAGCTTTCTTTCGCGGTTCCAGTAGTCGGCTTGTGCATAGACTTCCTTCAGGTAGTCGATGAAGAACCTTGTCTTTGCCGGCAAATGCCGCTGCTGTGGGTACACCGCCATGATGTCGTAGTGCGGTAGCGCGTAGTCGTCCAGTACCGTCACCAGCTCTCCCGAGGCCAGCTGGGCCTGGATCTCCCAGGTCGAGCGCCAGGCCAGTCCCAGCCCTTCACTGGCCCAGCGATGCAGCAACTCACCATCGTTGCAGTCCAGGTTGCCTTGTACCTTGACGATCACCGGCTTGCCATTCTGCTGGAAGTACCAGCCGCGCTGTTGGCCTCCCTGCAGGTTGAAGGCCAGGCAGTTGTGCTGCGACAGGTCGTCCAGTGTGCGGGGCAGGCCGTGCCGGTGCAGGTATTCGGGGGCGGCGCAGACCACGCGGCGGTTGCTGGCCAGGCGTACGGCGACGAAGCTGGGTTCGATGGCGCCGCCGATGCGGATGCCCAGGTCGTAGCCTTCCCGGACCAGGTCTACCACGCGGTCGGTCAGGTTGAAGGAGATCTGTACCTCGGGATGCGCGGCCAGGAAGGCCGGGGCGTGCGGGGCGACATGCAGCCGTCCGTACGCGGCCGGGGTCGAGACGACCAGGTGGCCGGTGGCCTTGTGGCGACCTTCGGCAATGCTCTTCTCGGCCACGTCCATCTGCTCCAGCAACTTGCGGCAGTGGTCCAGGAATACGCTGCCTTGCTCGGTCAGCGTCAGGTGCCGGGTGGTCCGGTGCATCAGCTTGGTGCCTAGCCGCTTTTCCAGCGCGTCAATGCGGCGTCCCATCATCACCGGGGTCACGTTCTCTTCCAGGGCGGCGGCGGCCAGGCTGCCTTTGTCGACGACCGTCACAAAGGCTTCAATTTGTTTGAGTTTGTCCATCAATCTCCCCAATTCAGTACTTTTTCTATATTTCCATACTTTGGATAAGTAATAAACAGATTTTATTGCTACTTATCATTCTGATTTGTAATGACTAGGATGGCCTCCAGAGATCAGAGATCAACATCCACCACAACGGACATCCTGGAGAACGAACATGGCAAAGATGAGAGCAGTCGACGCGGCAGTGCTGGTATTGGAGAAGGAGGGCTGCCTGCAGGCCTTCGGTGTGCCGGGCGCGGCGATCAATCCCTTCTATTCGGCCATGAAGCGCCATGGCGGCATCCAGCATATCCTGGCGCGTCACGTCGAGGGCGCTTCCCACATGGCGGAGGGGTATACCCGCGCCAAGGCCGGCAATATCGGGGTGTGCATCGGCACGTCCGGTCCGGCGGGGACCGATATGATCACCGGCCTCTATTCGGCCCAGGCCGATTCCATCCCTATCCTGTGCATCACCGGCCAGGCGCCGCGTGCCCGCCTCTACAAGGAGGATTTCCAGGCCGTCGATATCGAGTCCATCGCCAAGCCGGTCACCAAGTGGGCCGTCACCGTGCGTGAGCCGGCGCTGGTGCCGCGCGTGTTCCAGCAGGCTTTCCACCTGATGCGCTCGGGTCGTCCGGGGCCGGTGCTGATCGACCTGCCTTTCGATGTGCAGATGGCCGAGATCGATTTCGATCCCGATACCTACTCGCCGCTGCCGGTCTATCGGCCCTCCGCGACCCGCGCCCAGATCGAGAAGGCCATGGAGATGCTCAACGCCTCCGAACGTCCGCTGCTGACCATCGGCGGGGGCGTGGTCAATGCCGATGCGGCGGCGCTGGCGGTGGAGTTCGCCGAGCTGACCGGGGTGCCGGTGATCCCCACCCTCATGGCCTGGGGTGCCATTCCCGATGACCATCCGCAGATGGCCGGCATGGTCGGCCTGCAGACCAGCCATCGCTATGGCAATGCCACGATGCTGGCCTCGGACTTCGTGCTCGGTGTGGGCAACCGCTGGGCCAATCGCCATACCGGTTCCATCGATGTCTTTACCAAGGGCCGCAAGTTCGTCCACGTCGATATCGAGCCGACCCAGATCGGCCGCGTCTTCGGCCCCGACTATGGCATCGTCAGCGATGCCGGCGCGGCGCTGAAGCTGTTCGTCGAGGTGGCGCGCGAGCTCAAGGCGGCGGGCCGCCTACCGGACCGTTCGGCCTGGCTGGCCGAGTGCCAGCAGCGCAAGAAGACCCTGCAGCGCCGTACCCATTTCGATGAGACGCCGGTCAAGCCGCAGCGTGTCTACGAGGAGATGAACCGCGCCTTCGGTCGCGATACCTGCTACGTCGCCACCATCGGCCTGTCGCAGATCGCCGCCGCGCAATTCCTGCATGTCTACAAGGACCGCCACTGGATCAATTGCGGCCAGGCCGGTCCGCTGGGCTGGACCATCCCCGCCGCGCTGGGCGTGGTGGCGGCCGATCCGAATAAGAAGGTGGTGGCCATCTCGGGCGACTACGACTTCCAGTTCATGATCGAGGAGCTGGCCGTGGGGGCGCAGTTCAACCTGCCTTACCTGCATGTGCTGGTCAACAACTCCTACCTGGGCCTGATCCGCCAGGCGCAGCGCGGCTTCGAGATGGATTACTGCGTGCAGCTGGCCTTCGAGAACATCAATGCCCCCGAGCTCAAGGGCTATGGCGTGGACCACGTGGCCGTCATCGAGGGGCTGGGTTGCAAGGCCATCCGCGTGACCGACCCCAACGGTATCCAGGATGCACTGGCCCAGGCGCAGCGCTGGATGGCCGAGTACCGCGTGCCGGTGGTGGTGGAGATCATCCTGGAGCGCGTTACCAACATCGCCATGGGCACCGAGATCGATGCCATCAATGAATTCGAGGAACTGGCCAAGAGCGCCGCCGACGCGCCGACCGCCATCAGCCTGCTGGACTAAGAGGAGACACCATGACCAAACTTGCCGCCAATCTCACCATGCTATTCACCGAACAGCCTTTCCTGGATCGCTTCAAGGCTGCGGCCGATGCCGGTTTCAAGGGCGTGGAATTCCTGTTCCCGTATGCCTTCACGCCGGAGCAGATCGCCGACCAGCTACGCACCCATCGCCTGCAACTGGTGTTGCACAACCTGCCGGCTGGCAACTGGGAGGCGGGTGAGCGGGGCATTGCCTGCCATCCGGACCGGGTGGCCGAGTTCCGCGCCGGTGTCGATGAGGCGATTCGCTATGCCAGGGCACTGGAAGTGCCGCAACTGAACTGCCTGGTCGGCATCCTGCCGCCGGGTGTCTCGCGCGAAGCCGCCCGCGAGGTACTGGTGGGCAATCTCAAGTATGCCGCCGGCAAGCTCAAGGAGCAGGGCATCCGCCTGTTGATCGAGCCGATCAACAGCTTCGATATCCCGGGCTTCTTCCTCAACACCACACGCCAGGCGGTGGAGCTGATCCTGGCCACGGGCTCGGACAATCTCTTCATCCAGTACGACATCTATCACATGCAGCGCATGGAGGGCGAGCTGGCCAATACGGTCAAGGCCAACTTCTCGCTGATCGGTCACGTGCAACTGGCCGACAACCCGGGACGGGGTGAACCCGGTACCGGCGAGATCAACTACCGCTACCTGTTCGGCTGCCTGGATGACATTGGCTACGCCGGCTGGATCGGTTGCGAATACAAGCCCCGGGCCGGCACCAGTGCCGGCCTGGGCTGGATCGAACAGCACGGCCTGCGGGCCTGAGCCTGGACGGACAACGGATTTTTCATTTTCTTGAGGAGACACAGCATGGCAAAAGTTGGATTCATCGGCCTGGGCATCATGGGTGCGCCCATGGCGGAAAACCTGCAAAAGGGTGGTCACAAGCTCTACCTGCACGACCAGAAGAACCCGCCGGCGGCACTGCTGGAAGGGGGCGCGACGGTGTGCACCTCCGGCACCGAGGTGGCCAAGCGCGCCGACATCATCATCGTGATGGTGCCCGATACGCCGCACGTGCAGGCGGTGCTGTTCGGCGAGAAGGGCGTGGCCGAGGGCCTGTCGGCCGGCAAGATCGTGGTGGACATGAGCTCGATCTCGCCCATCGCCACCAAGGAGTTCGCGCAGAAGATCAATGCCCTGGGCTGCCAGTACCTGGATGCCCCGGTCTCGGGCGGCGAAGTGGGCGCCAAGGCGGCCTCGCTGACCATCATGGTGGGCGGTTCGGAATCGGCCTTCAATGACGTCAAGCCGCTGTTCGAGTTGATGGGCAAGAACATCACCCTGGTCGGTGGCAACGGCGATGGCCAGACCACCAAGGTCGCCAACCAGATCATCGTGGCCCTGAACATCCAGGCTGTGGCCGAGGCGCTGCTGTTTGCCTCCAAGGCCGGTGCCGATCCGGCGCGGGTGCGTCAGGCACTGATGGGCGGCTTTGCCGCCTCGCGCATCCTGGAGGTGCATGGTGAGCGCATGGTCAAGCGCACCTTCAATCCGGGCTTCCGCATCGAGCTGCACCAGAAGGATCTGAACCTGGCCCTGCAGGGCGCCAAGGCACTGGGCATCAGCCTGCCCAATACCGCCGCCGCGCAGGAACTGATGAATGCCTGCGCCGCCCACGGCATGAGCGGCCTGGATCACTCGGCGCTGTGCCGTGCCGTGGAGATCATGTCCAACCACGAGATCGCCAAGGCGTGAGCCGTTGATGCTACCGGCATGAGGTGCGGCCAGGGATGATCATGGCCATGGCGCACCTCATCCCGTTCGGACTGAGTAGCCGCGCATGCGGCGTATCGAAGACGCGCAGACCTCTGAGCGCCTTCGATACGATCCTTCGGATCGACTCAGTCCGAACGGCTTTTTAATGATCCAAATAATTGAAAGAGGATGTTTATGCGCCGCCAACGCCAGGCCAAAATCGTCGCCACCCTCGGCCCCGCCAGTGCCACGCCGGAGATGATCCGCGCCCTCTTCGAGGCAGGGGCCGACGTATTCCGCTTCAATTTCAGTCACGGCAGCCACGCCGACCATCACGCCCGTTACCAGATCGTGCGCCAGGTGGAGCAGGAAGTGGGCCGTCCCATCGCCGTGCTGGCCGACCTGCAGGGCCCCAAGCTGCGCATCGGCCAGTTCGCGCAAGGTCGCGTGAGTGTCGAGGCCGGACAGGTCTTCGTGCTGGATCGCGATCCCACACCCGGTGACGCCCACCGGGTCTGCCTGCCGCATCCGGAACTGTTCGAGGTCATCGGCGCCGGCCAAAGCCTGTTGATCGATGATGGCAAGGTGCGGCTGCAGGTGGACGCCAGCGATGGCGCCAGCATCCGCACCCGCGTGGTCAACAGCGGCGTGCTGTCCGACCGCAAGGGTGTCAATGTGCCTGATGCCGTGCTGCCGATCCCGGCGCTCACCGCCAAGGACCGGCGTGATCTAGACTTCGCCCTGGACATGGGCGCGGACTGGATCGCCCTGTCCTTCGTGCAGCGTCCCGAGGATGTCCTGGAGGCGCGCGCGCTGGTGGCCGGGCGTGCGGCCATCCTCTCCAAGCTGGAAAAGCCGGCGGCGCTGGATCGCCTGGAAGAGATCGTCGAGGTGTCCGACGCCATCATGGTGGCGCGCGGAGACCTCGGTGTGGAACTGCCGCCGGAGCGCGTGCCAGGCACGCAAAAGCGCATCCTGCGCACCTGCCGCCAGCAGGGCAAGCCCATCGTGATCGCTACCCAGATGCTGGAATCGATGATCACCGCACCGGTCCCCACGCGTGCCGAAGTCTCGGACGTGGCCAGCGCCATCTATGACGGTTCGGATGCGGTGATGCTCTCGGCCGAGTCAGCCAACGGCGCCTATCCGCTGCAGGCAGTCGAGATGATGGACCGGGTGATTGCCGAGGTGGAGCGCGACCCGCTGTACCGCAATCTGATGGAAGCCCAGCATCCGGCGCCGCAGCGCAATCGCCCCGACGCCATCTGTTCGGCCCTGCGCGATGTCACCGGCATCCTCGGCGCCAGTGCCACGGTGACCTATACCAGTTCGGGCCATACCAGCCTGCGCGCAGCCCGCGAGCGGCCGGCTGCGCCCATTCTGAGCATCACGCCGCAACTGGGGACGGCCCGCCGGCTGGCGCTGGTGTGGGGCGTGCATTCCACCATCAGCGAGCAGGTGCATGATGAAAGCCAGATGGTCAGTGCCGCCTGCCAGACCGCCTTGCGGGAAGGCTTTGCGCGCAAGGGGGACCAGATCGCCATCACCGCCGGCATGCCCTTCGGGCAGCCGGGCAGTACCAATCTGTTGCGGGTGGCGGAGGTGTGGGGATAGGCCGGATAACCATCATGTCGGCCGGAGAAAGCCGTTCAGCATCATGCTGAACGGCTTTTTTTCATGGATGCGCGGAGGCCAGCTTGAACACGCCCACCGCCTCCTGCAACTGCACCGCCTGATCCCGCATGGCCTGCGCTGCTGCAGCGGCCTGTTCCACCAGGGCGGCATTCTGCTGGGTCGATTCATCCATCTGGGTGATGGCGCGGTTGATTTCTTCCAGGCCCGTGCTCTGCTCCTGGCTGGCCCGGCTGATCTCGGCGATGATGGTATTGACCCGCTGTACGCTGGCCACCACGTCTTCCATGGTGCTGCCGGCCTGCTGTACCAGGGTACTGCCGTTTTCGATCTTTCCCACCGAGTCATGGATCAGGGTCTTGATCTCGCGGGCGGCGCTGGCGCTGCGCTGGGCCAGCGAGCGTACCTCGGAGGCCACCACTGCAAAGCCGCGTCCCTGTTCGCCCGCACGGGCTGCTTCCACGGCGGCATTGAGCGCCAGGATGTTGGTCTGGAAGGCGATGCCGTCGATGACCGCGATGATATCGACGATCTGCCGTGAGGAGGCATTGATGTCGGCCATCGTATCGACCACCTGATGCACCACACTCCCGCCCTGTACCGCAATGCCCGAGGCGGTGCTGGCCAGGTGCGTGGCCTGGCGGGCGTTGTCGGCGTTCTGCCTGACGGTGGAGGTCAGCTCTTCCATGGCCGAGGCGGTTTCTTCCAGGGAGCCGGCCTGCTGCTCGGTGCGGGCCGAGAGGTCCAGGTTGCCGCTGGCGATTTCACCGGCGGCGTGGTGGATGGTATCGGTGCCCTGGCGCACGCGACCGACGATGTTGCGCAGGTTGTCGTTCATCAGCTTCAGGGCCGCCATCAGCTCGCCGGTTTCGTCGCGCGAGCTGACTTCCACCTGCGTGGTGAGGTCACCTTCGGCCACCCGCCGCGCCACACCCACGGCATGGCCGAGCGGGCGCGAGATGCTGTGTGAGACCAGCCAGGCGACTGCTGCCGCCAGCAGCAGGGCGACCACGGCCAGGCCGTTGATGAGGATGCGGGCACTGGCCGAATCCCGGGTGGCGGCCTCGCCGGCCGCATCCATCAGGCCACCCTGATAGTCGAACATGGCATCGAGCGCAATGAAGTACTTGATCTGCACCGGCATGAATTGCTGCGGCAGGTAGGCCCGGGCTTCATCGATGCGACCCGCCATGGCCAGGGCCATGAGCTGGTCGCGCGCGGGGACGTAGGCCTGGCGCGCCGCGATGGTGGCGTCGACATAGCGCCGGTCTTCTTCGGTGCGCGCCACCTGTTGCAGTTTGCTCAGGTACTCGTTCATCTTGCGGTCGGCCGCCGTGGCATCGGCGGCCAGGGCCTTGATGCGCTCGGGGTCGCTGGTGAGCAGGATGTCGCGGATATCCAGGGCGATCTTGTTGACCTGGATCTGGACCGTGTTGGCCATCACCGTCTTGGGATAGCGGTCCTTGACGATGAGACCGATGCCATCGGCCAGCCGTCCCAGTTGCAGGTTGCCCAGTACGGCGATGGCCAGCAGCAGCACCATGACCGCGCCGAAACCCAGCGCCAGGCGGGCGCCGATCTTCATGTCCGAGATACGCATGTTCGACTCCGGGGTGAGGGCGGCTTAGTGGGCGGATGAGTGGGCCGATGAGCGGGCGGCTTCGGCCAGTTGCAGCGACAAGGTGTTGTGACGCTCCAGCACCACCCCCAGGTCGATGGTGGCGAACTGGCCTTCGCGCACGATGACGCGGCCATTGATGATGCTGTAGTCGACGTTGGCCGGGGTACAGAACACCAGTGCGGCCACCGGATCGTGCAGGGCGCCGGCGAAGGCGATCTGGCGCGTGTCGAACATCACCAGGTCGGCCGACATGCCGGGTTTGAGCGCGCCGATGTCGTCACGGTTCAAGACCTTGGCGCCGCCCAGGGTGGCGATTTCCAGGGCCTGGCGCGCGGTCATGGCGTCCGGGCCGAATCCGACCCGCTGCAGCAGCATGGCTTGCCTGACTTCGCCCAGCATGTGGGCGCTGTCGTTGGAGGCGCTGCCATCCACGCCCAGCCCGACCGGCACGCCGGCATCGATCATCTTGCGGATGGGGGCGATGCCGGAGGCCAGTCGCATGTTGGAGCAGGGGCAGTGCGCCACGCCGGTGCCGGTGCGGGCGAAGAGGTCGATGCCGTGCTCGTCCAGCTGCACGCAGTGGGCGTGCCAGACGTCGTGGCCGACCCAGCCGCAGTCCTCGGCGTACTGGGCCGGGGTCATGTTGAACTTCTCGCGGCTGTAGGCGATGTCGTTGACGTTCTCGGCCAGGTGGGTGTGCAGCGAGACGCCGTAGTGTCGCGCCAGGCCGGCGGCTTCGCGCATCAGGTCGCGTGAGACCGAGAAGGGCGAGCAGGGCGCGACCACGATGCGTTGCATGGCGTGGCGCTCGGGGTCGTGGTAGGTCTCGATGAGGCGCTGGCTGTCCTTGAGGATGGCGTCTTCTTCTTCGACCACGCGGTCTGGGGGCAGGCCGCCTTTGGACTGGCCTACGCTCATGGCGCCGCGTGCGCCGTGGAAGCGCATGCCTATCGTGGCGGCGGCTTCCAGGCTGTCGTCCAGGCGGGTCTGGTTGGGGTAGATGTAGAGGTGGTCGCTGCTGGTGGTGCAGCCGGAGAGGATCAGCTCGGCCATCGCGGTGAGCGTGGAGACCTGGATCATCTCCGGGGTCAGGCCGGCCCAGATCGGGTACAGGTTGGTGAGCCAGTTGAATAGTTCGCCATCCTGCGCGGCGGGGATGACGCGGGTCAGGCTCTGGTACATGTGGTGGTGTGTGTTGACCAGGCCGGGGATGACGATGTGGTGGCGGGCGTCGATGATCTCGTCGGCTTCTTGCGGGAGGTCGGTGCTCTTGCCTACCTGTTCGATGACGTTGTCTCGGATGTAGATCGCGCCTTCGGTAATCTCTTCTCTTGCTTCGTTCATCGTGACCAGGACGCGGGCGTTCCTGATCAGCAGGGTCTTGCTGCTTGCGGCTTTGCTGGCTTGCATGGGTGGGACTCCTTCTTGGCTTCCTTGTTTCGGGTGGGTTGGCTTGCGGGTCGACGCAGGTGACAGGGGGGAGTCCCTTTCTTGCCCTATTAACGCTGCGGCGGGTGTTGTTGCTCGGCGGTTTTTTGTTTCTCGATTGGTTGAGGCTTCTTGGGCTATTTGCACGGAATGTCATCCTGCGCTCTAGCTTAATGCTGATCTCTCTCCGGTCGGGAGGACGCGCCGGGGGCGGCCCGGCAGCCGCTCACTTTTCTTGTCTCGCCAAGAAAAGTAAGCAAAAGAAGGCGACCGCTGCTGCCTCCGCCCTCCTTCGGAGGGTGCCCGCGTTGATGCTGCAAAAAATGGGGAAAATAGATTCGCTTCGCTCAAACTATTTTCCTGATCCATTTTTTGCAGCACCAACGCGGCGGGGCAGAAGCGGACTGCCTGTCCGGCTCGCCTTCGGCCTCGCGTGGGCTCCAACTCGCCTTCGGCTTTGTTGGGCCTTCCTTTGCCTTTTCTTTTCTCACTCCCGTTCGGACTGAGTAGCGGCAGCGCCGCGTATCGAAGGCGCGACTGCCTCTAAATCATATAAAAAATTAGTCCTTGGCCTTGAAGCTGCGCAGGAAGTCCAGCAGGATCTGTCCCGATACCTCCGCATCATCGGCCGTCATCGTCTCCAGTGGGTTGTGGCTGATGCCGCCATTGCCGCAGCGGGTGAACAACATGCACACATCCGTCATTCGGGTGATCGCCATGGCGTCATGTCCTGCGCCCGAGGCCAGTTCGAAGGGCTTCACACCGGCGCGTTCGGTGGCGGCGCTCAGCTGCTGCATCAGCCAGGGGGCGCACGGTGCGGCGGGGGCGGAGAGGGTCTCTTCGAGCTTGGCGTCAATGCTGCGCCTGGCGCAGATCTCTTCGATCTTGCCCAGGATGTCCTTTACCGCGGCTTCGCGGATGTCGTCGCGGGCGGCGCGGATGTCCAGCGAGAGCTGGCAGGCGCCTGGGATGACGTTGGTCGAGCCGCGCGGTACCTGCAGCTGGCCTACCGTGCCCACCAGCGCGGCGTGCTGGTCTTGCGCGCAGCGCTGTTCGACGTAGAGGATGATCTCGGCGGCGGCGGCGGCGGCGTCTCGGCGCATGTCCATGGGTGTGGTGCCGGCGTGGCTGGCGACTCCCTTGAGTTCGACCAGGTAGCGCGAGCTGCCGGCAATCGAGGTGACGATGCCTACCGGCAGGTCGCGGTTGAGCAAGACCGGGCCTTGTTCGATGTGGACTTCCACATAGCCCAGGATGTCGGCCGGGTCGCGGGCGATCTGCGGGATGGCGGCGACATCGTGACCGGCTTGGGTGATGACATCGCGCATGCTGATGCCGTCGCGGTCTTGCAGGTCCAGCAGCTTTGGGTCGAAGTGGCCGGTGACGGCGTTGCTGCCCAGGAAGGTGCTCTTGAATCGGACGCCTTCTTCTTCCGAGAAACCAATCACTTCAAAGTGGAAGGGCAGGGTCTCGCCGCGTTCGTTGAGGTGCTTCACCACGGCGATGGGCAGCAGGATGCCTTCGCGGCCGTCATATTTGCCGCCGTTGCGCACCGTGTCGTAGTGCGAGCCGGTCAACAGCGTCCTGGCTTGCGGGTCGGTGGAGAGGTAGCGGCCGACCACGTTGCCGACCGCGTCGATGTGCACGTGCATGCCGGCTTCGCGCATCCAGTGCGCGATCTGGTCGGCGGTGCGGCGGTGGGTCTCGGTGAGGTAGGTGCAGGTGAGAGCGCCTTCGTCTTCGGAGAGGGCGCCGATCTCTTCGGCCCATTGCATGACGGTGGCGCCCAGCGCGGGGCGGTGGCCGACCAGGTCGTTCAGGCGCATCTCGGCAATGCGGCCGATCTGGCGCAGCGCTTCGCGCAGTTCGTCTTCGACCTGGTTGCGCAGGCGGCGGGTGAAGGTGGCGATGATCTGCTGGCGCGTGAGGCCGGCGCCGGTCGGGCCTTTCACGGCCAGGATGAAGGGGAAGCCGAACCTGGCGTTGTAGTCGCCGTTGAGCTGTTGCAGGCGGGCGAATTCCTCCGGGCTGCACAGGTTCAGGCCGGCACGGGCTTGCTCGCCGGTGGATTCGATGGTCAGTTCGCCGGCGATGGCGGCTTTTCCGGCCAGTTCCGGGTGGGCACGGATGAGGCCCAGCTGCTCGGCGCGGCTGGCCTCGGTGACGACCTTCTGCAGGGCCAGCTTCAGGGCCGTGAGATTGCGGAAGGGGCGCAGCAGCGCGGCTCGTTCCGGGATCCAGGGCGAGTGCTCGTAGATGCCGTGCAGCGCGGCGATGAAGGCGGAGGCTTCTGCTCCGTTCAATTGTTCCAGTGTCGTCGTCATGTGCTTGCCGGGCGGTGCGGCCGCCAGCGTCCTCGGTTGTTCGTCGATGATTCTGTGGGTCGGCGCGCGCCTGATCTGAAAATCAGGATTGTCGGCGCCGATTGTTGCGTACTCTGGTTGCGTTCTGCTGTTGCGCCGCCCACCCCAGGCGGGCCGGGCGGCGCATACCAGACTTTAAAACATCTTGGCCCGGATGGCATCAATGGTTTCATCTGGGCCGTATGTGATTTGGCGTATCACACCGGCAAGAGCTTCAGTGGTCCGAGCTTTGCGCGGCGGCCACGGCATAGCGGGCCACGTCTTCGTCGCGGCCACGGCCGTTGAAGAACAGGTTCAGGCCGACTGCCATGGCCGAGGCCAGCAGGATGCCGCTGTGGAAGATGGTGCCCAGCAGGTGCGGCATCTTGTCGAAGAAGGTGGGGGCGACGATGGGGATCATGCCCACGCCGATGCTGATGGCCACGATGAAGAGGTTGTTGCGGTTGGCGTGGAAATCCACCTTGGAGAGGATCTTGATGCCGGTGGCGGCCACCATGCCGAACATCACGATGCCGGCGCCGCCCAGCACGAACTGCGGGATCGAGGCGGCCACGTGCGCCATCTTGGGGAACAGGCCAAAGGCGATCAGGATCGCGCCGGCGGCCACGCAGACAAAGCGGCTGCGAATGCCCGTCACACCGACCAGGCCGACGTTCTGCGAGAACGAGGTGTAGGGGAAGGTGTTGAAGAGACCACCGATCACCGTGCCCAGGCCATCCACGCGCAGGCCGCTGGCCAGGGTGCGGTCATCGATCTTGCGGCCGACGATGTCGCCTAAGGCCATGAACATGCCGGTCGATTCGATCATGGTCACGATCATCACCAGGCACATGCTGACGATGGAGGCCAGGTCGAATTGCGGCAGGCCATAGTGGAAGGGCTGGATGAAGGCGAACCATTGCGCTGCATCGAGGCCGTCAAAGCTGATCTTCCCCAGCGCGAAGGCGATCACGAAGCCCACCACCATGCCCATCAGCACCGAGATGTTGGAGATGAAACCACGCGTGTACTTGGTGATCAGCAGGATGGACACCAGCACGATGGCGGCAATGGACAGCGACAGCGGCGAGCCGTAGTCG
This sequence comes from Herbaspirillum sp. NPDC087042, assembly GCF_044745245.1. Taxonomy (NCBI): domain Bacteria; kingdom Pseudomonadati; phylum Pseudomonadota; class Betaproteobacteria; order Burkholderiales; family Oxalobacteraceae; genus Herbaspirillum; species Herbaspirillum sp. NPDC087042. Next base: position 164,514 of record NZ_JBIUZW010000003.1, on the reverse strand, counting down.
GGATTGGGCACCTTCACGAAGGCGCCGTCCACCAGCTTGCCGATCACCGGCTGGCCACCGGCGGCCCAGTTGATGCCCACGCCCATGAGCGAGACCCCGATCACCGTGATGACGGTGCCGGTCACCACCGGCGGGAAGTAGCGCATGAGCTTGCTCATGTAGGGCGAGGCCAGGATACAAAAAACGCCGGATGCAATCACGGCGCCATAGATGTGCAGGATGCTCAGCGAGGGGTTGTTGGCCATGGCCACCATCGGTCCCACGGCGGCGAAGGTGACGCCCATCATGACGGGCATGCGGATGCCGAATTTCCAGATGCCGGCACTCTGGATGATGGTGACCAGGCCGCAGCAGAACAGGTCGGCGCTGATCAGGTAGGCAATCTCGGACTTGGGCAGGTTCAGGGCGCCGCCGATGATGAGGGGCACGGCAATGGCGCCGGCGTACATCACCAGTACGTGTTGCATGCCCAGGGCAAACAACTTGAATATGGGCAGGCGTTCATCCACCGGATGGCTTGGGGTTTGCATGGCTTGTCTCCTAGTATTTTTTATGAAGGAACCTGACATGTGACCGCGCCCTTGGCCCCGTAGGGTGGCAGACGTGCCTTGTCGCTTGAGTGGTGGTTCCGGCTCAGCACCGTGTTCCGCTTCTGGAGGCGGATACCGGCCTGATGCTGGCGATACTAATGCAATCCGGGTGGTGCGATATATAAGGGGCCGCATACCGGTTGGCGAGTCCCTGATATAAGCACCCCGCCCACGGCCCTAGCTGCGTACCTGGGCGATCAGCTTGGCCGCCGCGCTGACCTGGGCGCGCAGCCACTTGTGCTCGGTGGCCTGGTGCACCCGCTCGTGCCAGAGCTGGTAGAAGCGCAGCGGCGGGAACTTGATGGGCACCGTATAACTTTTCAGGGCCAGCAGCTTTTCATAGAAGCTGGCGAACTGCTGGCCGGCGGTGAGCACCAGGTCGGTCTGCGAGACCATGTAGGGCAGCATGCGGAAATGCGCCGACTCCACCACCACGTTGCGATGCAGGTTCTGTTTTTCGAGGAAGGTATCGATGGTGCCATGGTAGCCGGGGAGGATCTGTGAGGGTGCGGCATGCGGCAGCGAGAGGTAATCCTCGATGCTCATGGCATCGCGCGCGGTGCGCTTGGCATAGGCGCAGTCGGCGCGCATGAGGCAGACGATGGGATCGTCGAAGAGCTTGGAGAGATGCAGGTGCGCCGGCGGCTCGTCCCAGTTGGCAATCACCAGGTCCAGCTCACCGTCCGAGAGCAGGCGCACGTAGTCGGTATCCGGCCCCAGGGCGTGGATGACGATGCGGCTCCTGGGCGACTCCCGGCGCAGCCGCGCGATCACCTCGGTGAAGAAGGGCGTGTTCATGTAGTCGGGCGCGGCGATGTGGAAGGTGCGCTCTTCCTCCTGCGGCACGAAGGCGGTCTTGGGCACGAACAGGCGCTCGGTCTCGTCGAGGATGCGCTTGGCCGGTTTCAGCAGGCTCTCGCCGTGCTGGGTCGGCACCATGCCGCGGGCACCGCGCACCAGCAGCGGGTCGCCGGTGAGTTCGCGCAGCTTGCGCAGCGAGGCCGAGATCGAGGGCTGGGGCTGGTTCAGCTTCAGGGCCACGCGCGAGACATTCTTTTCGCACAGCAACAGGTAAAGGATACGAATGAGGTGGATATCGAGATGGTCTGGCAGCCTGGACATGTGGATGTCTCCGGGGTCTTCGTTCTAGCAGGGCAGGTGACGGTTTTTCGTTCACTCTGGGGTGCCTGCATCGGGGCAGGCACTTTATCGTTTTAGGTAACCGGGACCGGGCGTGGACGCAGTCTGGCATGAAGCGAGCGCAAGCGTCCCACATTCAGGGGGCATTTTTGTATATGGACATTCGTATGTCAAATATACGTTGATAGCCATGTTTTGGACGGCCCCGGCGTTTATCGTTCGTGCAACCGGTACTAGCCAGCCATTGCCAGCCTCACGAGGGCAGCGCCGCAGGGGAGGCCGGTGATAACAGATGGCAGCAGCCATCGGGTCGTAGCGGCAGCGATGACCAGGAGACAAGAGGAGGCGATGCGCAGCGTATCGCGTCGTCTCGGCTTCCTGGCGCGCGGGAAGCCTTCACTCCACTCATCCAGCAGTTTCCATGTGGCATGCATGGCGGGGGAAGACTTTCATGGCGGCCCATTCCTGAGGCAATGCCTCGCCTGTCCGGAGTAAGTCGCGGTGGCGGACAGCAATACTGCGTGGGGAAGACATGGAAGCACTCTTGGTTTCGTATGGCCTGGAATGGGCCAATCTGTTGGTTCGCTGGCTGCACCTGATTACCGGTATCGCCTGGATCGGCGCATCCTTTTACTTTGTCTGGCTGGACAACTCCATCCGTCCGCCCAAGCCGGGCGGCGACCTGGCGAAGAAGGGCGTGTCCGGCGAGCTGTGGGCGGTACACGGTGGCGGTTTCTACAATCCCCAGAAATACCTGGTGGCGCCGGCCGAGCTGCCGGAAGAACTGCACTGGTTCAAGTGGGAAGCCTATGCCACCTGGATCACCGGTATCGCCATGCTGTTCATCGTCTATTACTTCAATGCCTCGGCGATGATGGTGGACAAGTCGGTGGCCAACCTCAGCGGCTTCGAAGCCGTGGGCGTGGGCATCGGCACCCTGGTGGCCGGCTGGATCGTCTATGACCTGCTGTGCCGCTCGCCGCTGGGCAAGCGCGAGGGCTTGCTGGGCCTGGTGATGTTCGTCTTCATCGTGGCCGTGGCCTTCATGCTCACGCACCTGCTCTCGGGCCGCGCCGCCTACATCCACGTGGGCGCCATGATCGGCACCATCATGGTGGGCAACGTGCTGATGGTGATCATCCCCGGCCAGCGCAAGCTGGTGGAGGCGATGAAAGCCGGCCGCGCGCCGGACCCCATCCACGGTCGTCGCGGCAAGCAGCGCAGCGTGCACAACAACTATTTCACGCTGCCCATCCTGTTCATCATGATCAGCAACCACTATGCGATGACCTATACCCATGCGTATAGCTGGCTGGTGCTGGCGGCCATCATGGCCGCGGGCGTGCTGATCCGCCACTTCTTCAACCTGCGTCACAAGGGCCAGGTGTCGGTGGGCTATCCGATTGCCGGCGTGATCCTGTTGCTGGTGGTCGCCATCACCATCGCACCGCGTCCGGTGGCGCCGGTGATGCCGGCAGCGGCTGCCGCTGTCCCGGCGGGCGCTTCGGCGCAAGCCAGTGCACCGGCTGCGGCGGCGCCCGACTTCACCCGCATCCAGGCCATCATCAGCCAGCGCTGCGCCACCTGCCACTCGGACAAGCCGACCCAGGCCGGCTTCGCCACCGCACCGGCCGGCATGATGCTGCAGACCCCGGAACTGATCCACCAGCACGCGGCCAAGGTGTTCCAGCGTGCGGTCCAGACCAAGGACATGCCGCTGGCCAACATGACCCAGATGACCGATGAGGAACGCGCCGAAGTGGCGGCCTGGTTCCAGGCCGGCGCCAAGTAAGCGTGATCTCCAACCTGTCAGGAAAAACGATGCAAACCATTACCATAGACGGCTTCAACCTCACCGCCCAGCAAGTCATCAGCGTGGCCCGCGCGCCGCACCTGAAGGTGGCCCTGGCCGACTCTTCCCGCGCTGCCCTGAAGCAAAGCCGCGACTACATCGAAAGCACCTGGATGCACGATGAAGCGCCGATGATGTACAGCTTCAACACCGGCGTGGGCCTGTTGAAGGACACCCGCATCAAGGTCGAGCACATCGAGCTGTTCCAGACCCAGATGATCCGCGCCCACAGCGGCGGCATCGGCGAGCCCTTCTCGGAAGAGGTCAGCCGCGCCACCATGCTCCTGCGCGCCAATGCCTTCGCCTCCAACTATTCCGCGCCGCGCGTGGAAGTGGTGGATCGCCTGCTGGCCTTCATCAATGCCGGCATCCACCCGATCATGCCGCAGAAGGGCTCGGTGGGCGCCTCCGGTGACCTGGCACCGCTGGCCTATCTGGCCGCCGCCATCGCCGGCTTCGACGAGGCCGAGGTGATGTACCAGGGCCAGCGCATGCGCGCCACCCAAGCCATCGAGCTGGCCGGCATCGGCCCGGTCAGGTTCGACCTCAAGGCCAAGGATGCCTCGGCGCTCATCAACGGTTGCACCGCCTCGCTGGCCGTGGCCATCCTGGCCGCGCACGATGCCCGTCACCTGCTCACCGATGCCTGCCTGTCGCTGGGCCTGACACTGGAAGCGATGCGCGCCGAGATGGCGGCCTTCGATCCGCGCATCCAGCAGGCGCGTCCGCATGCGGGCCAGATCAAGACGGCGGCGGTGATCCGCACGCTCCTGAAGGGCTCCACCCGCACCACCCATGAGGCCCGCGCGGTGCAACTGCCGGACGAACTGCGTCGCACCGACATTCCCTATACCGCGCGCATCCAGGACGTGTATTCGCTGCGCTGCGCACCGCAGGTGTATGGCCCGGTGTTCGATGCGCTGGACTACATCGACACCATCATCGAGAAGGAGACCAACTCCGCCACCGACAACCCGCTGATCTTCAACAAGGAAGACGGCGAGGGTTTCGAGATCATCTCCGGCGGCAACTTCCACGGCCAGTACCTGGCACAGGCGATGGACTTGCTGGCCATGGCCATCACCGACCTGGGCAGCATCTGCGAGCGCCGCATCGCCCGCCTGATCGACCCGACCCTGTCGTGGGGTTTGCCACGCAACCTGATGAGCGGTATCCGTGGCGTGAACACCGGCTATCCGGTGGTGCAATGCTCGATGAGTTCGCTGGTGATGGAAAACCGCACCCTGTGCATGCCGGGCAGCGTGGACAGCATCCCGTCCAAGGGCAATAGCGAAGACCACATCTCCAACTCGACCTGGTGCGCGCGCAAGGCCATGACGGTGGTGCAGAACACGCAATACATCATCGGTGTGGAAATGCTGCTGGCGGCGCAGGCACTGACCATGACCGAGGATTTGCTCAAGGGCTTCGAACTGGGTCAGGGCACGCAGGCCGCCTACGCGGAAATCCGTCGCCAGATCCCGGCTTGCCTGGAGGGGGATCGCTGGTTCCATGACGACGTGCGCGCCGCGCAGGACTTCGTGGTCAGCGGCTCCGTGCGCGATGCGGTGATCGCGGCGATCGGGCGCTTCGTCTGATAGCACCGAACTGAAGTGGCAGTAAAAAAGGCCGTCCGGGTCATGCCGGACGGCCTTTGCATTTGATTTGCGTTGTGGCGAGTAAACAATTTAAAAAATCAGATCTCCGCCCACTGCCGCAGCAGGTTGTGATAGTGCCCGGTCAGGCCCAACACTTCCTCGGTATCGCCGATCTTCTCGCGCAGGCTGTAGATGTTGCGGTCCAGCTCGAAGAGCATGCTGCGCTTCCAGTCGTCGCGGATCATGCTCTGGCTCCAGAAGAAGGAGCACACGCGCGCGCCAGCGGTGACCGGCTCGACTCGGTGCAGGCTGGTGGAGGGGTAGACGATCAGGTCACCCGCCGGCAGCTTGACTTCGTGGGTGCCATAGGTGTCGACCACCACCAGCTCGCCACCCTCGTATTCCTCGGGGTCCGACAGGAACAGCGTGGATGAGACATCGGTGCGGATGCTGCCCGCGCCATTGGGCAGGTGGCGTACCGAGCCATCCACATGCAGGCCGTAGTGCTCGCCGCCTTCGTAGCTGTTGAACAGCGGCGGCATGGTCTTCCTGGGCAGGGCGGCGGCAAAGAACAGGGGATTCTTGCGCAGCGCCTCCAGGATGATCTCGCCCAGCTGGAAGCCCAGCGGCGAATGCTCCGGCAGTTGCCGGTTGCGCTTGACCCGGGCGCCCTGGTCGCCCACGGTCGCGCGTCCATCCACCCAGTCGCTGCGCGCCAGTTCGGTGCGAATGTGACGGACCTGCTCGGTGGTGAGGACCTCTGGGATATGCAGCATCATGATGGAATTCTCCTGTTGCGAATGAAAAAGCCCCTCCGGGAAGGAGGGGCCGTCAAGTCTGGCTGTTCCTTGGCTGGATCCGGCCGGCGACACCATTCTGGACAAGGCCGGTGTCAACCGGGCTGAGGCAGATCAAGCCATTGCCATGCGCAGGATCAGAACTTGAAGTTGGCCGTCAGTGCCACGGAACGCGGTGTACCCGGGGTGTAACGATAGCCGCTCTTGTTGATCGCCGCTACGTAGTCCTTGTCGAAAATATTGTACAGATTCAACTGCAGGTCCACGTTCTTGTTGATCACGTAACCGACCATGCCATCGAAGACCCAGTAGGCGTTGGCATACTTGGGCGTGCCGACCGCGCCATCGGTGCCGCGCAGCAGCGAGCTCACGTAGCGTGCACCGCCGCCCACGGTAAAGCCTTGCGGCAGGCGGTAGGTGGCCCAGGACGTGAAGGCCTGCTTGGGCGTGTAGGCCAGGTTGTTTTCGCCTGCCGCCGTGACGATGGCGCCACTGTCGACCTTGGTCTTCATGTAGGTGTAGCCGGCCGTCAGCGAGAGGTTGCTGGTGACGTCACCGGTGACGCCCAGCTCTATCCCTTGCACGGTCTTCTTGCCGGTCTGGAAGTACTGGCCGGAAGTGGCGTCGAGTTCGACCTCATTGTTGACTTCGGTGCGGAACAGGGCGGCGGTCACGGCCAGCTTCTTGTCGAGCAGGTCCCACTTGGTACCCAGCTCCGAGGTCTTGGTCTTCTGCGGCACGTAGTTGGCGTTGGCGGCGCTGTTGGACGCGGCACTCAGGGCAAAGTTGGCGCCGCCCGGCGGTTGCTGGGAGGTGGCGTACAAGGCGTAGATGCTGCTGTAGCTGGTGGGCTTGTAGATGGCGGCCAGTTTCCAGTTGAACAGGTTGCCCGAGGTCGACAGGTTGGTGATGGTACCCGCCGCGTTGGAGTAGTAGGTGGTGCGGTAGTGGTCTTCGCGGATGCCGCCATTGAGGGACCAATGCTCGTTGAACTTCAGGGTGTCGAACAAATAGGCCGAGACGGTATCGGTCTTGCCATCGTTGTAGCCGGTGGCCGTCATCGTGTAGGTCTTGGGGTCGTTCGGATTGGGGTTGTACAGGTTGGCCACCGACAGCGTGCCGCCCCGCGTGAAGGACAGGGCGTGCTGCTTTTCCTCGGTGAACTCGACGCCGCCGACCAGGGTGTGCTTGAGGCCACCGGTCTGCAGGTCGGCGGTGATATTGGTCTGGTTGGTGATGATCTCGTTGCTCTGGTCCTTGCGGGTCGGGTTGGAGCGCGAGATCGTCCAGCCGGACGGATTGCTGGCCGAGGGCGTAACCAGGTTGGCTGCCGTTCCCATGAAGGAGGTCAGCAGGTAATCCTGGCTGGTCTTGGCGTAGCGGGTGGTGTTCTGCAGTTTCACGTCGGGCGAGAAATCATGCTCCACGCGCGCGGTGAACATGTCGGAGGTGACCTTGTCGTAGTCTCCGGAGAGCCCATAGAAATTGGCCGAATTGACCCGCGCCGCCGAGGTGAGATAGCTGCGCGTATCCGGCGAGGTATAGCCGGGCAGGCCGATGGTCGGCACGCCGCCGTCAGGCACGTTGTCCTGGTCGATGTGGACGTAGTTCAGGAACACCCGGGTCGGGCTGTTCAGGCCGAAGGCCAGCGACGGCGCGATGCCGGTGCGGTCGTTCTTGACTTCGTGGCGGCCGGGTACGCCGCTGTCCTGCTTCATCAGATTCAGGCGCATGGCGATGCCACGGTCTTCGTCCAGGACCTTGTTCCAGTCGGCGGTGGCGCGCTTCTGGTTCCAGCTGCCGTAGGTGGCCGAGGCATTGAAGAAGTTGCTCATCTCGGCCTGCTTGGTGACCAGGTTGATCGAGCCGGTGGGCGAGCCGCGACCGTTGTCGGTGCCGGCGGGGCCCTTGAGGACTTCGACCTGCTGGATGTTGAACATGTCGCGCGAGATCGAGCCGAGGTCGCGCACGTTATCGACGAAGATCGCGCTGGAGGCATCGAAGCCGCGCATGTAGATGGCGTCGCCGGTGCTGGTGCTGCCGTTCTCACCGAGATAGAAGGTGCCGACGCCGGGGCTGTTGCGCAGGGCTTCGGTCAGGGTGGTGGCGCCTTGCTGGTCGATCAGCTGCTTCTTGATCACGGTCAGTGTCTGCGGGGTATCCACCAGCGGCTGGCTGTACTTGGCGGAGGAGGCCTTGTCGGCCTTGTAATCCGATTCCTGGGTGGCGGTGACTTCCAGCTTGGGAAGCGTGCTGCCGGTGGCCTGGGCGTGGGCGCCCATGGCGGGCAACAGCAGGGCGCCGGCAACGGCGAGGTGGGTAGCGGTCAGTGCAGGCTGGCGCGCAGCCTGCGCGTGCTTGCGGCTTTTAATGTAGCTCATGGCAAGGGTCCGAGAGAAAGTGTTGATGTTCTCCTGGCTGGCTTTGAGCAACGTATAGAGCGGCGGTCACAGCGGACCGCGCCGTCATCGTGAGGGTGGCTGGCGGATTTCTGGTTTTTGTATCCTGGATCCGGTGAAGTGTTTCTTTTTGATACAGGATTTTACAATTATAAACAACATTCAATAAAAATGATTCTCATTAGCAAAAAAATTTCCTGACCATTCCTGAACGGCATGCGGATGGGCCCCTGCCTGTTGTTCAGGATGTCGTTGCGGGCCGCTTCTAGGCCGCCGTTGCTAGCGCGGCCGTGGCCGCCATGCGATGGAAGCGGCGCCCGAAATAGGCCAGGCCGTCGCCCGCCGTCTGCTCCAGACGGATATGCCGGATCTCCACGAAGAACACGCCGTGCGTGCCGGCCTGCTGTTGCAGCACGATGTCGCCCTCCAGCACCGCCAGTGCATCGGGCAGGGTAGGCTGGCCGTGCTCGCCGGTCTCCCACTGCACGTGATCCATGCGCTCGGCCGGGGCCAGTCCGGTCATGCCGGCGATCAGGCGCGCGAGGTCCTCGTGATGCGCGGCCAGGACATTGACACACAGCCGGCCATTGGCCACCAGGATGGCGTGTGCGGCACTCTTCTGGTTGATGCACACCAGCAGCGTCGCCGGTTCGTCCGAGACCGAACTGACGGCGCTGACCGTGATGGCCGCGCGCCCGGCAGGACCATCGGTGGTGATGATGTTGACCGCTGCCGACAGGCGCGCCATGGCATCGCGAAATTCGGTTTTCATGTCGTATGCTTTCCAAAAAAAAGAGATGACACCGGGCGCGGGGCGCCGTTATCCTTTTACGCACACTGGCACCGGGAAGGCGGATGTCGATCAGCAGGAGAGAGGGAGAACGCAGCGCACACAGGCGTGCGTTCTGGGATGAACAATAGACCGTGAGCAAATCATGGGTCAAATGATTGTCTGGAATGTCGCGCATGAAGCAAATGAATATCGCCACCGTGGACCTGAACCTGCTCAAGACCTTCATCGTCATCTGGGAGTTGCGCAGCCTCACCGCCGCCGCCGATCGCCTGCACCTGACCCAGCCTGCGGTCAGCCATGCCTTGCGGCGGCTGCGCGAGATGTTCGACGATCCGCTCTTCGTGCGCAGCACCTCGACCATGCTGCCCACCGAGACCGCCATCCGCCTGCATGAACCGATTTCCCGCGCGTTGGCCATCCTCCACGACGCCCTGCATACGCAGGCGCAGTTCGATCCGGCCACGGCCACGCGCACTTTCCGGCTGGTGATGTCGGACATGTCCTGCAGCCACGTCCTGCCGCTGCTCATGGAAGAGCTGGCTCATGCCGCGCCGCATGTCTCCATCGAGGTGCAGCAGATGGCCATGGACAGCCTGGGCGCGGCCATGCGCAATGGCGATATCGACCTGGCCTTCGGCTACCTGCCGGGCTTGCCCGAGGATTGCCAGAGCCAGCTGGTGCTCTACGACGACTACATCTGCATGCTGCGCCGGGAGCACCCGCTGGCCAACGGGCCGCTGACGCTGGAAGCCCTGTTGCAGCTGCGCTATGTCTACACTGCCACCAACACCACCGGCCACCAGCTGGCCGAAGATGTGCTGCGCAATGCCGGCGTCAAGCGCGATGTTGCCCTGCGCATGCCGCATTTCACGGTGGCGCCGCAGATCGTGCGCATCACCGACCTGGCCCTGTTCCTGCCGCGCAGCATCGCCGAGCGGCACAACCTCGACCATGCCTTCGTGCTGCTGGACCTGCCGCTGGAGATGCCGCGCATTCCGGTGAGCATCTATACGCATACGCGCTTCTCGTCCGACTCCGGCATCCAGTGGCTGCGCAGCCTGCTCATCGAGATGTTCGGGCGCGAAGAGATCCAAGGCTAGATCGCAGCGCGCCGGCAAGATGATTGCCCCGGATCGGAACGATAAGAACGACTGATTTGACCCTTGCGCCGGCCGCGCCGACACTGTCGGCTGGACTCATCGCTTTTGCCCCTCGTGCGCGCCATCACCTACCATCAATACGGACCGCCGTCCGTGCTGCAGCTCACCGACATCGACGCCGCCCCGCTCTTGCCCGGCCATGTGCGGGTGGCCATGCAGGCCGCCGGCATGGCACCGGTCGACACCAAGCTGCGTGCGGGGTTGTTGCAACAGCTTGTGCCAATCAGCTTGCCCAAGATCCCGGGGCGCGATGGTGCCGGCATCGTGACGGCCATCGGCGCAGGCGTGGAGGACGTGCAGGTCGGTGATGCCGTCTGCGTGATGCCGGGCATGCTGGCGCGCGGCACCACGCTGGAGGTGGCGGTGCTGCCGCAACAGCAGCTGGTGCGCAAGCCGGCTGGCCTGGGTATGCAGGAAGCGGCGGCCCTGCTGCAGCCCGGTGCCAGCGCCTGGATTCCGTTGATGCGTACCGCGTCGATACAGCCCGGCATGAAGGTATTGATCCACGCCGGGTCGGGCGCGGTGGGCAGCCTGATGGTGCAGCTGGCACGCCATCTTGGTGCCGAGGTGACGGCCACCTGCCGCCATGCCAATGCCGAGTACGTGGCCGGGCTGGGGGCGCATCGGGTGATCGCCTACGACCGCGAGGATTTCTCTACGCTGCGCGATCAGGATGTGGTCGTCGATCTGGTCGGCGGTAGCACGCATGAGCGCTCCTATGCAGTACTGCGTCGTGGCGGCCATCTGGTCTGGCTGGTCGCCGCGCCGATACGCGATCGCGGGGCGGAGTTTGGCGTCACGGTCACGCGCGCCATGATCGCGGAAGACCGGGACATCCTGCAGCAGGTCGTCGACCTGGCCAGTGCAGGCGTGTGGCGACCGGCCGTGAGCCGGGTGTTGCCGATGGCAGAGATCGCCCGTGCGCATGAACTGCTGGAGCAGGGGGCCGTCACGCGTGGCAGGCTGGTGCTGGACCTCACCTGACCGCCTTGTGCGACCCTGCCTGAAAGCAGGCACAATGGCGCCTCGTTCTGCTATCTGCTCACCACTACCGCCAGCGAGAAGCCATGTCCATAGCCCACACCGGGGACACCCCCTACTACGCCGTGATCTTCACCTCCCTTCGTACCGCCGGCGACGACGGCTATGGCGACATGGCCGAGGCCATGGTGGAGGCGGCTTCCAGGCAACCGGGATTCCTGGGTGTGGAGTCGGCGCGGGAAGAGGTCGGCATCACCGTCTCCTACTGGCAGAGCCTGGAAGCGATTGCCGCCTGGAAGCGCGACATCGACCACCTGCACGCACAACGCCTGGGCCGCGAGAAGTGGTACCAGGCCTACAAGACCCGCATCTGCAAGGTCGAACGCGACTACGATTTCGCGCGCGATTGAACCGGTGCGACGGCCTCAGGCGAGGCTGTCGATGAAGCGGCTGATCGCTTCCGAGAAAGGTGCCGGCAACTGGTCCGGCATCGGCACCATACCCTCGGCCAGCGTGACCAGGCGACTTCCTGCAATGGCATCGGCCACGCGCTGCGCATAGGGTGCGGAGTGCGGATCGCGTCCCGCCTGCAGCACCAGCGTCGGTGCCCGTACCAGGCCGATACGTTCTTCCATCCGGTAGTTGCGCACTACCACATGCCCCTGCGAGGCCATCGGTCCGGCCTTGATCGCATCGACCATGAAGCGTGACAGCAGGTCGATATCGCCCTCGGGATAGTAAGGCTGGCGCCGCTGCCAGAGTTCCTGCAGATGGCTGCCGTCAGGGCGGGCTTCGACGTCGTCGATGGTGCGCTTGCCGGCATGGGCGATGCGCCTGGCCTCATCGTTGTAAGGGCAGGACGACAGCACCAGGCCGGTGACGCGTTGCGGCGCCGAGGCGGCGATTTCCATCGCAGTCACGGCACCGGTGTGATGGCCCACGATCACGGCCCTGGCGATCTCCATCCGATCCAGTACCTCGATGGCGATGCCGGCCCAGCGTTCGATGCTGTGTTCTTCCAAAGGCAATTGGCATGAATCGCCAAAGCCGACGGTATCGATGGCGATGGCGCGATGCTGCTGCCCCAGTCGCGGCAGCACATCGCGGAACTCATCCCAGGAGCGCGGCGTCTGGTGCAGCAGCAGCACCGGCCTGCCTTCGCCAGCGGTGGCGACATGGATGGCGCCGGCGCTGGTCTGGACGAAGCTGCGGCGGATCGCGGGATGAGGGGTGGTCATGGTGGATAACAGTAAATGATATGAATGATTACTTCATCAGCACCGAGTAGGTCGGCACGTTGTTGGCCCAGCCGCTGGTCAGTGGCGCCACGAAGACGTTCTCGGTGCGGGTGCGGGCGATCTTCCAGACGCCATCGACCTTCTTGAACAGGTTGTTGAGGCGGCTGGAACGCAGCAGTGAGGAACCGTCACCGAAGATCCAGGGCTGGCAATGTACCCACTGGCCATCGGCATGGGTGCATTCGGCGTTGACGTGGATCTGCTCCGAAGTCAGGTAGTGGACATTCAAGAGCAGTTCGGGATCCTTCTTCTGGCCCCAGAAGGCCTGGAAGTGTTTGCGGATCGCCTCCTTGCCAACGGCCTGGCCGAACTGGCCTTCGTAGTAGGCGCCCACGCCTTCCCAGATGGCATCCTCGGCATAGAGGTCGAGGATCTTTTCGATGCGCTCGGCGTCGTCGACCACCGGTTCCGGGCAGGGGGTGTCGCACAGGAACATGTAGCGTGCCTGGATGCGGCGGATATCGGCCTCGGCTTCGAGCACGTCGAGGCGGCGTTTCAGTTGCAGGATTTCGTGGTTCAGGTCGGTCATGGTGCAGAGTCTCTCTTTTATTGTGGGACCGCCCTGCGCACGGTAGCGCAAGGCGGGCAGGATGCAGCAGGGGATTACAGGTAGCGCGCCAGCAGCTTGCGGGTCGCCACGCGCAGTACACGGTCGAACAGGTAGCCCAGCAGGCCCAGGGCGATGATGCCCACGAACACCCATTCGGTGCGGCTGAAGTTGCGTGCCGTCCAGATCAGGGCGCCCAGGCCCTCACGCGCCGACACGATCTCGGCCGAGACCACCGTGAGGAAGGAATTGCCCATCGCGATGCGCGCACCGGTGACCATGAAGGGCACGGTCGAGGGCAGGATCACGGTGGTCAGGATCTTCCACTGTCCGGCGCCCAGCGAGGCCGCCGCCCGCAGGCGCAGCGGGTTCACCGCCTGCACGCCGGCGATGGTGTTCAAGGTGACGATGAAGACGGTGGTATAGAAGATCAGGGCGATTTTCGACAATTCACCTGGGCCAAGCCAGATCACCGCCAGGGTGACGAAGGCGATCGGCGGGATGAAGCGGAAGAACTCGATATACGGATCCAGCAATTGCCGCACCGTCTCGAAGCGCCCCATGAAGATCCCCAGCGGCACGCCGATCAGCACACCCGCGCCCCAGCCGGCCAGGATGCGTCCGGACGAGGCCAGCACCGATTGCTGCAGGGTACCGTCGCCGATCAGCTCCAGCGCCGCCGCCCAGGTCATCGAGACCGATGGCAGGAACAGCGGCGAGGTGGTCATCGACACCAGTTGCCACAGCACCAGGCCACCGACAATGGCAATGACCGAGATGAGAAAGGGCCGCGCCGCCTTGAGGCGACGGGCGAAGGTGGAGGGCGTGGCCGGATCTTGCGCCGCCGGCGTGGCTGTCTGTGTGAGCTGGCTCATTTCACTAGTTCCTCTTCGATCAATCCCTGGGCGCGCAGCACGCGCGTGACTTCGGCGCCGATGTCGTCGCGGATGCGCGCATACAGGGCCATGCAGGCCGGATCGGCCGGGTCGCGGGGATGGGGCAGGTCGATGCTTTCGATGGCCTTGATGTGGGCGCGCGGACCGGCCGTCATGGTGACCACGCGATCGGCCAGCAGGATGGCTTCCCAGATGTCATGCGTGACGAAGACGATGGTGCAGCCGGTGCTTTTCCAGATGCGGTCCAGTTCGCTTTGCAGGACCTCGCGGGTCTGCGCATCGAGTGCGCCGAAGGGCTCGTCCATCAGCACCACCGAGGGTTCGTTGACCAGCACGCGGGCGATCTGCGCGCGCTGGCGCATGCCGCCCGACAACTCGCCGGGGAACTTGTCGATGGCGTGCTTCAGGCCCACCAGCGAGACATAGCGCTCGGCCGCCGCCCGCCGCTCGGTGGCTGGCACGCTGCGCAGCTTGAGACCGTACTCGACGTTCTCGCGTACCGACAGCCAGGGAAAGAGCGCCTCCGAGGACTGGAACACGACGCCACGATCCAGCCCCGGCCCCTTGACGCGCTGGCCGTCGATGCTGATCTCGCCCTTGACTTCCTGGAAGCCGGCAATCGCATTGAGCAGGGTGGACTTGCCGCAGCCCGAGGGGCCGAGCAGGCAGACGAATTCACCGGCACGGATATCGAGATCGATACCGGCCATGATCTCGTTGGCGCCGATGGTCAATCCCACCCGCTTGATGGAAACAGAAGATCCCGAGGCCATCGCTTACCCCTTGTAGAAACCGCGCTGCAACACCTTGGCCATATCCACCGGGGCCTTGATGGCTTGCTTGGAGAGCAGGAAGTCACCGATGGCATTGGCGGTCTTCAGGTCGGTATCGCTGAAGTCGCGCACCACCGGTTCCATGTCCTTGAGCGAGTTCAGTGTCTGCGGCACCGGGATGCGGGTGATGGCCTGCACCGATTGCGCCGCGCGCGGCGGATCCTTGCGGGTGATCTCGGCGGCCTCTGCCAGGGCCTTGAGGATATTGCCCGCCACTTCCTTGTTGGCGGCGAGCCAGCCGGCAGTGGCCGAGAGCCACAGCGTGCTGGTGTAGCCGACGTCGCCACAGGTCATCAGGACGTGGCCGCCTTGCTGCACGCCCAGCGTGGGCCAGGGTTCCCAGACGAAGTAGGCGTCGATGTCGCCGCGCGCCAGCAGCGCCGGCAGCTCGGGCGGGCCGGAACGCACCATCTCGATCTTGCTGGCATCGAGATTGAGTTTCTTGATGGTCAGGCCGGTGACGTATTCCGAGACCGAGCCGGCGACGATGCCGAACTTCCTGATCTTGTCGGCCGAGGTGATTTCCTTGCGGGCCACCAGCTTGAGATAGGTCTTGGACTGGTAGGTCACCGCCAGCGGACGCAACTCGGCGCGCGAGAGGCGCACGATGTGCGTGGGTTCGCCGGCACAGCCCAGGTTGACCTGGTTGGCCACCAGCGCGTTGAGCGCCTCGCCGCCATCGGTGTAGGACTGCACCGTGACATTGGGCGCGCCGTACTTGGCGAAGAGCTTTTCGTTGGCCGCCACGAAGAAGGCGGTAAACACCGGATCGGCGCCCACCCCGATGGTGATAGGCGCACCCTGGGCCAGGGCTGGCAGGGCAGGGGCGGCCCCTGCGGCGAGCATGGACGCGGCACCCAGCAGGAGCTTGCGGCGTTGTGGAGAGACGGTGGTGTGGGTCACGAGCTTGGTCCTCTTGTCAAAGTGAGTGGGATGCCAGTGGAGATGGCAGGCACGGCGGCAATACAGAACAGAAGGTGCTGATCAGGATCTACCTGCAACGTATTCGCGCAGGGTGGGAAAGATGTCAGACGCTTGGCGCGTCAGCGTTTGATTCCCAGCTTTGCAAAAAGCGCGCCAGCGCTTTCGTAATTCAGTTCGGACAGGGCCGCATGCTGCGTGACCACCATGGCATCGCGCACGATGCGCTGCAGGCGGTGAGTGCGCTGGATGGCGGCCATGCCGGCGGCCTGGTAGGCGTCGTTGACCACTTCCATCGAGACCCGTGCGGCATAGGTGGCTGAGAGCTTGAGCATCATGTCGGTTTCTTCATCGACGGGATTGCCGGCCACGACCTGCTCCCAGGCCTGCTCACAGGCGTCGTAGAAGAACATGCGCGCACTGCGCCACTTGGCTTCTGACATGCCCAGCTTGATCTTGTAGTAGGCGCGGTCGGCCAGTCGCAGCGCCCCCGGCATGATCTTGGCGCCACCGGCCATGTCGGTGACGATGTCCAGTGCGGCGCGCGCCAGGCCGATGTTGACGGCCGCATGGACTTCCGCCTGGTAGGCCAGCGCCGGATAGCGATACAGCGGTTCGTCGATGAGGCCGGCCGCACCGCGTGCGCAGGTCCAGTCGTGGGCGACGAACTTGTTTTGCAAGTGCGTATCGTGGCTGCCGGTGCCTTGCATGCCGACCACGTTCCAGTTGTCGATGATCTCCACTTCCCCGGCAGGCATCACCGCCATCAGTGCCGGTTTGGCGGTGCCGTCGGCGTTCTCGCCGGGATCCTTGATCCCTACGCCGATCCAGTCGGCGCCCTTGCAGCCGCTGGCGAAATGCCAGCGTCCGGAGATCTGCCAGCCACCGTCCACGGCGCGGGCTTCCTGCAGGGGATAGAGGCCACCGGCATAGACCTGGTCGGGGCCGTCGGCATAGATCTGGCGTTGCGTCTCGATGGGCAGTGCCGCCAGGTAAGTGTTGGCCGAACCGAAGGCGGCCACCCAGCCGGCCGAGCCATCGGCGCGGGAGATGCGCTCGACCATGGCCAGGAAGGCGGCCGGTGCCAGCGGCTCGCCACCGAACTTGCGCGGAGTGCTGGAGCGGAAGATGCCGGCCTGCTTCATCGTCGCGATCAGGTCGCGCGGTACATGGCCCAGCTGGTCGAATTCATCGCGGCGCGCGGTGACGTCGGCGATGAGGGTATCCATCTCGGGAGAGTCCGCATGCGGTGGCGCGGCGGTGACGACTTTCTTCTGGACGGGGTAGACATCGAGCGTAATCGAATTCATGGCAGACCACTTTCGTAGGAAGGAGGTGGCTGAGTGTCAACCGGGGTCATGACACGGTCAAATTCTATTTAGGAATCGGCTGGATGAATATTAGTAATAATGATTAGGACGCTCCGGGATTGCGCACGCGGCCCCCCGTGCACGCACCCCGATGAAGCGCAAATCCGCCATGGGACGGGAAAAGCGGCCGGTCATGCACCAAACGCGAGAGGCGTTGGAGGCCGCTCGGCAAATCATTTACGGTATTTATGGGAAGAATAGGCGATGCGGATTTGCATTGCGTGGGGCAGGCTGGCTAGTATCGACACCGGAATTGACATGAACGTTGTTCAGTTTCGTTATAGGCTCCTTCTGGCCTTTATTTCCAGGCGATCCCTGCAAGGGGATCGCCTCTTTTGCGTGCGCGAAAATGACCTGCTGCGACGGACATCGATGCGCATCTCGCGATGTGTCGAGGGCAAAAAAAAGCCGGCAGTCTTTCACGACTGCCGGCTTTGATTCATCGGGGTATTCTCAGTAGCGATACCCCAGCGTCAGCATCACCGTCCGGTCATCCCCCAGCGCCACCGCCTTGGCCAATCCCCCCGCATAGTAGTGCGTGTTGAAGACGTTCTTCACGTTCAGTGCCGCGCGCCAGCGTTCGGCGTTGTAGGCCACGCCCAGGTCGGTGAGTACATAGCCCGGCAGCGTATAGCCATTGGTGCGCATCATGCTCTGCCCATGCACGCCGCCATTGAGCTCCCATCCCTGCAGCGCACCCCTGAGACGATAGCGCGCACTGCTGGTGAAGTTGTGACGCGGCACGTTGTCCAGCCACTGGCCCACGGTGGTGGTCTTCTGGCCACCGTCGTCGGTGACGATGGCGGCCGTGTAGGAATAGCCGGCGTTGAGGCTCAGGCCATTGCTGAAGTCGGAGGTGATGCCGATCTCGCCACCCTGCGAACGCTGTTCGCCCACGGCGATGCTGTAGCCGGTGTTGTTGGGGTCGCTCACCAGCACGTTGCGACGGCGCAGGTCGAACACCGCGACATTGAGGTTGGTGCGGCCTTCATCGAGTTCGAACTTCACGCCGGCCTCCCATTGCTTGCCGCTCTCGGGCTTGAAGGTGCCGCCATTGATGTCGGTGCCGGTGTTGGGATAGAACGAGGTCGCGTAGCTGATGTAGGGACGCACGCCGCGCAGCATCTCGACCATCAGGGCTGCCGATGCGGTGGTGGCGCTGGCCGGGTTGTCGGTATAGACGCTGGTGCGCTTGTTGGTGCTGTAGGTCGATGCGGTGTCGTGGCGCAGGCCGGCCAGCAACTGCCAACGCTCGGCAAAGTCGATCTGGTCGCGCACGTAGAGACCAGTGTCGCGGACTGATGTCGAGGTGTAGGTGCTGGGTGTGCTGGGGCAGTTCAGGCGCGCGCCATAGACCGGGTTGTAGACGTTGAGGGCGGCCACCGTGCAGGTGTAGGAGAGCGTGTCTTCACGCGTGTTGATGTAGTCCGTTCCCAGGGTCAGCTGGTGCTTGCCCAGCGCGGTGCGGAAACTGCGCTGCACATTGGTATCCATGGTGAAGGTCTGGCCTTCGAAGGTCTGGTCGGTGCCGGTACGGGTGAGACTGGTGCCGGTGCTGGAGAGCGCATTGTTGGCCACCAGCTGGCCGCTCATCTCGAATTGCTGGTAGCGCAGGTTGTGGTTGAGCGTCCAGCCATCGTCGAAGCGGTGGGTCAGCGCGTAGCCGATGCGGGTCTCGGTGGCGCTGTAGGGACGTGCGCCCGGCTCGCCGATGAAGAGGCTGCGCGGCAGTGCGCCGTTGCTGTTGCTGTTGATCGAGCCCGACAGGGGCAGGCCCTGCTGGCGCACGTAGTTGCGCTCCTGGTAGCTGGTCAGGATGGTGAAGTCGGTGCGTGCGCCCAGGTCCAGCGACAGCGAGGGGGCGATGTAGCGGTTCTTGAACCAGACATTGTCGGTGGCGTCATTGGAGTTGGACACCAGTCCATTGATGCGGAAGGCCTGCTTGCCATTCTCCGACAGCGCTTTGTTCAGGTCCACCGTGGTCTGGTAGAAGTCGTGGCTGCCCACGGTCACGTCGACGTTGGCGAAGTCCTCGCCCTGCGGACGCTTGCTGACCATGTTGACCAGCCCGCCCGGCAGCACCAGCCCGTAGAGCAGGGAGCCGGGTCCCTTGAGCACTTCCACCTGCTGCAGGCCGAACAGTTGCTCGGCCACGCGATTGCTGGCGGCGGTGCGCAAGCCATCCAGGTAGAGCGAGTCCGAGGCCACCTGGCCACGGATGATCAGGTCATCCCAGCCGCGCCGGCCATACTGCTGCGCCACCACGCCGGGTACGTTCTCCAGCGCGTCGGCCAGGGAGACGGCTTGCTGGCTGTCCAGCAGCGAGCGGGTCACCACCGAAATGGATTGCGGGGTCTCCGACAGCGGCGTGGCGGATTTGCTGACCTGGCTTTGCGTGGCCTTGTAGCTGCTCAGGGAGGGACCGTCGGCGACCACGTTCACGGTGGGCAGCTGGCCGGTACCGGCAGAGGTGGTTGCGCTGGTGGTGCTGGCGGTGCTGTTGTCGGCCTGGACCTGGGCCAGGACGAGCGCGGGAGTAAATGCGAGCAGGATGGCGAGGGCGCCGGGGGAGAGCGAGGGCATGAGTTAATTAATAATGAGAATAATTATTATTCATCATATCGTATTCATGTGCGATGCAGCAAACATGAAGATGGAAGCTGCCGGATCGGACTAGTCCAGCGAGCCCGGGCTCGCCGCGCGGTCTTGGCTGCAATGCAGCAACAGAGTGCTTCTGCCGGCATCGTGGTGACAATGTTGGTGATGTTGCGTTTCGGTAGCATCAGGAAAATGGTCCCGGCTTCATCACCGGGCCTCAAATTTTTCATCTGAAATAAGTTTGACCTGGCCGATTCACGCTGCTATCTTGGAACCGGTTCCAAAAGATTCAAATAAATGAGCAGCCCGGAACCCGGTGAAGCACAAATCGATAGACGCAGTTCAACTGATTTGGCGGGCAACAGTGAGACAAAGTACCAAGACCGGCAACGACCGGGTCACCATCGCACAGGTTGCGCGGGAGGCCGGTGTGTCCAAGACCAGCGTATCGCGTTACCTGGGCGGCGAGTTCGATGCGCTGTCAGTGCAGCTGCGCGAGCAGATCGGCAAGACCATTGCGCGTCTGGGCTATCAGCCCAGCCAGATGGCGCGTGGCTTGAAGGGTGGCCGCACGCGCCTGATCGGCATGCTGGTGGCCGACATCCTCAATCCCTATTCGGTGGCCGTGCTGCATGGTGCCGAGGCGGCCTGCCAGAAGCATGGCTATACGCTCATGCTGTGCAATACCGGCAATGACGAGGCGCGCGAGAAGCAGTCGCTGGCGGCCCTGCATTCCTACAGCGTGGAGGGCCTGCTGTTCAACACCCAGGGGCGCAACGTGACGCCGCTGCGCGAGCTGGGGCAGGCGTCCTTCCCGGTGGTATTGCTGGACCGGCATGTGGAGGGCTGCGACTTCGACCTGGTCGGGCTGGACAACGTCAGGGCCGCGCAACTGGCTACGCGTCACCTGCTGGGGCAGGGCTATACCGATATCGCGCTGGTGGTGCAGTCGCTCTTTGGCGTGAGTTCGCGCCAGGGACGGCAGGCGGGGTTCCTGCAGGCCATGTCGGAGCGGCCCGGTTGCCATGCGCAAACGCTGGAGGTGGACCTGGACGAGCCCGGCCATGTGGCCACCGTGCTGCGCGAATTCTTCCTGCGCCGGCGCGATGGTGGCGGGCGCGTGGCGCTCTTGGCCGGTAACGGCATGGTGTCGCTGCAGATCGCGCTGGCGCTGCGCAGCATGAAGCTGAACTTCCCCGATGACGTGGGCTTGCTGTGCTTCGATGAACTGGCCTGGTCGCCCCTGGTGGGCAGCGGCATCAGCACCATCGAACAACCGACGTATGAAATCGGCTTTACCGCCATCGAGCGACTGCTGGTGCGCATCCATGGCGAGCGCTCCATGCGCCGGGAGATCCTGCTGGATGGCAAGCTGATCAGTCGCGGCTCGACTGCCGCCGTGGCCGATCATCCCGAGCGCGCCCTGAGCGCACGCTTGACCGAGAAAATCTCTTCATCGACCTATACAAGCCATAGCCGCGCATAGCGCGGCACCGGAGTGGAACCGGTACCAGACACAATTCGCCCTATTGGTAAGACCTTAAAACGCAGTGCAAGGGCGCAGCAGCAGGGATCAGTGGTACCGGCGCCATACGGGCCGGGGTGGGAGCGGGAACACAGCAGGCATTGCAGCAAAGAGGGGCGCAAGCGTCCGGCCGCAGGGGAGGGCCGGGGCAGGTGCCAACAAGGACCGCCGTCAGGACGGCGTATTTTCAGGAGACCAGGATGAGCATCAAGAACCTTTTCAGTACCAAATTCATCGCACTGACGCTGGCTGCGACCTGTGCGGTGGCGACCGCCGCCAGTGCCAGCGCGCAGAGCATCGCCGAGCTGACCAAGAAGGGCAAGATCACCATCGGCGTGGTCAGCGGCACGCCGCCGTTCGGCTCGGTCGATGCCAAGGGTACGCCCATCGGCTATGACGTCGATGTCGCCAACCTGATCGGCAAGTATCTGGGCTTGCCAGTGGAGATCGTGCCGCTGGTACCGCCGGCCCGCATCCCGGCGCTGGAGTCGGGCAAGGTCGACATGCTGGCCGCGACCCTGGCACCGACCCCGGAACGTGCCAAGTCGGTGCTCTTCACGATTCCCTACAGCGGCTTCGAGTTGTCCATCGTCGGCCCGGTCGGCAGCAACTACAAGAAGCTCGATGACCTGGTGAAGAAGAAAGTGGGTGTCTCGCGCGGCTCCACCAACGACACCGCACTGACCCGTCTGGCCCCGGCCGGTACGATCCTGGTGCGCTTCGAGGATGATTCCACCGTGACCCAGGCGCTGCTGTCGAACCAGGTCGATGCGATTTCCATCCCCAACACCATGGCCAACGAGATCGTCAAGAGCCGCGGCCAGGGCAAGATCGAAGTCAAGTTCCCCTACTCGGTGCAACCCAACTCGATGACCGTGCGCAAGGGTTCCTACGAGTTGCAGCAGTGGCTCAACAACTTCATCTACTACGTCAAGCTCAATGGCGAACTGGATGCGATCTCGCGCAAGTGGGCTGGCCCGCTGCCCAACCTGCCAGTGTTCTGATTGACAGAATCTGCGCAGCAGAAGCGGCTGCGGGTGGCTGTGATCGCCGGGAGCAATGGCGATGGCAGCCGGTCCGCAGCCTGAGAAGAACAGATCGCGCGCCGGCTGCTGCATGAAGCCATGAGCGGCCGGCGCGGATTTGTCGGAGGAACACACGATGCATTATGACTTTCAGTTCGCGTTCATCTTCCAGCATCTTGACCAGTTGCTGTACGGCGCGCTGCTTACCATCCGGCTGAGCGCGCTGTCGATGATCTGCGGCTTGGCGGTGGGGATCTTCGGCGCCATCATTTCCATCCATGGCAGCGCGCCGGCCCGCTTCGCGGTGACGTCCTATGTGGAGCTGATCCGCAGCACGCCCTTCCTGGTCCAGCTATTCATCATCTTCTTTGGCCTGCCTTCCATCGGCGTGCAGGTCGATGCCAACATCGCCGCGCTGGTGGCGATGACGGTCAACCTGGGAGCCTATTCCACCGAGATCGTGCGCGCCGGCATGATGGCCATCCATCCCTCGCAGATCGAGGCCGCACAGGCGCTGGCCATGACGCGCGGGCAGGTGATCCGCCACGTGGTGCTGACCCCGGCGCTGGAGAAGGTCTATCCGGCCCTGGCCAGCCAGTTCACGCTGATGATGCTGGCCTCCAGTATCGTCTCGGCGATCTCGGCCGAGGAGCTCACGGCCACGGCCAACCTGCTTGATGCCGAGACCTTCCGCAGCTTCGAGATCTACCTGGTGGTGATGGTGCTCTACATCCTGCTGGCATTGCTGTTCCGGCTGGCCTTCTGGCTGATCGGCCTGGTCGTGTTCAAACGCCGTCGCCGCCTGGGCGTGGCGCGTCCGAGGAGAATGTAATGCTCGCTGAATTTTCCCTAGATAATTTCATCTTCCTGCTGGAAGCGGCGCAGTGGACGCTGTTGCTGTCGGTGCTGGCCTTCGTTGGCGGCGGCATCGCCGGCTTCATCGTGGCCTTGATGCGCACCTCGCACATCGGCGCGTTGCGCCTGCTCTCGGCGGTGTATATCCAGATCGTCCAGGGCACGCCGGTGCTGATCATCCTGTTCCTGTCGTTCTACGGACTGGCGATCTTCGGCTACAAGCTGCCCCCGATGGTGGCCGCCACCATCGCCATGACCATCTACTCCAGCGCCTACCTGGGCGAGATCTGGCGTGGTTGCATCGAGGCCGTGCCGCTGCCGCAGTGGGAAGCCTCCACCGCCCTGGCCATGACGCGCTGGCAGCAGCTGCGCTACGTGATCCTGCCGCAGGCGGTGCGCATCTCGCTGCCGCCGACCGTGGGCTTCCTGGTGCAGATCGTCAAGAACACCTCGATCGCCTCCATCATCGGCCTGGTGGAACTGGCCCAGGCGGGCAAGCTGGTCAGCAATGCGACCTTCCAGCCCTTCCTGGTCTTCCCCATCGTGGCCGGCATCTACTTCGTATTCTGCTATCCGCTGTCGCGCGTCAGCTTCGCCCTAGAGAGGAAATTACATGCCCATCGTTGAGATCGACAACATCACCAAGCGCTTCGGTAGCAACCAGGTCCTGAACGGCATCTCGCTGTCGGTGGAGCGCGGCCAGGTGGTCGCCATCATCGGCCGCTCGGGCTCGGGCAAGAGCACCATGCTGCGTTGCATCAACGGGCTGGAATCCATTGATGGCGGCAGCATCACGGTGGCAGGCCACAAGCTGACCAACAAGCATGAACACCTGATTGAGCTGCGCAAGGATGTGGGAATGGTGTTCCAGCATTACAATCTCTTTCCGCACCTGACCGTGGAGGAGAACATCATGCTGTCACCCCGCATCGTCAAGAAGACTGCCACCGAGACGGCCCGTGAGACGGCCATCAAGGTATTGAAGCAGGTTGGCCTGGAGCACAAGCGGGATGCCTATCCCGAGCAGCTCTCGGGCGGCCAGCAGCAACGCGTGGCCATCGCCCGTTCGCTGGCGATGGAGCCGCAGGTGATGCTGTTCGATGAAGTGACCTCGGCGCTGGACCCGGAGCTGACGGCCGAAGTGCTGAAGGTGATGGAAGAACTGGCCCGGGGCGGCATGACCATGTTGCTGGTGACGCACGAGATGGAGTTCGCCCGCCGGGTGGCCGATCTCACCGTCTTCATGCACCAGGGCAAGGTGTGGGAGGCCCGGCCTTCCGAGGAATTCTTCGCCGATCCGCAGACGCCCGAAGCCAAGCAGTTCATCGGTGCGGGCGCACTCAAATGAGCCCGGTCCTGGTTGCCGCATCGGCCTATGGCGCCGACCTGGTGCGGCGTGTCGGCCATGGCGACCTGGTGCAGATGGTGGCGGCAGCCGGGGCCTCGGGGCTGGAGATACGGCGCGAGCTCTTCGACGGGCCGCAGGATCTGGCGGCCCTGCGTGAGCTGCTGAACCAGCACAAGCTGTTCTCAGTCTATTCGGCGCCGTTCGAACTGTTCGGTGCCGATGGCCGTTTCGATCGCGAGCAGATCGCCCTGGCCATGGGCGAGGCCGAAGAGGTCGGGGCGCGTTTCCTGAAGGTATCGCTGGGTCATTTCTCGGCGGCCAGCGACCTGCAATCGCTGTTGCGCTTCCTCTCGCATTCCCCCATCGAAGTCCTGCTGGAGAACGACCAGACCCCGCAAGGCGGCCGGCTGGAGCCCATCGTCAGTTTCCTGGCGCTGTGCACCGGCAATGGCTATGCCTTCGGCATGACCTTCGACATGGGCAACTGGCACTGGCAGGGCGTGGACCCCGAGGTGGCGGCGCGCTCGCTGGCGCCGCATGTGCGCTATGTGCATTGCAAGGGCGTGCAAGAACACAAGGGCAAGCTGCGGGCGGTGCCGCTGCAGGCCCAGGACAGCCACTGGCAGGCGCTGATTGCGCATTTTCCCGGCGGCATCCTGCGGGCCATCGAGTTCCCGCTGGTGGGCAGCGACCTGGAAGAAACGACGCGCCGCCACGTGGCCATGCTGGCGGCGGTTTAAAACAATTTAAGACAATTTAAGACGGTTTAGGCGAGTGCCACAATGACGGACAAGGCAATGGAACTGGATGTCGTGACCTGGGGCGAAGCCCTGGCCCTGCTGGTGGCCGACGAGGTCGGCCCCTTCGAGGAAGTCGAAAAATACACGCGCCGCCTGGCCGGCGCCGAAACCAACGTGGCCATCGGCCTGGCTCGGCTGGGCCTGAAGGTGGGCTGGGCCAGCCGGGTCGGCAATGATGCCTTTGGACGCTTCATCCGCCAGCGCGTGGCGCAGGAGGGCGTTGATGTCAGCCGGGTGCTGACCGACATGGAATTCCGCACCGCCATCCAGCTCAAGGCCAAGGCCGTGGATGGCGCCGATCCGGCCATCGAGTATTACCGCAAGGGGTCTGCAGCCAGTCATCTGTCGCTGGAGGATTTCGATCCCGCCTACTTCGGCGCCGCGCGCCACCTGCATGCTACCGGCATCGCCCCGGCGCTGTCGGCGACCACCATGGCCTTTGCCCATCATGCGATGGACTTCATGCGCGGCCAGGGCAAGACGATTTCCTTCGATCCCAATCTGCGACCCATGCTGTGGCCCTCGCAGGAGGTGATGGCGCAGCAGTTGAACGCGCTGGCCTTCAAGGCCGACTGGGTCTTGCCGGGCTTGTCTGAAGGAAAGATCCTGACCGGCTACACTGAGGCCCGTGACATCGCCGCCTTCTATCTTGAGCGCGGCGTGCAGATGGTGGTCATCAAGCTCGGCGCCGAGGGTGCCTACTGGCGCAGCGCGCAGGGCGAGGGCAGGGTGGCGGGCGTGCCGGTGCGCGAAGTGGTCGATACGGTGGGTGCCGGCGATGGCTTTGCGGTCGGCGTCATCAGCGGCATGCTGGAAGGCTTGCCGGTGGAGGCGGCGGTGATGCGGGGCAACCGCATCGGTGCCTTTGCCATCCAGGTGGTCGGCGACATGGAAGGGCTGCCGACCCGTGCCGAGCTGGAGGCCGCGTCCTAGGTGAGATTGACCAATTTCCAGGTCCCGTTCGGACTGAGTAGGCCCGTCAGGGCCGTATCGAAGACGTGGCTTCGCTGCGCCTTCGATACGCGGCCTTGCCGCTACTCAGTCCGAACGGTAGAAGGTTCTTGATTGATCTCTTGACGGATCAGGTATTAATTTCACGGGAATAGCGATGAAGCAGCGTGTAGTGGTGTACAAGACCTTGCCAGGCCATTTGACCGAACGATTGCAAGCCGAATTCGACGTCACGCTGTTTGACCGCATCACCGACGCCAATCGCCCCGCCTTCCTGGAGGCGCTCAAGGGCGCCCACGGCATCATCGGCGCCAGCCTGCCGATGACCAATGCCATGCTCGATGGTGCCCCGTTGCTGAAGATTGCCTCGACCATCTCGGTGGGCGTCGACCAGTTCGACCTGGCGTATTTCCGCCAGCGCGGCCTGATCCTGGCGCATACCCCGGGCGTGCTCAACGAAGCCACCGCCGATACCATCCTGGCCCTGATCCTGGTCACCGCCCGCCGCGTGGTGGAGCTGGCCGAGTATGTCAAGGCCGGCCAGTGGAAGGGCAGTATCGGTGAAGCCCAGTTCGGCCTGAACGTGCATGGCAAGACCCTGGGCCTGATCGGCATGGGGCGCATCGGCAGCGCCGTGGCGCGTCGCGCCCATCATGGCTTTGGCATGCCCATCCTGTATCACAATACCCGCCCCAATGCCGATGCCGAGCGCGAGCTCGGTGCGCGCTACGTCAGCCGCGACGAGCTGCTGGCGCAATCCGACTTCGTCTGCCTGATGCTGCCCTTGACGCCCGAGACCGAACGCATGATCGGTGCGCGCGAGTTCGGCCTGATGAAGCGCAGCGCCATCTTCATCAATGCCTCGCGCGGTCGCATCGTCGACGAGGCGGCCATGATCGCCGCCCTGCAGGCCCGGACCATCCATGCCGCCGGGCTGGATGTGTTCGAGGTCGAGCCGCTGCCGGCGGATTCTCCCCTGCTCAGGCTCTCCAATGTGGTGGCCTTGCCGCATATCGGCTCGGCCACCCATGAAACGCGGCAAGCCATGGCCGAACTGGCCGTGGCCAACCTGGTGGCGGGTTTGCGCGGCGAGGCGGTCGCGCATCGGGCGGCCTGAACGACCTGGGCTGCCTGTATTGCCCTGCGGAACATTTCGTCAGGAAACAATGATCTAAAGTTTTGTACGCGCCAGGGCGAATTCTTCTTCCGTTCTGTCGGCGTATTGGTGTATGCTTCCGTCATCAAAAAGAACGATCGTGCTAAATTCCGGTAAGCACCTCGTTTTGCTTTTATAATCCTGCGGAAGTTTACGTTTACGTCAATTCCTTTTTGCAAGGGCCATGCGATGAAAGTATTAGTACCAGTCAAGCGCGTCGTGGATTACAACGTCAAGGTGCGCGTCAAGAGCGACGGCAGCGGCGTCGATATCGCCAACGTCAAGATGTCGATGAACCCGTTTGACGAAATCGCGGTGGAAGAAGCCGTGCGCCTGAAAGAAGGCGGCAAAGTCACCGAAGTCATCGCCGTCTCCGCCGGCGTGACCCAGTGCCAGGAAACCCTGCGTACCGCCATGGCCATCGGCGCCGATCGCGGCATCCTGGCCGAAGTCGGTGCCGATGTCGAGCTGCAGCCGCTGGCCGTGGCCAAGATCCTCAAGGCGCTGGCCGAGAAGGAGCAACCGCAACTGATCATCCTGGGCAAGCAGGCCATCGACGATGACTGCAACCAGACCGGCCAGATGCTGGCCGCCTTGCTGGGCTGGCCGCAAGCCACCTTCGCCTCCAAGGTCGTGCTGGAAGACGGCAAGGTCAGCGTGACCCGTGAAGTGGACGGCGGCCTGGAAACCCTGGCCCTGACCCTGCCGGCCATCATCACCACCGACCTGCGCCTGAACGAGCCGCGTTATGTGACGCTGCCCAACATCATGAAGGCCAAGAAGAAGCAGCTGGACACCGTCAAGCCCGATGAGCTGGGCGTGGATGTCACCCCGCGCGTGAAGACGCTCAAGGTCGTCGAGCCGGCCAAGCGCAGCGCCGGTGTGAAGGTGCCGGATGTCGCGACGCTGGTCGCCAAACTGAAAAATGAAGCCAAGGTGATCTGATCATGACCGCACTCGTTATTGCCGAACACGACAACGCCAGCCTCAAGGGCAGCACCCTCAACACCATCACCGCCGCCGTGCAGGCTGGCGGCGATGTCCATGTCCTGGTGGCCGGTTCCAATGCCAAGGCTGTGGCCGACGCTGCTGCGCAAGTCGCCGGCGTGGCCAAGGTCTTGCTGGCCGATGGCGCGCAATTCGCCGATGGCCTGGCCGAGAACGTCGCCGAGCAAGTCCTGGCCATCGCCAAGGATTACAGCCACATCCTGGCCCCTGCCACTGCCTACGGCAAGAACATCCTGCCGCGCGTGGCCGCCCGTCTGGACGTGGGCCAGATCTCCGACATCACCAAGGTCGATGCGCCGGACACCTTCGAGCGCCCGATCTACGCCGGCAACGCCATTGCCACCGTGCAGTCGATCGACCCGATCAAGGTCATCACCGTGCGTACCACCGGTTTCGACCCGGCAGCGCTTGGTGGCTCGGCCGCCGTGGAAAGCATCCCGGCCGTGACCGATTCGGGCAAGTCCAGCTTCGTCGGCCGTGAGGTCGCCAAGTCGGATCGTCCGGAACTGACCGCCGCCAAGATCATCGTCTCCGGTGGCCGTGGCATGGGTTCGTCGGAAAGCTTCAAGATCCTGGAACCGCTGGCCGACAAGTTGAACGCCGCCATGGGCGCCTCCCGCGCCGCTGTGGATGCGGGCTATGTCCCCAACGACTGGCAGGTCGGCCAGACCGGCAAGATCGTCGCGCCCCAGCTGTATATCGCCGTCGGTATCTCCGGCGCGATCCAGCACCTGGCCGGCATGAAGGACTCCAAGGTCATCGTGGCCATCAACAAGGATGAAGAAGCGCCCATCTTCTCGGTGGCCGACTACGGCATCGTCGGTGACCTCTTCGAGGTCGTGCCGGAGCTGGTCAAGCAGCTCGGCTGAGCAAGCGCATCCAGGTAGTATCCGCCCCGGCTTACGCCGGGGTGTTTTCATGTACGCAAGGAACGCCGCCAGAGCGTTCCCTATTGGAGGTTGGAGATGAGTTATACCGCGCCCTTGAAGGACATGTTGTTCGTCATGAACGAGCTGGCGGGCCTGTCGGCTGTCAATGCCTTGCCCGGCTGCGAGGATGCCACGCCCGAGACGGCCGAGGCCATCCTGGAGGAAAACGCCAAGTTCTGTGGCGAAGTGATCGCCCCGCTCAATCATGGTGGCGACAAGGAGCCCAGCGCCTGGGCCGATGGCCGTGTGACGACTAGCCCCGGTTTCAAGGAAGCCTTCAGGCAGTTCGGCGATGCCGGCTGGCAAGGCGTGCAGCACCCGGTGGAATTCGGCGGCCAGGGCTTGCCCAAGCTGGTGGCGACGCCCTGCATCGAGATGCTGAACTCGGCCAACCTCTCCTTTGCGCTGTGCCCGCTGTTGACCGACGGCACCATCGAAGCCCTGATGACGGCTGGCACCAAGCAGCAGCAAGAGACCTACATTGCCAACTTCATCTCCGGCAAATGGACCGGCACGATGAACCTGACCGAGCCGCAGGCCGGTTCCGACCTGGCTCTGGTGCGTACCCGCGCCGTGCCGGAGGGCGACGGTACCTACAAGGTCTTCGGTACCAAGATCTTCATCACCTACGGTGAGCACGACATGGCCGAGAACATCGTCCACCTCGTGCTGGCCCGTACCCCCAATGCACCCGAGGGTGTGAAGGGCATTTCGCTGTTCATCGTGCCCAAGTTCCTGGTCAATGCCGATGGTTCGCTGGGCGCACGCAACGACGTGCAGTGCGTGTCCATCGAGCACAAGCTGGGCATCAAGGCCAGCCCGACTGCGGTGCTGCAGTTCGGCGACCATGGCGGTGCCATCGGCACCCTGGTGGGCGAAGAGAATCGTGGCCTGGAATACATGTTCATCATGATGAACGCGGCGCGTTTCGCCGTGGGCATCCAGGGTCTGTCGGTCTCCGAACGCGCCTACCAGCAGGCCGTGGCCTATGCCCGCGACCGCGTGCAGTCGCGCGACCTGGCCGGCTCTTCTGGTCCTGTGGCGATCATCCATCAGCCGGACGTGCGCCGCATGCTCATGTCCATGCGCGCCCAGATCGAGGCGGCGCGCGCGCTGGCCTATGTGGCGGCGGCGACCTCCGATGCGGCGCACTTCAGCGACGACGAGGCCACCCGCAAGTCCAACCAGGCCTTCTACGAATACCTGGTCCCCATCGTGAAGGGCTGGACCACCGAGTTGTCCATCGACGTCACCTCCACCGGCGTGCAGGTGCATGGCGGCATGGGCTTCATCGAGGAAACCGGCGCCGCCCAGTATTATCGCGACGCCCGCATCCTGCCCATCTACGAAGGCACCACCGCCATCCAGGCCAATGACCTGGTCGGCCGCAAGACCGTGCGTGACGGCGGTGCGGTGGCCAAGGGCATCATCGCCCAGGTGCGCAAGACCGTCGCCGAGCTGCAGGGCGATGCCGCACTGGCGCCGATCGCCGCCCGTCTGGGCGAATCCGCCGATGCGCTGGAGCAGGTGGTGGATTACGTGGTGGGCAACGTCAAGAGCGATATCAAGGCGGTCTTCGCCGGCAGCGTGCCTTACCTGAAGATGGCCGGCGTGGTGCTGGGTGGCTGGCAGATGGCACGTGCCGCGGCGGTCGCGGCGGCCAAGCTCAAGGCCGGTGAAGGGGATGGCAAGTTCTACGAAGCCAAGCTGGCCACGGCGCGTTTCTTTGCCGACCAGATCCTGCCGCAGGCGTTGGCCTATCGCACGGCCATCGTCGAGGGCGGGCAGGCGGTACTGGCCTTGCCTGAAGACCAGTTCTGAGCAGGGATTGAACCAGCAAGCCCGGAAGGCCGTTGCGGCGGCCTTCCGGGCTTGTGTCTTTATGCGTCAATCAGTCCGGTGTGCCGGGCGCTCAGCCGAAGGCGCCGCCGGTGAAGAGCAGGTCAAAGCTGCGTGCCAGCAGGGCGATCAGGCCCATGGCACCCAGGCCCACGGTCAGCACCAGGATCACGGCCAGGATCCAGTGCGATTCGGATTGGCGGCCGCTGCCGGTGTTGTGGCGGGCATCCCATTTGTCGTCGGGCGTGAGTCCGATCACCAGTGCTTCCAGGCAGCCGATCAATACCGACAGCACCAGGGGCAGGGCGGTGAACAGTTGCGGTGCCTGGGGCTGGGCGCTCATCAGGCCCAGCGACAGCGGGATGGCCAGGATGTGCAGCCACCCGAAGCGGTCGCGCAGGCCGTACAGATAGAAGCGGTGCAGGCCGATGCCGCCGAGCACGGCAGCGATCAGGGTGGTCAGGGTCTTGTTCTTGTGGCGGGGAGATGGGGGCATGCCTGTTGTCTCTTTTTTCTCGTCGGGGCCGTCCGGAGTGAATCCGGCGGCATTGTTGTCGTCAGGGTATCGCCGCAGTATAGCGGAGCCCGGCGGCAACAGGAATTGCCTGCCAGACATGCCGGAAACGGCCATGCAAGCGGGTTGGTGGCCTGGTGCTGATGCCATTTGGCATCAGTTTCGGGCGTTTATGTGGGCATTTTGCGTTGGATCGCTGCACAAAAGTGGCAAGCAGCTTGCCCGGTGGCGTGGAAGTCCGTTATAATCTGCGGCTTTTCCGTGTCCGTATTCTTACTGGAACCATTATGGTCGTTATTCGTTTAGCTCGTGGCGGCGCCAAGAAGCGCCCCTTCTACAACATCGTTGCAACTGACTCGCGCAATCGTCGCGATGGCCGTTTCATCGAGCGTATCGGCTTCTACAACCCGGTTGCATCGGGCAAGGAAGAAACCGTGCGTATCGCTGCTGACCGCCTGGCTCACTGGCAAGGCGTTGGCGCACAACTGTCGCCGACCGTTGCTCGCCTGGTCGCTGACGCTGGCAAGAAGGCTGCTGCCTAATCTAGTTTTTCCTGTCTGATTCCACCCACGGCACCGCTGTCGCATGGAAGAAGAGCAGGTCTGGCGTATCCATGACTTATCCAGCCCAAGCGGGTTTCTCCGCACCCGACGATCTCGTGACCGTCGGCCATGTGACAGGAGCCTACGGTATCCAGGGCTGGATTCGCGTGCGTCCGTATTCTGCAGAGGCGCAAGCCTTGCTCAATGCAAAGACCTGGTGGCTGGAGAGATCCGGCCAGCCCAAGCAGGATATCGATGTCATGCAGTCCAAGGAGCACAGCGGCGATGTCGTTGCGCGCCTGACCGGGGTCGCCGACCGCAATGCGGCCGAAGGCATGAAAGGGACGGTGGTCTACATCTCCCGCAAGCACTTCCCGGTGCTGGATGACAACGAGTTCTACTGGGTCGATCTGATCGGCTCGGCGGTGGAAAATCTCCAGGGTGAGGCCTTGGGCGTGGTGTCCGACATGATGGACAACGGCGCACATCCCATCCTGAAGGTGACGGCCCCGGTGCAGGAAACTGCCGTGGAGCCTGACTCCGCCGCTGATGCAAAGCCGAAGAAGGGCGCCAAGGAGAAATCCGCGGCAGCACCTGAACTGCTGATTCCGTTTGTCGACCAGTTCGTCAAGACGGTACAGCCGAAAGAAAAGAAGATCATCGTCGATTGGGGCATGGATTACTGACTGCGGTCAGTTTTTTCATTTCCGGATCCGGTGAGATCAAGAGATACAAGAGATACCAGGAAATGGAGGCGTGATGCAGTTTGATGTCGTCACTCTGTTTCCCGAGATGTTTGCTGCGTTGACGCAGTCCGGCATTACCCGCCGGGCGCTGGAGCAGAAGCGCTGGGGCTTGTCGCTGTGGAATCCGCGTGAATTCACGACCGACAATCACCGTACCGTGGATGACCGGCCCTATGGCGGCGGTCCCGGCATGGTGATGCTGGCCAAGCCGCTGCAGGCGGCCATCGAGGCGGCGCAGCAGCGTCAGCAGGAGCTGGGTCTGGCTAGGCCGCGCGTGATCTACCTGTCGCCGCAAGGCGCGCCGCTCACGCATGAGCGGGTGGTGCGGCTGTCGCAGGACAGCGGGGCGGTGTTGCTGTGCGGACGCTATGAAGCGATCGACCAGCGTCTGCTCGACAAGTGCGTGGATGAAGAAATCAGCATCGGTGATTTCGTCCTCTCCGGAGGGGAGTTGCCGGCCATGGCGCTGATGGATGCCGTCATCCGGCTCTTGCCGGGTGCGCTCAATGACAGCGCCTCGGCAGTGGAAGACAGCTTCGTCAACGGGCTGCTGGATTCGCCGCACTACACGCGTCCGGAAGTCTATGAAGGCGAGCCGGTACCGTCCATCCTGCTGGGTGGACACCATGCCGAGATCCAGAAATGGCGTCGGCAGCGGGCGCTGGAGGCCACCCAGGCCAAGCGTCCTGACCTCATCGTGAAGGCGCGCCAGCAGGGACTGCTGAGCAAGTCGGATGAAAAGTTCTTGAGCGGTTTGTCGCAGTAGGTCGCGGCAGGCCGTGGATGTCCGGGATACCGGGGCATTCGCAACGAAGTCGTACCAAGCAGTACCGCCGGCACAGCAATGCGCCGGCACCGTGCAGCGGCCTGGCCGCTGCGTTTGAAACCCCATCCTCTACCGGGCCACACAATGAGCCTTCGGGCAACGGCGCCGGCAAGATGGTTACAGGAGCAAAAAATGGATCTGATCCAGCAACTCGAGCAAGAAGAGATCGCGCGTCTCGCCAAGAACATCCCCGAATTCGCCCCCGGCGACACCGTGATCGTCAGCGTCAACGTGGTTGAAGGCACCCGCAAGCGTGCCCAGGCCTACGAAGGCGTCGTGATCGCACGTCGTAACCGTGGTCTGAATTCCAACTTCATCGTTCGCAAGATTTCGTCCGGTGAAGGCGTTGAGCGTACCTTCCAGCTGTACTCGCCGCTGATCGCTTCGATCGAAGTCAAGCGTCGTGGTGACGTGCGTCGCGCCAAGCTGTACTACCTGCGCGAACGTTCGGGCAAGTCGGCACGTATCAAGGAAAAGCTGCCCAGCCGCGCTGCAAAGGCTGCTGCTGCAGAGTAATTGGCTGCATGCTGATGCGTCAGGAAAAGGGGTGTCTCGCGACGCCCCTTTTTCGTTTCTGCACCGATCCGGCGTCCGTTCTTGTCCCGAATTTGTCCCGTTTTTGTCTCGTTTTTGTCTCATACTCACGCAGTCAACGATTAACTGAAAGCTGAAGCGAACCTACCGTGGCCAGTTTCGATCCTGTCACCCTGCCTGTGGATGCCGTCGGCGGCGAGAGCGCGCTGGAAGCAACGCGCCTGAACGCCGACTGGCTGCGCCGCCGCTTCGCCGATCCGCCGCGCTGGGAGCCCGAGCACAGCGGTGACCAGATGGCGCGCATGGCCGAGTCCCAGGGGCGCTTCCGGCTGGCATCGGTATTGATCCCGATCGTGCTGCGGGAGGAGGGGATGACCGTGCTCTTTACGCGTCGCACGGAAGATCTGAAGGATCATGCGGGGCAGATCAGCTTCCCCGGTGGTCGTCGCGAAGACTATGACGGCTCGGCCATCGACACCGCCCTGCGCGAGACCGAAGAAGAAATCGGCCTGGACCGCCAGCACGTGGAAGTGATCGGCTCGCTGCCGGATTACTTCACCGGCACCGGGTATCGCGTCACCCCCGTGGCCGGCCTGATCCAGCCACCCTTCGAGGCCGTCGGCGACCCGCGCGAGGTGGACGAGATCTTCGAGGTGCCGCTGGCCTTCCTCATGGATGGCGTGAACCACCAGCGCCGCTCGGTGGAGCTGCCCCCTCCGGTGGGGCGGCGCAGTTTCTACACCATGCCCTATGAACACTATTTCATCTGGGGCGCCACGGCCGGCATGTTGCGTAACCTCTTCCATTTCCTGCGCAGCTGAGTCCCTCCGCTGGCGTTGGAAATATCCGACGCAATGTCTTTGTTAGTGTTCAAATAAGTAAAAATCCGTGACATTGCGCTGTTGACGCTGGTCAACGAATCTATTGTTTGATTCCCATCTTGCACTGCGCTATCGTACCGGCTATAGAGACCCCTAAGGCTGCTTGATGACATTTCTTTCCATTCTCTTTGCGCTGTTAATCGAACAACTCAAACCACTGCGTGCGGACAATCCGGTTTATGCATCGATCAAGTCTTTTGCCGCCACGATAGAGGGCTGGTTCAATGCCGGCCATGCCCATCACGGCCGCCTGGGCTGGGCGGTGATGGTGGGGGCACTGACGGTCCCGGTGGCGCTGGTCTACTGGATCCTGCTGCACGTGAGCCTGGTAGGTGCCTTTGCCTGGAACGTGCTGGTGGTGTACCTGACGCTGGGCTTTCGCCATTACAGCCATTACTTCAGTTCCATCCAGCTGGCCCTCAACAGCGGCGACGAGATGACCGCGCGCAGCCTGCTGGCCGAATGGACCAAGCAGGACACCGCCGGCATGGACGTGAGCGAGATCTCGCGTATTGCCTCCGAGCGCGCCCTGATCACCACCCATCGTCACGTCTTCGGCGTGTTCTTCTGGTTCCTGATGCCGGCCGGCCCGGCGCTGGCGGTGATGTACCGCGTGGCCGAATACCTCTCGCGTGCCTGGAACGAACCCGATCACATGAAGTTCGAGGCCTTCGGCCGCTTCGCCGCCCGTGCCTTCTACTGGATCGACTGGATCCCGGCGCGCCTGACCGCGGCGGCTTTTGCCGTGGTCGGCAATTTCGAGGATGCCATCTACGCCTGGCGCAACTTCGCCAGCCGCTGGGACGACGAAGCCGCAGGCATCATCCTGGCCGCCGGCGGTGGCGCCATGGGCGTGCGCTTTGGCACCGAGAAGGAGGCTGCAGCCGGCATCATCCTGCCGGCCGATGCTGCCACTGTGGATTCGATGCCAGAAGAAGCCGATGGCCTGCCTGGCGACACGCCGTCGCCGCGCACCCTGCAAAGCACCGTGGGCCTGGTATGGCGCGCCTTGCTGCTGTGGATGTTCCTGTTGCTGCTGCTGTCGGTGGCTGTGTGGATGGGCTAGACCGGAGCGGTCTTGCAACAGCGGGCTGAAGGCCCGCTTTGTTTTTTGGTCCACGCGATTGCTGCCAACCCGGTATACTTCGGCCTTCACATGACCAAGATCGCATCCTGCCGGATGACATGAAAATGTTGTCGGCAGGCATGAGCGGCGCAGGGCCAGAACGTAGCGCAAAGCAAGGCGATGCAGGCAGGAATAGCTGGAGGCGAGGAGACCGGTAGAAGCCAAGTCTTCTATAAGATATAATACTCAACACCGCAGGCACCCACGCAGATTTCTGCGCAGGCACCGCGGAATCCAGGGCTCCGGTCTCAAGAGGACGGGGCATTCGGTTGCAAGCGCTTTAGAAGAACTGCATGTATGGCTGATCCCATCAAACCCGCAAACGCACCGGCTAAAGAATTCATCATCCTTGGCAAGACCTCGGATGGCCGGCAGTTCCGCCCCAGCGACTGGGCGGAGCGCCTGTGCGGCGTGATGTCGTGTTTCCGCCCCGAGGGCAGTGGCGGTCGTAACGCCCACCTGAAGTATTCTCCCTACGTGCTGCCCACCCATATCGATGGCGTGCGCTCGGTAGTGGTCAACGAGGCCCTGCGCGAGCTGGAGCCGCTGGCCTATCACTTCGTGGTCAACTTCGCCAAGGACAACGACCTGCAAGTGGTCCAGGCCTGTATCCTGCCGGACCCGCCCAAGGAGCAGAAGGGCTCCTGAGCCTGATGCCGTCTTTACCGTCTTTTCGACAGGCTGCCGTGGCACGGCAGCCAGCAAGCTCCACCCGCAAGATCGCCAGCCATTTTGCCGTTCGCGCCAGCGGACGGTCCCGCCAGCAGTTACACTCAGCATTTCCAGTTACTCCCGTGGCTCAGCCGTTCGCCTGTCGCCAGAGCCGCCAGGGATCCTCGGGCCGTTTTCGGCCGTCATATCACGGAGAACCAGCATCATGAACCACCGCATGGAGCGCGATACCTTTGGCTTGATCGAAGTCCCGGCCGATCGTTTGTGGGGCGCCCAGACCGAGCGCTCGCTGCACCACTTCCACATTTCCACCGAACGCATGCCGGCCGAGCTGATCGTGGCACTGGCAGCGGTCAAGCGTGCCTGTGCCGCAGTCAACCGCGACCTGGGCAAGCTCGACGGCAAGAAGGCCGAAGCCATCATCGCCGCCGCTGATGAAGTGATCGCCGGCCGTCATCCGCTGGAGTTCCCGCTGTCGGTATGGCAGACCGGATCGGGTACGCAGAGCAACATGAACATGAACGAGGTGCTGGCCAACCGCGCTTCCGAACTGCTGGGCGGGGTACGTGGCGAGGATCGCCTGATCCACCCCAACGACGATGTCAACCGCAGCCAGTCGTCCAACGACATTTTCCCGACCGCGATGCACGTGGCGGCCTGCATGGCGGTGGCGACCCACCTGATCCCGGCCATCCACAAGCTGCGCGACACGCTGGGCGAGAAGTCGACCCGCTTCGCCGACGTCGTCAAGATCGGCCGCACTCACCTGCAGGACGCCACGCCGCTGACGCTGGGCCAGGAGTTCTCGGGTTACGTGGCCCAGCTGGAGCATGCCGAGACGGCTGTCATCACCACCCTCAATGCCGTCTCCGAACTGGCCGCCGGTGGTACCGCCGTGGGCACCGGCCTGAACGCCCATCCGGAATTCGGTGAGCGCGTCGCTGCCGAGCTGGCCAAGTATTTCGGTTTCCCCTTCAAGACCGCGCCCAACAAGTTCGCCGCGCTGGCCGGCCATGATGCGCTGGTGGCCTCCCACGGTGGCTTGAAGACCCTGGCGGCCGCGCTGATGAAGATCGCCAACGACGTGCGCTGGCTGGCCTCCGGCCCGCGCTCGGGACTGGGCGAGATCACCATCCCCGAGAACGAGCCGGGTAGCTCCATCATGCCGGGCAAGGTCAACCCGACCCAGTGCGAAGCGCTGACCATGCTGTGCGCGCAGGTGTTCGGCAACGACGTGGCGCTCAATATTGGCGGCGCCAGCGGCAACTTCGAGCTCAACGTGTTCAAGCCGCTGATCATCCATAACTTCCTGCAGAGCGTGCGCCTGCTGGCCGATGGCATGGCCAGCTTCGAGGAGCATTGCGCGCGCGGCATCGAGGCCAATCACGCCCGTATCGCCGACCTGATGGAAAAGTCGCTCATGCTGGTGACCGCGCTGGCGCCGCACATCGGCTATGACAAGGCCGCCAAGATCGCCAAGCAGGCCCACCACGACGGCACCACCCTGAAGCAGGCGGCGCTGGCGCTGGGCTATGTGACCGAGCAACAGTTTGCCGAGTGGATCAAGCCGGAGCAGATGACGCGGCCGGGCTGATTCATGCTAAGATCCAAACGTTGCAGGGGCGCTGGAAGCTTTTGAGTTACCCAGGACTGCATCCCGAAACGGCCTTGAAAAAGGCCGTTTTGCGTTTCTGGCGTATCTATTTCACTGTTTCGGACGGCTTGATGTGGTCACCCCGCGGGATGGTCGAAAACAGTTCAACCTTCGGACGTCGGGCACTCAGTTCCAGCACCGCCAGATCATGGACATGATTGCCATATCCATCCTCCCTGGCCCCAGGATTGCGGAGCGCCGTCATCTTCCTGGTCGGGACAAATTCTGATTCTGCATGCAAGGCGCTGGCGATCTGCGCAAGCATGTCCTCGATCGAATAGCCATCGGCGCGACGGCTGGCATGGAGATGCCGGCCCAGGAACAGGATTTCTGGATCCTCGAGTATCGGCAGGCCTGCTTGTGCGCGGTAGGTGTTGATGGCTTGCCACTGCGTGGACGTCAGCATTCCGATGGCGATCACCCTGGCGCGTTCGCCTTTGGCAATGAGCTGAAGATTCGTCCTGATGAGAGAAAGACTGTCGATGTAGAGCGGCATGAATGGTCGCAGCGGCGGAAATTCCCTCGCGGAAATTATATCGACCAGACATGCGGGCTTCGGCGTTCCACCCTGAGTACGCAGCAGAATCTGCCAGCTTCTAGAATCAAATCGAAGTACCTGCCCCATGGCAGGATGCCTCCGGCAATCCCTTGATTGCAAAGCCTTTTCAGCCCTATGTATAACAATATTTATTTGGGTTACGAATTGAAACAACTCAGGCTTTCGCGGTAGCCCCGGCGTATATTGCCTTCATGCGTCAGAGGGACCTGCAAGCCGCGCCGGGAAACGATTTCCGGCTGATTGGGGAAGTCGGCCAGCCATCCTCCTGACAGGAATTCGAGACACTCCCAAAGGCAATAACATGAAAAAACTAGCGGCAATCAGCGTCTGCGGCATGCTGGCCGTGGCCGGGCTTGTGGCCAGCGCGTCCGCGTATGCACACGGACACTTCTATGGTGGCGTAGTGATCGGCGGACCGATCTGGGTGCCACCGCCAGTCTACTATCCGCCTCCGGTCTATGTGGAGCGCGTGCCGCCTCCGGTATATGTGGAGCAGCCGCGTCAGGATTACTGGTACTACTGCCAGGAAACCCGATCGTACTACCCGTATGTACAAAGTTGCCCCAGCCCCTGGATGAGGGTGGTTCCCAATACCGCGCCCAGCGTGCCAGGCGGGCCGCCACCCCAGTAAGCGGGGCCGTTCCGGTCACCACAGGTACATAACGCCATGCCGCCCCGTGCGGCGCAAAGGAAACAACGTGAAACCGATCTACAAGACTGCCGCGACCGTCTCCGCCGTGGGTGCCATGTTGGCGCTGGGTGGCTGCGTGAGCGTGCCGACCGGGCCGTCGGTGATGGCCATGCCGGGCAAGGACAAGACCTACGAACAGTTCCGGGCCGACCAGCAGCAATGCCAGCAGTACGCCCAGGATGCCATCGGTGGCCAGGCCGCCCAGACCCAGAACAATGCCACCAACAGTGCCGCCGTCGGCACGGCCGTGGGTGCGGTGGCCGGTGCCCTCATCGGCGCGGCCTCGGGCAATGCCGGTGCCGGTGCGGCTATCGGTGCAGGCGGTGGCCTCCTGGTGGGCAGTGCCGCCGGCAGCAATGCCGCCGCCGGGGGCAATTACTCGATGCAGCAGCGCTACGACATGACCTACACCCAGTGCATGTACAGCAAGGGCAACCAGGTCCAGCAGCCGGTCCAGACCACCACGGTCTATACCTATCATCCGCGCCACTACTACTACGCGCCGCCGCCGCCTCCGGGCTACTATGGTCCGCCGCCGGTCTACTACGGCCCGCCGCCGGGCGCCTATTGACGCGCTCCGGGACATCCCGGCAACCGCATCTCCGGATGCGGTTTTTTATTGCCCGAAATGTCCGATGCGGCGCAACATCCTGGCCGCGTGGTGCTATACTGGCGCCCATGCTTTTCCCGAATCAACTTGCGAAAACCCAGCATTGGTGGCGCGCCTGAACGAGGCGGCCCGTTTTCACACAGCTTGACCATGTGATGCCGCCGGTTCCGGTGGCATTGTTTTTTCCGCTTCGGACCGGCAGCATTCCAGACAGATTAACGATCAGGAATGACCATGTCTTCGAACGCCACTAGTTCCGCCTCCAGCAGCACCGCATCCCCAGCTTCCACCACCTTGCCCGTCGTCCTGACCGGTGACCGTCCCACTGGTCCGCTGCACCTGGGCCACTACATCGGCTCCCTCCAGTCGCGTGTGGCGCTGCAGGAAACCTCGCGCCAGTTCCTGCTGCTGGCCGATACCCAGGCCATGACCGACAACGTCGGCCGTCACCAGAAAGTCACCGACAACGTGCTCGAAGTGGCGCTGGACTACCTGGCCGTCGGCATCGATCCCGAGAAATCGACCATCTTCATCCAGTCCCAGGTGCGCGAACTGTATGAGCTGTCGATGGTGTTGCTGAACCTGGTGACGGTGTCGCGCCTGGAGCGCAATCCGACCATCAAGGAAGAGATCCGCCTGCGTGGTTTCGAACGCGATATCCCGGCCGGTTTCCTGACCTATCCGGTCAGCCAGGCCGCCGACATCACCGCCTTCAAGGGCCAGCTGGTGCCGGTGGGCAGCGACCAGCTGCCCATGATCGAGCAGACCAATGAGCTGGTGCGCAAATTCAATGCCACCGTGGACCGCGAAGTGCTGGTGGAGTGCAAGGAAGTGCTCTCCGAGACCGGTCGCCTGCCGGGCATCGACGGCAAGGCCAAGATGAGCAAGTCGCTGGGCAATTCCATCGCCCTGGGCGCCACGCCCGCCGAGATCAAGCAGGCCGTGCACCGCATGTACACCGATCCCAACCACCTGCGCGTGGACGATCCGGGCCAGGTCGAAGGTAACGTGGTGTTCACCTTCCTGGATGCCTTCGATCCCGACCGCGACGCCGTGGCCGAACTGAAGGCCCACTACACCCGTGGCGGCCTGGGCGACAGCGTGGTCAAGCGCCGCCTGGAAGGCATCCTGCAGGAACTGCTGGAACCCATCCGCAGCCGTCGCGAGGAATTCGCCAAGGACCGCGGCGAAGTGTTGGCCATCCTCAAGCGTGGCACCGAGCGCGCCAGCGCCGTGGCGGCGCAGACCATGGCCGAGGTCAATGCGGCACTGGGTCTGAACTACTTCGGCTGAACTGCTTCGGCCGAACCAGGCCCCATCAAGTGAAACCGCCGCATTCCGAGAGGGATGCGGCGGTTTTCTTTTGCCTGTGGCTTCAGCGTGTCCTGGCCGGCGATATCTGTGGCAGCTCCATCGCCACTTCCAGCCCGCCCTCGGCCAGGTTGCGCAGGCGCAGGTGGCCGTGGTGGTTCTCGACGATATTGCGGGCGATCGTCAGTCCCAGGCCGGTACCGCCGGTATCGCGCGAGCGTGAGATTTCGAGACGGTAGAAGGGTTCGAAGA
Source organism: Herbaspirillum sp. NPDC087042 (assembly GCF_044745245.1). Taxonomy (NCBI): domain Bacteria; kingdom Pseudomonadati; phylum Pseudomonadota; class Betaproteobacteria; order Burkholderiales; family Oxalobacteraceae; genus Herbaspirillum; species Herbaspirillum sp. NPDC087042. Next base: position 122,387 of record NZ_JBIUZW010000003.1, on the reverse strand, counting down.
CCGATTCCAGCGCATCCTCGGGAATGCCCGGCCCCTGGTCGCGGATGCGGATGAGGATCTTCTGCTGTTCCAGCACGATGCTCACCCGTGCCAGCTGGCCGTACTTGCAGGCATTGTCGATCAGGTTGGTCAGGCAGCGCCGCAGCGCGCCCGGCTGGGCCATGACGAAGGCGCGCGTGCTGCCTTCCAGGGTGACGTCCTGGCCGGCGTCGGCAGCATCGGCGCAGACGCTGTCGAGCAGGGAGTCGATGTCCAAGGCCTGGATCTTCTCGGATGAATCCATGCTGCGAGCCAGGTCCAGGCCTTCGCGCACCATGCCATGCATCACGCCCAGGTCATCGATGAGCTTTTGCTGCAGTTCGGCGTCGGCCACTTTCTCCAGGCGCAGACGCATGCGCGTCAGCGGTGTCTGCAGGTCATGCGTGATGGCCGCCAGCATGTGGGTGCGATGCTGGATCTGGCGGCGGATGCGCCCCTGCATGGCATTGAAGGCGTGGGCCGCTTGGCGGATCTCGGTGGGGCCGGTCTCGGCCAGTGGCGCGTGGTCGATATCGCTGCCCAGGCGCGAGGCAGCCTGGGCCAGCTGGCGGATCGGGCGGGTCGCCATGCGCGCCACCAGCCAGGCCAGCAGGGCGATCAGGGCCAGGAACAAGATAATGTACTGCGGCCCGAACGGCCCACCTGGGCCACCGCGTCCGCGCAGCACCGGCGGTTCGCCCGGCTGGTGCAGGCGCAGGCGCATCAGGGCCTGGTCGTGCAGGCTGACATAGATGACGCGGCAGGTTTCATGGCGCGATCCGTGGCCATCGTCATGGCCTTCACGGCGCAAGGGCGGGCATTCGGTCTCGCGCTGCACCGCGACCTTGCGGTCTTCCCCCAGGCGCGCCTGCAGCATGTCGATCAGCGGACCGGTACTGGCATTGGAACCGACGGCATCATTCATGTCCTCCACCATGCGCGCCTCGAAGCCGAAATTGCTCGCTGCCTGCAAGACGATGGGGCGCTGTAGCGGGGGGATATCGTCGACCGCCTGCACGATCTGCTCGACCCGGTCGGCCAGATGCTGCAGGCGCAGCTCGCGCAGGCTGCTGCGCCGCTCGTTGCCGGCCAGCCAGGTGGTGGCGAGGATGGATACGGCAATCCCGGCCAGCAGCAGCACGAAGATGCGGTTGCCGATGGAACCCAGGAAATCCCTCATGTCGGGCGGCCCGTGGTCTCGGTGCTGACGGTGGTGGCCAGCACATAGCCTTCGCTGCGGACCGTCTTGATGATGGTGGGCGTGCGGGCATCGTCACCCAGCTTCTGGCGCAGGCGGCTGATCTGGATATCGACCGAGCGGTCGAAGGGATCGGACTCGCGGCCCTGGGTCAGCTCCAGCAACTGGTCGCGGTTGAGCACACGGTTGGGATGATCGAGGAAGACCTTGAGCAGGCGGAATTCGGCGCCCGAGAGCGCCACCACCACGCCGTCCTTGCTGACCAGGTGGCGCGCGGTCAGGTCCAGGGTCCAGCCGGCAAAGCGCATGGCGGCCACGTCCGGCTGCGCCATGTTGGGCGGCAGCGCCTGGGTGCGACGCAGGACGCTGCGGATGCGGGCAAACAGTTCGCGCGGTTCGAAGGGCTTGGCCAGGTAGTCGTCGGCGCCCATTTCCAGGCCCAGGATGCGGTCTAGCGGCTCGCCGCGCGCCGTCAGCATGATGACGGGGACGCTGGAGGTGGCGCGCAGGGTACGGCACAGGGTCAGGCCGTCTTCGCCGGGCAGGGTCAGGTCCAGCACGATCAGGTCGACCCGCGATTCTTCCAGGGCCCGCCGCATCTCCACGCCATTGGTGGCCGTCAGGGTGCGCAGGCCGTTGCTGTCCAGGTATTCGGCCAGCAGGGTGCGGATGTCGCGGTCATCATCGACCACGAGGATGTGAGTATTTGTATCCATGAGTCGCATTATGCCGAACTTGTCCGGCCCTGGCGGGTGGATTTGTATCGGGGCTTAACAAGCTGCGGGGAAGAAATAAAACGATACCCGGCAGGCCCCGGAATATACAAAACGATACAAATGACGCCACAGGGGAAAAACTGGCGATACACGCGGCCGGTTAAATGGGAACCGTGCAAGCACAGCACATCGCCGTGCAGACAGCACCAAACGAAAGGAGCATCACATGTTGAAATTCAAGACCCGCATCCTGGCTGGCATCGCCGCCGTGAGCCTGACCGCCGTGACCGTGGCCGCCATGGCCCAGATGCCGCCGGGTGGCCCGCAAGGCCACGCTCCCAGCCCCGAGCAGATCGCCAAGTTCGAGCAGATGCGTGCCAAGCACCAGGCCGAGCTGCACGACAAGCTCAAGATTACCGCCTCCCAGGAAGCCGGCTGGAAGCTCTTCCTTGACAAGACCCGTCCGGCCCCGATGGATCCGGCCGCCCGTCCCAGCAAGGATGAGTGGGCCAAGCTGTCCACCCCGGAGCGCCTGGACAAGAAGCTGGACATGATGCGCAAGCGCGAATCCTTCGCCGAGCAGCGCGTGGCAGCGACCAAGGAATTCTACGCGACCCTGTCGCCGGAGCAGCAGAAGACCTTCGACGCCGAGTTCGCCAAGATGGAGCGTCATCGCTGGGAGCACATGCGCCATGGCGACCACAAGGGCCCGCCGCATGGTGGCAAGCCGGCGCCTGACGCCGCCCCGGCCAAGTAATCCCTCAGGCAGCAGTCGTGCGCCGGTGACAGTGCCGGCGCCGATTCACCCCCAGACAGCCCTGCGTTGACCGCGCAAGGCTGTTTTTGTTGGCACCTCCCCAAAGAGCTGGGTACACTGCCTGCCAGCCTGGAAATAGATGTGACATTGTTGTAAGGCTGTAATGATTTTCAGAGAGAATAGTGGAGGGCGGCCGGTAGCAGGGGCGCCCTCCCGTATGCTTTCGCGTTTCCGCTTCAGGGCCTGTGCTTCGCATTCCAATAGCAACGCCAATGACAGCGCCAGCGGAAACGGACAAGACGGTTTTCCGGATACATCGTCTTATTGATCGGCAAGGCCGGCATCGGCCCGTCCACATGATTGGTTCCTTGGTTTTCCTGACATGACAAATACTCCAACTCCCGGGCAGCACACTCCCTCCAATCAGACTTCCCGGGGCAGCGTGCTGCGGCGCTGGTGGTTCTGGGTCCTCGTGGCGGCCCTGGCCGCCGGCGGCGGCTACAAGTACTGGTCCAAGAAGAAGGCCGAGCAGGTGCAGGCAGGCGCCATGGGTGGGCCCGGCGGTCCGGGCGGTCCCGGTGCGCGACGTCCTGGCGCGGGCGCCTTCGGTGCCCAGACCATGCCAGTGGGCGTGGCCCAGGCGCGGGTACAGAACGTGGACGTCTATCTCAACGGCCTGGGTGCCGTGACCCCGACCGCCACGGCCACGGTGCGCGTGCGCGTGGACGGGCAATTGCAGACGCTGCATTACAAGGAAGGCCAGGTCGTCAAGGCCGGTGACCTGCTGGCCGAGATCGATCCGCGTGCCCTGCAGGCCGCGCTGACCCAGGCCGAAGGCCAGCTGGCGCGTGACCGCGCCTTGCTTGCCTCGGCCCGGCTCGACCTGAAGCGTTACCAGACCCTGCTGGCCCAGGACTCGATCGCCAGCCAGCAGGTCGATACCCAGGCCGCGCTGGTCAAGCAGTACGAAGGCACGGTCAAGGCCGACGAAGGCTCGGTGGCCAGCGCCCGCCTGCAACTGTCGTTCACCCGCGTGACGGCGCCCATCGGCGGCCGCCTGGGCCTGCGCCAGGCCGACGTGGGCAACAACGTCACCACCAGCGATACCAATGGCCTGGTCATCATCACCCAGTTGCAGCCCATCACGGCCATCTTCAGCATCCCCGAAGACAATATCCCGGCCGTGCTGCGCCAGCTGCAGACCGGACGCAAGCTGCCGGCCCAGGCCTGGGACCGCGAACAGAAGAAGAAACTGGCCGATGGCGTGCTGCTGACCATCGACAACGTGGTCGATTCCACCACCGGTACCGTCAAGCTCAAGGCCCAGTTCCCCAACACGGACTACGCGCTCTTCCCCAGCCAGTTCGTCAACGTGCGCCTGCAGCTCAATACCGAAACGGGCGCGACCGTCATTCCGACGGCGGCCATCCAGCGCGGCGCCAAGGGCCTGTTCGTGTATGTGGTCAAGCAGGACAACACCGTCACCGTGCGCAACATCAAGACTGGTCCGGTACAGGATGACCTGACCGTTATCACCGACGGCGTGGCCGCGGGCGAAACCGTGGTCATCGATGGCCTGGACCGCCTGCGCGAAGGCGCCAAGGTCGAAGCCGTCACCCGTGGTGGTGCCGATGATCCGGCCAACAAGCTCACCACCGAGAACCCGGACGCGCGCCGCCATGGCAAGCGCGGTCAGGGGCAAGGGCAGGGCGGCGCACCAGGTGCAGCGGGTGCAGCGGGTGCAGCGGGCGCCCCGGCCGGTCAGGGTGGCCAGGCTGGCCTGAGCGACGAAGAGCGCCAGAAGCGCTGGGCCGAGATCAACAAGCGCATCGACGCCGGCGAATTCGGCGAAGAGATCAAGAAGCTGCCCGAAGACCAGCGCCGCCAGAAGATGATGGAGCTGCGTCGCCAGCGCGAGGCCGCCGGCAATGGTGGCACCGGCAGCAATGGCAGCAATGGCAGCAACGGTAGCAGCAACAACAACGGCAACGGCGCAAAATAAACAAGGTCACGCATGAATCCCTCGCGCCAGTTCATCCTGCGGCCGGTCGCCACTTCCTTGCTGATGCTGGCGATCCTGCTGGTGGGCATCGTGGCTTACCGCCTGCTGCCGCTGTCGGCCCTGCCTGAAGTCGACTATCCGACCATCCAGGTGGTCACCCTCTACCCCGGCGCCAGTCCGGACGTGATGACTTCCTCGGTGACCGCGCCGCTGGAACGCCAGTTCGGCCAGATGCCGGGCCTGAAGCAGATGTCTTCCACCAGCTCCGGCGGGGCCTCGGTGATCACGCTGCAATTCAACCTGGACCTGAACCTCGATATCGCCGAGCAGGAAGTGCAGGCCGCCATCAATGCCGGCAGCAACCTGCTGCCCTCGGACCTGCCGATGCCGCCGGTCTACAGCAAGGTCAACCCGGCCGACACCCCCATCATCACGCTGGCGGTGACCTCCAGCACCATGCCCCTGCCCAAGGTGCAGGACCTGATCGACACGCGCCTGGCGCAAAAGATTTCCCAGCTCTCCGGCGTGGGCCTGGTGAGCCTGTCGGGCGGCCAGCGTCCGGCCGTGCGCATGCAGTTGAATCCGCGCGCCGTGGCCGCGCTGGGCCTGAACCTGGATGATGTGCGCACCGCCATCGGCAACGCCAACGTCAACCAGGCCAAGGGCAGCTTCGACGGCCCCACCCGCGCCTCCACCATCGACGCCAACGACCAGCTGCGCTCGGCCGACGAGTACCGCAACCTGATCATCGCCTACAAGAATGGCGCGCCGATCCGCGTCTCCGACGTGGCCGACGTCATCGACGGCGCCGAGAATGTGCGCCTGGGGGCCTGGGCCAACGCTCAGCCGGCCGTGATCGTGAACATCCAGCGCCAGCCCGGCGCCAACGTGATCGCCGTGGTCGACAGCATCAAGAAGATCCTGCCGCAGCTGCAGGCCAGCCTGCCAGGCTCCATCGACGTCCACATCCTGACCGACCGTACCACCACCATCCGCGCCTCGGTGTCGGACGTGAAGTTCGAGCTGCTGCTCTCGGTGGGGCTGGTGGTGATGGTGATCTTCGTGTTCCTGCGCAATGTGCCGGCCACCATCATCCCCAGCGTGGCGGTGCCGCTGTCGCTGGTGGGGACCTTCGCGATCATGTACCTGGCCGGTTTCTCGATCAACAACCTGACGCTGATGGCCCTGACGATTGCCACCGGCTTCGTGGTGGACGATGCCATCGTCATGATCGAGAACATCTCGCGCTACATCGAAGAGGGCATGAAGCCCATGCAGGCCGCCCTGAAGGGTGCCGAGCAGATTGGCTTCACCATCATCTCGCTGACCTTTTCGCTCATTGCCGTGCTGATCCCGCTGCTCTTCATGGGCGATGTGGTGGGGCGCCTGTTCCATGAATTCGCGGTGACGCTGGCGGTCTCCATCCTGATCTCGGCGGTGGTCTCGCTCACGCTCACGCCCATGATGTGCGCGCGCCTGCTGCGTCATCAGCCGGAAGAAGAGCAGGGCTGGTTCTATCACAAGAGCCAGGTGTTCTTCGACAGCATCATCGCCCGCTATGGCGTCATGCTGGAGTGGGTGCTGGAACACCAGAAGTCGACCCTGCTGGTGGCCGTGGCCACGCTGGGCCTGACGGTGTTGCTGTATGTGTTCGTACCCAAGGGCTTCTTCCCGCTGCAGGATACCGGCGTGATCCAGGGCATCTCGGAAGCCACGCAATCGGTCTCCTTCGGCGCCATGGGCGAGAAGCAGCAACAGCTGGCCAAGGTGGTACTGGCCGATCCGGCCGTCGAGAGCCTGTCGTCCTTCATCGGTGTGGATGGCACCAATGCCACCCTCAACAGCGGCCGCATGCTCATCAACCTGAAGCCGCACGAAGAGCGTGACGTCTCGGCCGCCGATGTCATCCGCCGCCTGCAACCTACGCTGGCCCAGCAGGTGCCGGGTGTGACCCTGTACATGCAGCCGGTGCAGGACCTGACCATCGAGGATAGCGTCTCGCGCACGCAATACCAGTTCACCCTGGAAGATGCCGATCCCAACATGCTCAGCACCTGGGTGCCCAAGCTGATCGCGCGCCTGCAGCAACAGCCGGAGCTGGCCGATGTGGCCACCAACCTGCAGGACCAGGGTTTGCAGGCCTACATCCAGATCGACCGCGATGCCGCCTCGCGCCTGGGCATCACCACGGCCGCCATCGACAATGCGCTCTACAACGCCTTCGGCCAGCGCCTCATTTCGACCATCTATACGCAATCGAACCAGTATCGCGTGGTGATGGAAGTCAAGCCTGAATTCCAGCACGGCCCCATGGCGCTGGACAGCATCTACCTGGTGACCTCGGCCAGCGGCAAGGTGCCGCTGTCCTCGATTGCCACCGTCACCGAGCGCACCGCGCCGCTGGTGGTGAACCACATCGGCCAGTTCCCGGCGGCCACCGTGTCCTTCAACCTGGCCAAGGGCGCGTCCCTGGGCGAGGCGGTCAAGGCCATCAAGGCTGCCGAGGACGAGATCGGCATGCCGTCCTCCACCGTCACCAACTTCCAGGGTGCGGCGCTGGCCTTCCAGGCCTCGCTGTCCAATACCCTGTGGCTGATCCTGGCGGCCATCGTGACCATGTACATCGTGCTGGGCGTGCTCTATGAGAGCTACATCCACCCCATCACCATCCTCTCGACGCTGCCTTCGGCCGGTGTGGGTGCGCTGCTGTCGCTGATGATCTCGGGGACCGACCTGGGCATCATCGGCATCATCGGCATCATCCTGCTGATCGGTATCGTCAAGAAGAACGCCATCATGATGATCGACTTCGCCCTGGAAGCCGAGCGCCACGAGGGCAAGAGCCCGCGCGAGGCGATCTACCAGGCTTGCCTGCTGCGCTTCCGGCCCATCCTGATGACCACCATGGCGGCCCTGCTGGGAGCGCTGCCACTGATGCTGGGTACCGGCGTGGGGTCCGAACTGCGCCAGCCGCTGGGCATCACCATGGTCGGTGGCCTGCTGGTGTCGCAGGTGCTCACGCTCTTCACCACGCCGGTGATCTATCTCGGCTTCGACAGCCTGGGCCGTCGCCTGCGCCAGCGCTTTGGCCAGCGCGAGTCCGGCCATGGCGGCGAGGATGATGATGACCACGGTGAAGGCAAGCCGGCCACGCTGCCGCCGGCGGTCTGAGCGGATGCCCCGATGAATATCTCGCTTCCCTTCATCAAGCGGCCGATCGCCACCACGCTGCTGACCATCGGCATCGCCCTGGCCGGGATGGTGGCTTTCCGCCTGCTGCCGGTGTCGCCGCTGCCGCAGGTGGATTACCCGACCATCTCGATTGCGGCCTCGCTGCCCGGTGCCAGCCCGGAAACCATGGCCGCCACCGTGGCTACACCGCTGGAACGGGCCATGGGGTCGATCGCGGGCGTCACCGAGATGACCTCGACCAGCTCGCAGAACTCCACCCGCATCACGCTGCAGTTCGACCTCAACCGTGACATCGATGGCGCCGCCCGCGATGTGCAGGCGGCCCTGAATGCCGCGCGCAACCTGCTGCCGACCGGCATGCCGAGCAATCCGACCTATCGCAAGGTCAACCCGGCCGACGCGCCCATCCTGATCCTGGCCATGACGTCCGACACCATGACCCAGGGCCAGATGTACGACGCCGCCGACAGCATCGTGGCGCAGAAACTGTCACAGGTGCGCGGCGTGGGGCAGGTCAGCGTGGGCGGCAGTTCGCAGCCGGCCGTGCGCATTGAGCTCAACCCGACGGCCCTGAACAAGTACGGCATCGGCAGCGCCGACGTGCGTACCGCGGTGGCGGCCACCAATGCCAACCGTCCCAAGGGCATACTGGAAGACGATGACCGCAACTGGCAGATCTACGCCAATGACCAGGCCAAGACCGCCGCCGAATATGCGCCGCTGATCGTCTCCTACCGCAATGGCACGCCGGTGCGCGTGCGCGATGTGGCCGAGGTGCGCGACTCGGTGGCCGACGTGCGCAATGCCGGCTCCTCCAATGGCAAGCCCTCGGTGCTGGTCATCATCAACCGCCAGCCCGGCGCGAACATCATCGACACGGTCGACAACGTGCGCGCCCTGCTGCCACAGTTGCAGGCGTCCATTCCGGCGGCCATCGACATGAAGGTGGTGCTGGACCGCACCCCGACCATCCGCGCCTCCCTGAAGGAAACCGAGTTCACCCTGATGCTCTCGGTGGCGCTGGTGATCATGGTGGTGTTCCTGTTCCTGCGCAATGCGCGCGCCACGCTGATCCCGGCGGTGGCTGTGCCGGTCTCGCTGATCGGTACCTTCGGCATCATGTACCTGGCCGGTTTCAGCCTGGACAACCTGTCGCTGATGGCGCTGACCATTGCCACCGGCTTCGTGGTGGACGATGCCATCGTGGTGCTGGAAAACATCTCGCGCCACATCGAGTCCGGCATGAAGCCTTACCAGGCGGCGCTGCTGGGCGCGCGCGAGGTGGGGTTCACGGTGCTGTCGATGAGCATTTCGCTCATCGCCGTCTTCATTCCCATCCTGATGATGGAAGGCATCGTCGGGCGGCTCTTCCGCGAGTTCGCCATTACGCTGTCGGTGGCCATCCTAGTGTCGCTGGTGGTATCGCTGACCACCACACCGATGATGTGCGCGCAGCTGTTGCGCCACGATCCGGCCGCCGAGGAAGAACGCCGCAAGCGCCGCCATCCCTGGCTGCAGAAGCTGGCCGACCAGGGCGCCATGATCTTCCAGGACATGCTGCTGGCCTACGAGCGCTCGCTGGCCTGGGCCCTGCGCGCAGCGCCGCTGATGATGCTGATCCTGGTGGCCACCGTGGCCCTGAACGTCTATCTCTACAAGGCCATCCCCAAGGGCTTCTTCCCGCAGCAGGATACCGGCCGCCTGGTCGGCGGCATCCGTGGCGACCAGGCGATTTCCTTCCAGGCCATGCGCACCAAGCTCAACGAGTTCATCGATATCGTCAAGGCCGACCCCGACGTCTCGGACGTGGTGGCCTTCACGGGCGGGCAGCGGCGCAATGGCGGCTTCATGTATGTGACCCTGAAACCCCTGACGGTGCGCAAGGACAGCGCCGACAAGGTGGTGGCGCGCCTGCGCATCAAGACTGCCAAGGTGGCTGGCGCCCGCGTGTTCCTGGTGCCGGTGCAGGATATCCGCATCGGTGCGCGCCAGAGCGATTCGCAGTACGAGTACTCGCTCAAGTCCGATGACGTGGCGCTGCTGCGGGTGTGGGAGCCCAAGATCCGCCTGGCCTTCTCCAACCTCAAGGAGCTGGAAGACATCAGCACCGACCAGCAGGACAACGGCTTGCAGACCACCCTGACCATCGACCGCGATACCGCCATGCGCGCCGGGGTGACGCCGCAGCTGATCGATTCGACCCTCTCCGACCTGTTCGGCCAGCGTCAGATCTCCACCATCTACAGTGGCATGAACCAGTACCACGTGGTGATGGAAGCCGCGCCGCAGTACTGGCAAAGCCCCGAGATCCTGCACGATACCTACGTCAGCCTGGCCGGTTCATCGAACCTGTCGCCGACCACCTCGACACTGTCGACGCCACCGGCGCTGTCGGCCGCGGGCAAGCTCAACGCCAATACCGGGCTGGCCCAGACCATCTCGACGGCGGCCTCGCGGCAGATCCCGCTGGCCACCTTCGCCCGCTTCGAGCCGACCACGACCTCGCTGTCGGTGGGCCATGAGGGGCAGTTCGTGGCCTCTACGCTGTCCTTCAACCTGGCCGAAGGCGTGTCGCTGTCGCAGGCCACCGCCGCCATCGATCGCACCATGGCGCAGCTGGGCGTGCCCACCAATGTACTGGGGACCTTCGCTGGCACCGCCAATGCCTTCCAGTCCTCCACTTCCAGCCAGCCCATCCTGATCCTGACGGCGCTGCTGGCGGTCTATATCGTGCTGGGCATCCTTTATGAAAGCCTGATCCATCCCATCACCATCATTTCCACGCTGCCCTCGGCGGGCGTGGGCGCCTTGCTGGCGCTGATGGTGACCGGGACCGACTTCAGCCTCATCGCCCTGATCGGCGTGATCCTGCTCATCGGTATCGTCAAGAAGAACGCCATCATGATGGTGGACTTCGCCATCGACGCCGAACGCAACCACGGCCTGTCGCCGCGCGATGCCATCTTCGAGGCCTGCAAGCTGCGCTTCCGTCCCATCATGATGACCACCATGGCGGCGCTGCTGGGCGCGATCCCGCTGGCCATCGGCCATGGCGACGGCGCCGAGCTGCGCCAGCCGCTGGGCATTTCCATCGTCGGCGGACTGGTGGTGAGCCAGTTGCTCACGCTCTACACCACGCCCGTGGTCTACCTGTACATGGAACGACTGAGCGCCTGGGGCCATCGTCGTTTCGGTCGCAAGAACAAGACAGCAACATCGGCGGCCTGAGGCTGCCGCCATGGAGAATCGCATGACGCAACAAGACCTGTTCAAATTGAAGCCCCTGCTGGCCGTGTTGTTGGCCGGCTTCGCGCTGACGGCCTGCTCGGTCGGACCCGACTACGTGCGACCGCAACTGGACCCGGCCCCGGCCGTCTTCAAGGAAGGCCAGGACTGGCACCCGGCCCAGCCGCGTGATTTGGTGACCGATGGCAAGTGGTGGGAGATGTTCGGCGATGCGCAACTGAATGCGCTGGTGGCGCAGGTCGATATCTCGAACCAGAACCTGGCCCTGGCCGAAGCCAATTTCCGCAGTGCCGTGGCGCTGGTGCAGAGCTCGCGCTCGGCCTATTCGCCCACGCTGGCGGCGTCGGCCTCGGCCTCCCGCAGCGGTGGCAACTCCAGCAGCAGTTCCTCTTCTTCGTCGTCGTCATCGTCGAGCTCCGGCAGCGTGCGCAACAGCTACAACTTCGCACTGACGGCCTCCTGGGAAGCCGATATCTGGGGCAAGGTGCGACGCGATGTCGAGGCCAGCCAGGCCAGCGCCCAGGCCAGTGCCGGCGACCTGGCGGCAGCACGCTTGTCGGCCCAGGCCCAGCTGGCACAGAACTATCTGCAATTGCGCGTGCTGGACGCCCAGCAGCAGGTGCTGCAGGACACGGTGGAGGCCTACCAGCGCTCCTACCAGCTGACCCAGAACCAGTATGCCGCCGGCATGGTGGCCAAGTCCGACGTGATCCAGGCGCAGACCCAGCTGAAGTCGGCCCAGGCGTCAGCGCTGGACAACGGCGTCACCCGTGCCCAGGTGGAACACGCTATCGCGCTGCTGGTGGGCAAGACACCCTCAAACTTCTCCCTGCCCAAGGCCCCGCTGACGGCCGTGGCGCCGCCGGTGCCGCAAGGCGTGCCATCGATGCTGCTGGAGCGCCGCCCCGACGTGGCCGCTGCCGAGCGCCGCGTGGCTGCGGCCAATGCCAAGATCGGCGTGGCCAAGGCGGCCTACTTCCCCAGCCTGACGCTGTCGGCCTCGGGGGGCTACCAGAGTTCCAGCTTCGCCGACTGGTTCACGCTGCCGGGCCGAGTGTGGTCGCTGGGGCCGCAACTGGCCCAGACCATCTTCGATGGTGGCGCGCGCAGCGCCGCCACCGACCAGGCCATTGCCAGCTACGACGGCACGGTGGCCACCTACAAGCAGACGGTGCTGACGGCCTTCCAGGATGTCGAGGACAACCTGGCCGCATTGCGCATCCTGGAGCAGGAGGCGGCGGTGCAGAACGAGGCCTTGCAGGCGGCACGCCAGGCGGTCACGCTGGTGACCAACCAGTACAAGGCCGGCACGGTCAGCTATGTCAGCGTGATCACGGCGCAGGCCACGGCGCTGTCGGCCGAGCTGACCTCGCTCAATATCATCAACCGCCGCATGGCCGCCAGCGTGCTGCTGGCCAAGGCGCTGGGCGGTGGCTGGGATGCGCATGACCTGGATGATCTGGGCCCGCTGCAACGGCAGCAGGCCGAGAAGGCCAAAGCCTTGAAGGACAACGCCGCCCTGCGCTGAATTGCAGGGTGGGTGTGTCGCGGTGGTGGGGTCAATCGTCTACCGCAATCTCATTTGCCGATCACCGCCCGTAACGGCCCGCGCAGGGCATTGCACACCACGATCTCCTGCGCGCGCAGCAGGTCGGCGCGGGTGAGGGTACCTTCCTGCAGATCCCAGTCGGGGTCGGCCAGCAAGACCTGGCGCATCACACCCGGCAGGAGACCCGCTGCCATCGGCGGCGTGATCCAGCGCCCGTCCAGCCGGACCAGCACATTGCTGCGCCCCCCCTCGGTCAACTCTCCCCGTTCATTGAAGAACAGCATGTCGAAGCCGCCACGCCGCTCGGCCTCTTTCCAGGCGGCGTCGTAGCGCGCGCGGCGCGTGCTCTTGTGGCGCAGGAAGAGATCGCCACTGTCCATGGGCGTGTCGGCCAGGAACACCGTGACCGGCTCGGTGAGCTCGGTCAGCGGCGCATGCTGGATGCTGATCGCCCCCTCCGCATCCAGAGCCAGGCGTAGCCGATAGGCATGTGCGGGATCCAGTTGCGCACAGGTGGCGGCGATGCCGGCGCGCAGGGCCGCTTCGTCGAAGGGAAAGCCGAAGGCCTGCGCCGAGGCTTGCAGGCGTTGCAGGTGAAGTGCCAGATGACGGCAGCCATCGCGGCTGGCGTGCAGGGTCTCGAACAGGCTGAACTCCTGTGCCAGCCCGGTCAGGAAGGCGGCCTTGAGGCGGCATTCCGCGAATTCGGAGGCGGCGTCGCTGTCGTGGACGATGCCGGCGCCCACGCCCATCACACCGCGTCGCATGCCCGCCTGTGGCGGTTGCAGTTCCAGCGTGCGGATCGGTACCGAGAGGCAGAAGTCGCCCACTGCCTGAGCGTCCTGGCGCGGCGGATCGAACCAGCCGATGGCGCCGGTGTAGAGGCCGCGTGGCGTGTCTTCCAGCTCGTGGATGATTTCCATGGTGCGGCGCTTGGGGGCGCCAGTGATGGAGCCGCAGGGATAGAGGGCGGTGATGATCTCGGCCAGCGTGACATCGGCGCGCAGGCGGGCGCGGATGGTGGAGGTCATCTGCAGGACCTGGCCATAGCGGCGCACATCGAACAGATGCGGCACCTGCACCGAGCCGGCGACCGCCACGCGGCCCAGGTCATTGCGCAGCAGATCCACGATCATCAGGTTCTCGGCGCGGTTCTTTTCGTCCGCGGCCAGTGCCAGTGCACGCCGGGCATTGATGGCTTCGGCGTCTTTCTCCTCGGCACCGGCGGCGCGCGCCGTGCCTTTCATGGGCTTGGCCTTGAGTACGCCTTCCTGATGCGAGACGAACAGTTCCGGCGAGCGGGACAGCACCATGCTGCCATCGGCATGGCGCACCAGCGCCCCGTAGGGGACCGGCTGGCGCGCGCGCAGGCGGCGATACAGCGCGATGGCGTCGCCATAGGCATCGAACTGCAGGCGGTAGGTGTAGTTGACCTGATAGGTGTCGCCAGCGGCGATGTAGTCGCGGATGCGGGCGATGGCGGCATGGAAGCCGGCTTCATCGACGCTGGCGCGCAGCCTGAGCAGGCCGGCGCCCTGGTCGTCCGCGACCTGTTGTGTCAGCCAGGCATCGACCTGGGCGGCGCCCAGGCGTTCGCAGCGTTCGAACAGCATCACCTGCGCCAGCGGTCCGCCGGCATGGCGCTGTGCCAGACCCGGCAAGCCTTGCAGGGCCGCGCCCAGTTCATAGTTCCACAGCGCCACCGCATGGTGGCCTTCGGCCAGCGCCGCCTGCATCTCCGCCAGCAACGCCGGGAATTGCGCTGCCTCGGCGCAGGCCAGCGTGCGCAGGTGGTCGGTATAGAGGCGCGAGCGCGGTTCGGCCGGCGTGGCCAGGTGGTCGTCGAGGAGGGCGAAGCAATCGTTCATGAGGCGGGCAGGGCAGGGCGGGGTTGGTGCAGATGGGCAGGACGCGGGGGCGTCCGGCAGCATGATAGCGTAAAAGGTATACTTGAAGGCTTGCCACGCCTGCCCGCCCCGGCCGGCGAGAGCCTATTCCAACGCCAATACCCATGCCCATTCCCCGCACCTTCATCATTCCCCTGATCGTCGCCTGTGCGCTGTTCATGGAACAGATGGACTCGACCGTCATTTCCACTTCGCTGCCGGCGCTGGCGCTGGACATGCACGTGGACCCGATCTCGCTCAAGCTGGCCCTGACGTCCTATCTGGTCAGCCTGGCCGTGTTCATCCCCATCTCGGGCTGGATGGCTGATCGCTTCGGCTCGCTGACCATCTTCCGTTCGGCCATCTGCGTGTTCATGCTGGGCTCCATCCTCTGTGGCATTTCCTCGACCCTGCCGGAATTCGTGGCTGCCCGTTTCCTGCAAGGCATAGGCGGGGCCATGATGGTGCCGGTCGGACGCCTGGTGATCCTGCGCAGTGTGGAAAAGATCAACCTGGTCAAGGCGCTGTCCTACCTCACCATCCCGGCGCTGTTCGGGCCGGTGCTGGGGCCGCCGCTGGGGGGCTTCATTACGACCTACTTCCACTGGCGCTGGATCTTCTTCATCAACATTCCCATCAGCGTCCTGGGCCTGTACCTGGCCACGCGCTTCATTCCCGACCTCAAGGCCGACGAGGTGGCGCCGCTGGACCTGCGCGGATTCATCCTCTCGGCGCTGGGCTGCTCGCTGTTGATGATGGGCCTGGCCACGGCCGGCCGCCATCTGGTGGCTGCCGATATCTCGCTGGCCTGCGTGGCCGGCGGGGCGGTGTTCCTGGTGGCCTATGTCTGGCATGCGCGCCGCGCCGAGGCGCCGCTGATCGACCTGGCGCTGCTGAAGATCCCCACGCTGCGCGCCGGCGTGTTCGGGGGCTCGTTCTATCGGGTCGGCATCGGCGCCATTCCCTTCCTGCTGCCGCTGATGCTGCAACTGGGCTTTGGCTATTCGCCTTTCCACTCCGGCTTGCTGACCTGCGTGTCGGCTGGAGGTGCCATGTTCATGAAGACCATCGCCGCGCGCTTCCTGCGGCGCTTCGGTTTCCGCAAGGTGCTGCTGGTCAATGGTGCGCTGGGCGTGCTGGGGCTGTGGGCCATCGGTTGCTTCACGCCGCAGACGCCTTATCTGCTGATGGTGCTGGTGCTGCTCATCGGCGGCTGCTTCCGCTCGCTGCAATTCACCAGTCTCAATGCGATCTCCTATGCCGACGTCGACAAGCAGCGCCTGAGCCAGGCCACCAGCATGGCCAGCGTGGCCCAGCAGCTGTCCATCGGCATGGGCGTGGTGCTGGCCGGCTTTGCGCTGCAGATGTCCAACGAGATCCAGGGCCATGCCACCTTGGTGGCACAGGACTTCTGGCCGGCCTTCCTGGTGGTGGGGGCGGTAGCTGCCTGCGCGCTGCTGATGCTGCGCCAGCTGCCGCATAATGCCGGCGCCGAGATGGCCGGCCACGAACAGGCCAAGTCGGCCTGAAGGAATCCTGCATGAGCAGCACGGCGATGCCCTACAAATATCTCTGGTTCCCCCTGGGCGCGGTCTCGATCTGGGCCGGCAACACCGTCATCAGCAAGATGTCGGCCGGGGTGATCGCGCCGGAAGACATTTCCTTCTATCGCTGGGTGCTGGCGGCGCTGCTGATGTCACCCTTCCTGGCGCGCAGTACTTGGGCCGCGCGCACCCAGATCCGCCCCTACCTGGGCAAGATCCTGGTGCTGGCGCTGCTGGGCATGGTGCTGTTCCAGAGCCTGGCCTATTTCGCCGCCGCCACGGCCTCGGCCACCAGCATGGGCATCATCGCCTCGCTGATGCCGCTCTTGACGCTGGTGTTGAGCATCCGGCTGTTGTCCGAGCCGCCCACCGTGGGTACGCTGGCCGGTGGCGTGCTGTCGCTGTTCGGGCTGGCGGTGCTGATCGGGCGCGGCCATCCGCTGGCGCTGTTCGACCAGGGCGTGGTCACCGGCGACCTGCTCATGCTGCTGGCCACCATCGCCTATGGCCTGTATGGCGTGATGCTGCGGCGCTGGGCCTTGCCGCTGCGGACCTGGCAGTTGCTGTATGTGCAGGTGCTGATGGCGGTGGTGCTGCTGTTCCCGGGCTTCGTGCTGGGCCATCATTCGCCGCTGACCCGCGACAACCTGCCCATCCTGCTCTATGCCGGTATTGCCGCTTCCATCATCTCGCAATTCCTGTGGATGCGCGGCGTGGCCCACCTGGGGGCCAGCCGTTGCGCCATCTTCGTGAACCTGATGCCGGTCTTGACGGTCATTATCGCTGTGGCCGCATTGGGCGAGCCCTTGCATGGCTACCATGCCGTCGGTGGCGTCATCACGCTGGCCGGCGTGATCATGGCCCAGGTCTTCAAGCAGAGGTTGCGCTGGCGCGTGGGCGCCGGCTGAGCCGACAAGTATGGACAAGCACGGACAAGCTCAGACAAGAACAGGAAAGAGACATGATCGATCCCAACATGATCGTCAATTGCACGGTCTACAAGAAGGGCCGGAAACTCCGGGACATTACCCTCGACGAGATCAGCGACGTGCTGGAAGAGGAGGGTACTTTCGTCTGGCTGGGCCTGCTGGAGCCCAATGTCGAGCTGATGAACAAGATCAGGGAAGAATTCTGCCTGCACGAACTGGCGGTGGAAGACGCCTATGCCGCCCACCAGCGCCCCAAGATCGAGGAATACGGCGACACCCTCTTCGTGGTGCTGCATACGGCCCAGCTGGCTGGCGGCGAGGTGCAGTTCGGCGAGACCCACATCCTCACCGGTCCGCGCTTCGTGGTCACGGTGCGCCATGGCGCCTCGCGCAGCTATGCCAAGGTGCGCGAGCATTGCGAGATGCTGCCCGAGCGCCTGGTGCGCGGCCCCAGCTTCGTGCTGTATTCCATCATGGACTTCGTGGTCGACAACTATCGTCCCATCATGGACGACCTCGAAGCCAAGTTCAGCCAGTACGAGGAACAGCTCTTCAACCCCGGTGCCATCAGTGGCAAGGCCTATCTGCAAGAGCTCTACCAGTTGAAGCGGCAACTGATCCGCCTGCGCTCAGCCGCCTCGCCGCTGCTGGATGTGTGTACCCAGCTGCTGCGCTTCCATGAGGGCCTGATCACCAAGGAAGGCAAGGCCTACTTCCGCGACATCTACGACCACGTGGTGCGCTTCATCGATACCGGCGACCGCCTGCGCGAGATGGTGGAGTCGGCCGTGCAGATCAACCTGGCCCAGGTCACCATCCACCAGAACGAGATCGTGCAGACCCTGGCCGGCTGGGGTGCCATCCTGGCCATCCCGACCATGGTCTTCAGCCTCTACGGCATGAACTTCGCCAACATGCCGGGGCTGTCCTGGCAATGGAGTTTCCCGCTGGTACTGGGGGGCATCTTCACCGCCTGTTCGCTGCTGTGGCGGCGCCTGCGCAAGGCCGGCTGGCTTTAATCTCCCTGATCGTCTCTTCCCCGTTTGCGGGCCAGCGGGTGCGACAAATCGTCGCATCGCCGCCGTTGGCCCGCGCATCTCCCTATACTCCTGCTCCTGCCGGCCTTGTCCTAAATGCGAGTCATTTCGCTTGATAAATGCAACATAGTTGCATAAAATGCCGGCGCATGCCACGATCACAAGAGAGAAAACGATGAGAATGACCGCACTGCGGGCGGCCGTGCTGGGCGCCATGGCCCTGGGCCAGACACCCGTCACGGCCTGGGGCGCCGATGCCGAACAAGGGGAGGGCGGCAGCCTGGGCCAGATCGTCGTCACCGGCGAAGGCGAGCGCAAGCAATATCGTCAAAGTACGTCCACCAGCGCCACCCGCACCGAGACACCCCTGCAGGAACTGCCGCAGTCGGTGCAGGTGGTATCGCGCCAGCTCATCGATGACCTGGCCGCCACCCGCCTGGATGACCTGCTGCTGTACGTCAGCGGCGTGGCCAGGCAGAACAACTTCGGCGGCCTGTGGGACAGCTACGCCATCCGGGGATTTGCGGGTAGCGACAACGGCGGCCTGAACATCCTCTGGAATGGCTTCGCCTCCAACCGTGGCTATGCGCCGCCGCGCGACCTGGCCAATGTGGAGAGCGTGGACTTCCTCAAGGGGCCGGCCGCGGCGTTGTACGGCAACAGCGAGCCGGGCGGCACCATCAACGTGGTCACCAAGAAGCCGCAGTTCAAGGCGGCCAATGCGCTGGACCTGTCCATCGGCACCAACGATACCTACCGCACGGCCGTCGATTCCACCGGTGCCCTCAACAGCGAAGTCGCCTATCGCCTCAATGCCGCCATCGAGCACAAGGGCAGCATGCGCGACAACGTCAGCAGCAAGCGCGAGTTCCTGGCGCCGGCCTTCACCTGGGTATTGGGGGCGCAGACGGTGCTGAACTACGAGGGCGAGTTCCTGCGCCAGAAGGCGCCGCTGGATCGTGGCATCGTCGCGGTTGGTGGCAATCCCGGTGTGCTGCCAATATCGCGCTTCCTGGGCGAACCCGGGGATGGCGACATCAAGATGGATAACCAGAACCACCTGCTGACACTGGAACACCAGCTCGACGAGAACTGGCACCTGCGTACCGGCCTCTTCCACAAGGATGGCCAGCTGGATGGCTACTCCACCGAAGCATCGTCCCTGCGGGCCGACAATGCCACGCTGTGGCGCCAGCGCCGCTATCGCGACTACAGCTGGCACGACACCTCGATCCAGGCCGAGCTGGGCGGCAAGCTGCAGGCCGGCGGCATGGGCCATGAGCTACTGGCGGGCGTGGAAGCCGACTGGCTGACGCTGGACCAGCGCATGCTGCGCGTGAACCCGAGCGCGACCTCGCCCTATGCCATCAACATCAATGATCCGGTCTACGGACAGGCGCAACCGGCCCTGTTGCCCAATACCGCCACCAGCGAACACCAGGTCAGCACCGGCTTCTACCTGCGGGACCAGGTCAGCCTGGCGGCGCGCTGGAAGCTGCTGGCGGGCATCCGGGCCGACTCTTTCCGCTCGCGCCTGGACAACTGGCGCAGCAACACCAGCACGCGCCAGGACAAGAGCGCCTTCTCGCCGCGCCTGGGCCTGACCTGGCTGGTCACGCCGGCCTGGTCGCTCTATGCCAGCGCCAGCAAGTCCTTCCGTCCCAATACGGGCAGCGATGCCAACGGCAATGCCTTCAGCCCCGAGACCGCACGCGCCGCCGAAGCCGGCCTGAAGTTCCAGAGCGAGGACAAGCGCAGCGGTGCCACGCTCGCCGTCTTCGATATCACCAAGCAGAACGTGCTGACCACCGACCCCAACAACACGGCATTCTCGATCGCCGCCGGGGAGGTACGCAGTCGTGGCGTGGAACTGGATGCCAACGGCAAGCTGGGCCACCACTGGCGCTTCACCGGCAACCTGGCCTATACGGATGCATTCGTGGCCAAGGACAACACCCTGGCCGTGGGCTCGCGCCTGATCAATGTGCCGCGCCTCTCCGGCAGCGTGCTGGCCATCTTCGAGGATGCCGATGCGCGTGGCGCGCCCTATGGACTGGGGGGCGGCCTGAACTATGTCGGCGCGCGCACCGGCGACCAGGCCGGCAGCTTCACGCTGCCCGGCTACATGACGGCGCGGGCGCTGGCCTACTGGCAATTCACGCCGGCCATGAAGCTCTCGCTGGACGTCAACAATCTGTTCAACAAGCGCTACTACAGCAGCTCCTACAGCAATGTGTGGATCATGCCGGGTGACGAGCGCAACGCCACGCTGGCGTTGAACGTGAAGTTCTGAGGGGTAGCCTTGGATCAGCACCCGATCGCACGGCGGCGCCGGCTGCTGGCCTTGCCGGCGGCCGCCGCGGTATTGGCGGCAGCGCCCCTGGCCGCGGCGCCCTGGCGTACCGCACTGGCCCATGAGGACGAGCATGCCCACGGCTCCGGTCCGCCGGGACAAGCGGATGCCGATGTACTGACCGTGGTGGGCCCCTGGGAGATGACCGGCCTCGATCCCTCCCGCGCCGGCTACATGTTCAGCCGCATGGAAGTGGTGGAGACCTTGCTGGAGGTCGATGACGATGGCCAGCTGCACGCCGCGCTGGCCACTTCGTGGCGCGTCAGCGCCGACGGCCTGCAGTGGCGCTTTGCCTTGCGCCGCGAGGGCCGCTACCACGATGGGAGCGCCATCACGCCCGCCAGCATCCTGAGCTGCCTGCAGCGTGCGCAGGCGCGCCCGGGCGTACTGCGCCTGGCCGATATCGCCACCATGACCGTGCAGGGCGGCGAGCTGGTGATCGCGCTGCGCCGGCCCTTCGGTCCCTTGCCTTACCTGCTGACCCATTACTCCACCCAGATACTGGCGCCAGCCTCCTTTGATGCCGGGGGCAAGGTGGTGGCCATCATCGGCAGCGGGCCAATGCGCATCAAGTCCCTGTCCCTGCCACAGCAGTTCGAGGTCGAACGCCACCCACCCGCTATCGGCAGGGCGGTGCAACGTGCCCGCTACATCAGCGTGGCCCGCGCCGAGACACGTACCCTGCTGGTCCAGAGTGGTCAGGCCGATCTGGCGTTTTCGCTGGATCCGCCCAGCATACGGGCCTTGCAGGATAGCCCGCGTGCGCAGCTGGTCTCGGCCATGCTGCCGCGTACCACCATCATCAAGCTCAATGCGGGGCATCCGCTGCTGGCCGATGTGCGCGTGCGCCGGGCCATCGCCCTGTGTGTGGAACGCCAGGGCATCGCCCGCGCCCTGTTGCGCGATCCGGGGCTGGGGGCCACGCAGTTGTTCCCGCCCTCGCTGTCGCGCTGGCATGATCCGGGCCTGCCGCCCTTGCGCACCGACCTGCGCCAGGCCCGGCGCCTGCTCGAAGAAGCCGGCTGGCGACAAGGGGCCGATGGCCAGCGCTATCGTGATGGCCAGGTGCTGGCCCTGAGCCTGACCACCTTCGTCGATCGGCCCGAGCTGCCGCTGATCGCCACCGCCCTGCAGGAAGAGATGCGCCAGATCGGCATCACGGTGCGGGTGGTGATCGGCAATTCCGGCGACATCCCGGCCGGCCATCGTAGCGGCCTGCTGCAGATGGCGCTGGCGGCCCGCAACTACGGCAACCTGCCCGACCCGGTGGCCAGCCTGCTGCAGGACTTCGGCCCCGAGGGCGGGGACTGGGGCGCCATGGGCTGGCGCAATGACGAGGTGACGGGTTTGCTGACGCAGCTGGCTGCAAGCCCCGCGCACGATGGCGATCGCGGCCGCAGCCAGCGCGCCCGCATTGCTGCCATCCTGCAGGAGCAGTTGCCGGTGATCCCGGTGGTCTGGTACCGCCAGACCTGCGCGGTCAGCCGTCGCGTGCGCGGCGCCAGTATCGATCCCTTTGAACGCAGCTACCGGATTTCACGACTGCAATGGACCTGAGACACTTATTGCCCAAGCTCCTGCAGCGCCTGCTGCAAGCGGTATTGGTGGCGCTGCTGGTGGGCACGCTGTGCTTCTTCATGACGCGCATGCTGCCCGGCGACATGGCCTATCGCATCGCTGCGGGCCGTTACGGTTACGACATGGTCACCAGCGAAGCGGCGCAGGCGGTACGCGTCGAACTGGGCCTGGACCGCCCCTGGCTGGCCGCGCTCGGGGACTGGTGGGGCCGGCTGCTGCACCTGGAGCTGGGAACATCGCAAGTGACCGCGCAACCGGTGCTGCACGAGATTGCCCAGCAACTGGGGCCGACCTTGCGCCTCTCCCTGCTGGCCATGAGCCTGTCGCTGCTGCTCGGCCCGACGCTCGGCGTGCTGGCAGGCCTGGTGCCAGGCGGATGGCTCGATCGTGCCACGCTGGCGCTGTCGGTGACCCTGCGCGCCTTGCCGCCTTTCCTGCTGGGGCTGGTACTGGTGCTGATGTTCTCGGTGCAGCTGGGGGCCTTGCCGGCGGCCGGCCATGCCGATCACGGTGGCATCCTCTTGCCCGCGCTGACGCTGGCGCTGGGCCTGGCGGCGATGTCTTGCCGGGTGGCGCGCGATGCCATGGTGCAGGTGCGCGCATCCGACTATTTCGCCTTCGCCCTGACCAAGGGGCTGACGCCGGCACAGGCGCTGGCACGACACGGTCTGCGCAATGTCGCCGCGCCTGTCACGGCCTACCTGGGCGTGCAGCTGGTGATGCTGGTCGAGGGCGTGGTGCTGGTGGAAACCATCTTCGCCTGGCCCGGCATCGGCCACGCACTGGTGCACGCCATCTTCGGCCGCGACGTGCCGATGATCCAGGCCACGGCACTGGTGCTGGGCTTGATGTTCGTTCTTTTCAATGCGCTGGTGGATGCCGCCTGCGCCCTCATCGATCCACGTCGCCGACCATGAGTATCCTGTCTTCTTCCCCCGTGCCGGAGGCGCAGGCCCTGCCTCGTCGCCGGACCGGAGCTCAGCACGCCGGCGCAATCCTGCTGGGTGCCATTGCGGTCATGGCGCTGCTGGGGCCGCTGATGATCTCCAGTGATCCCGCGCGCCAGCATCTCGATCACTTCCTGCAGGCGCCCAGCCTGGCCGAGCCACTGGGCTACGATCCCCTGGGGCGCAGCATGCTGGCGCGGCTGCTGTACGGCAGTCGCCTGTCGCTGTCGCTGGCCTTGCTGAGTGTGCTCTCGGCAGCCATTCCGGGCACGCTGGCGGGCATCCTGGCGGCATGGTGCGGTGGCTGGGGCGAGCGCCTGCTGGCGGCATTGGCCGATGCGGTGCTGGCCCTGCCGGGGCTGTTGCTGGTGTTGCTGCTGGCGGCCTTCGCCCCGGGCGGTTTCTGGCCCCTGTATGTGGGCCTGGCGCTGGCCTTGTGGGTGGAATATTTCCGCGTGGTGCGCGCGGCCTGCCATATCCTGCTGGCCAGCCCGCAGGTGGAGGCTTCGCGCCTGCTGGGCTTTGGCGCGTTCTACATCGTCCGGCGTCACCTGTTGCCGGCGCTGTTGCCACGCCTGCTGACGCTGATGCGCTTCGGCCTGGCCGGCGCGGTACTGGCCATGTCGGCGCTGGGCTTTGTCGGTGTCGGGCTGCAGCCGCCCACGCCCGAGCTGGGCGTGATGATGATCGAGCTGCTGCCGTATTATCGCGAGGCCCCCTGGCTGGTCGGCGCGCCAGTGCTGGTGCTGTTGTTGACCTTGCTGGGGCTGCAGTTGCTCGCGCCGGCGCAGGAGGCAGCATGAGCGCTGCCCTCACGCCAGCGGCCTTGCGCGTGGTCGACCTGACGGTCTGGCAGGGTGGCCACACGCTGGTCAGGCGCGTGCATTTCTCGATTCCGGCGGGGGGCGTACTGACCCTGCTGGGCGAGAGCGGGTCAGGCAAGTCGCTGCTGGCCCAGGCCATCATGGGCAATCTGCCGGCTTCCCTGCGCAGCAGTGGCACCATCGAGATCGCCGGTCACCGTAGCGACGCCGCCGACCCCCGTTCGCGCCGCCGCGGATGGGGGCGCAGCATTGCGCTGCTGCCCCAGGAACCCTGGCTGGCGCTGGATCCGACCATGCCCGTGATACAGCAGGTGGCCGAGACCTACGAGCTGGTCAGCCATCCCGCCGCCGACCCTGACCGCGACCAGCCACGCACGGCGCGCGCGGATGCGCACGAACGTGCCGCCGCCGCGCTGGACAGCCTGGGCCTGCAGGCGGCGGCCGGACAATATCCCTTCATGATCTCCGGCGGCATGGCCCAGCGTGTGGCCTTCCTGGCCACGCACGCAGCCGGTGCGCCGCTGATGATCGTCGACGAACCCACCAAGGGCCTGGACGCCGGCCGGCGTGACGAGGTGCTGGCCTTGCTGCTGGCGGCCCGCGCGCAGGGCATGAGCCTGCTGTGCATCACCCACGATGTCTGGCTGGCACGTGCGCTGGGCGGGCAACTGGCCGTCATGCGCGATGGCGAGATGGTGGAGCAGGGGCCGGCCGCTGAAATACTGGCCGCGCCGGACTATGCCTATACGCGGCGACTGCTGGCCGCCGATCCGGCGTGCTGGACGGCGGCATCGGGTCCGGCGGTTGCCGGCCCGGTGATTGCAGAACTGCGCCAGGTGGGCAAGTCCTTCGGCAAGCAGCGACTGTTTGCGGCGCTGGACCTGCGCATCCATGCCGGTGAGATCGTCGCCGTAGCCGGTCCCAGCGGCGCCGGCAAGACCAGCCTGGGCAATATCGCGTTGGGCCTGCTCAAGCCCGATGCGGGCGAGGTGGTGCGTGCCGGCGGACTGCCGCGCACGGCCTTCCAGAAGATCTACCAGGATCCGGCAGCGGCTTTTGTTCCCACGGTCAGCCTGCGCTGCTCCCTGCAGGACCTGATGCGCCTGCATGCACTGGACTGGACCATGCTGGAGACCCTGCTGGTGCGCATGCGCATTGTGCCAGCGCTGCTGGATCGCCTGCCACGGCAGGTCTCCGGCGGGGAGTTGCAGCGCATCGCACTGGCGCGGGTGTTGTGGATGAAGCCGGCGCTGATCTTTGCCGACGAGCCGACCTCACGGCTGGACCCGCTGACCCAGCAGGAGGTCATGAACCTGTTGGTGGAGCAGGCCAGGGCGCTGGGCTGTGCGGTGCTGCTGGTGACGCATGATGCCGATATCGTGCGCAGCGTGGCCGATCGCCAGATCCGCCTGGACTGACGCCTGCCACCTACCCGGTGAGGGAGTCCTCGTCGTCGCTCTCCAGCAGGGTGGTCCACTGGCCCGTGCTGATGTCGGCATCTTCCGGCAGGATCATGTAGGAGAGCTTGCTGATGCCGCAGTACTGTTCCAGGAAGTGACGCGCATGTGTCATGCGCTGGCGCAGTTGCGCGATCGAGTCGTGATGATTGCCGCGCATCGGCGGGAATTCGTAGACCACTTCGGGATGCAGGAAGCGGCTCAGATGCAGGATCACCTGGTCCAGGTCGGGGGCTTCCGAGCAGAACTGATAGCGACCCATGGTCGCCTCTGCACGGAGCTGGTAGCGGATCAGGCAGCGCATGGCTTAACGGGTGCTGCCCTGGTGATTCGAGATCACCGTGAGCCGCGGGAATTCGTGTTGTACCGCGCGATCCCGTCCTTGTTCCTTGGCCAGGTACATGGCGGCATCGGCAGCATCGACCAGCTCGCGCGGGGCGATCTGGATGCCCTTGCCGCTGGCCAGGCTGGCCACGCCCACGCTGATGGTCACGTGGCCCATGGGACTGCGTTCATGGGCAATATCGAGAGAGCGTACCGCCTGCAGCAGGCGCCCGGCGATCGCCTTGGCGCTGGCGGCATTGCAGTTGGGCAGGATGAGGGCAAACTCTTCGCCACCATAACGCGCCACGATGTCGCCCTGGCGGCGCGCGATGCTGCCGATGGCGCCGGCCACGCGCTTGAGGCAGAGGTCACCGGCCACATGCCCGTAGGTATCGTTGAACTGCTTGAAGTGATCCACGTCCACCATGACCAGCGAGAGCGACTCGCCGGAGCGGTTCAGGCGGGCCAGCTCGGCGCTCAGGGCGGCATCGAAGTAGCGGCGGTTGAAGACATCGGTGAGGCCATCCTTCTGGGATTGTGCTTCCAGGGTGCGATAGAGCCGCTCCAGTTCGGTACGCGCCGCCACGGCTTCGGTTTCGGCCATCTCGCGGCGGGCCACCTGGGCCACCAGGCGGTTGCCGCCAAAGCAGATCACCACCAGCAGCAGGAACACTGCCACGCCCCGTATCCAGACACGGCGGCGCCAGTCCTGCAGCACTTCGTCCTTGGCCAGTGCCACCGTCACGAACAGGGGATAGAGCCGGCAATGCTGGAAGCTGGTGATGCGCACGATGTCGTCACGGGGCGAGCGCATCTCGAACGAGCCTTGCTGACCCCGCAGCAGGTAGTCCTGTTGCAGATCGGACTTGGAGATGTCCAGGCCGATGGAATGGTTCTGCAGGGGCAGGCGATAGATCACGATGCCTTCGTTGAGACCGAAGACGATGGCACCGTCATGGCCGATGCTGAACTGTTCGTAGTAGCGCTGGAAATAGGCCAGGTCGATGTCGGCCACCACCACGCCGGCAAAGCTGCCATCGACGAAGTTGATGCGCCGGCTCACCGTCACCACCCATTGCCCGCTGATGCGGCTGCGCATGGGTTGGCCGATGAAGGCCTCGTTGCTGCGCAGGCGGCGGTGATGCAGGAAGTAGTCATCCTGGATATAGCGGCTGTCCAGGGCGGGCTGGGAGCTCAGTACCGACTGGCCGTTTTCATCGTAGACATAGAGATCGGCCAGCTGGGGCAGGCTGGCCACCGAGCTGACCATGAAGTCATGGGTGCGCTCGCGTGCTCTGGCCGAGTTGCCGTTGTATTGCAGGTGTTCCTGCACGCCCTGCAGGACGATATCGACCTCCTTGAAGGACTGGTCGGCATGCTGCATCAGGGCCAGCGTCGTGTTGGCCGTATTGCGCGTGGCCTCGTCGACGGCCACCTCATAGGAACGCCAGCCGGTCCATGCCTCCAGCACGACGATGACGACGCAGACCACCACAACGAACCATTGCGCTGCTTGCGATGCGTTGAGTTTTCTGAATTCTGGCATGACGCTTTTCCTGGAGACGACTTTCCTTGACGCCTATTGTTCCCAATCCCGGGCGCCGCGTCCATCGGGGAATGCCTGACGCCACCGGATACGGCGGTTTCAGGCGTTCCATAGTTGCTCAGTCGTAACGTCGGTTGAACAGGATGTTCAATCCATTGATGGTACCCGCACGGGCTACTACTGACCAGCGCCGCGAGATCTGCCAGGTTGCCTTGGCCACGCTGGCCGCACCCTGCAGGCTTTGCTCGTAGCCCAGGGTGATCTTCTCGGTGATGGCCTTGCCCAGGTTGACCACCTGTTCGTCGGTCAGGCCCGATTCGCTGGAACCGATGCTGAACTGGTCCAGGCCGATGTCCTTGGCGATGCGCTTGCCGCCCATGTTGCCCACCAGCGCCAGGGCCTGGCTGCTGGCGGTGCGCTGGCCGATGCTGGAGCTGTCGGTGCCATGGCCGAACATCATCCAGGACAGCTTCTCGTCGTCCGGGACATTCGGCTCCGACACCAGCTGCACGCG
The DNA here is from genome assembly GCF_044745245.1 of Herbaspirillum sp. NPDC087042. Classification (NCBI taxonomy): domain Bacteria; kingdom Pseudomonadati; phylum Pseudomonadota; class Betaproteobacteria; order Burkholderiales; family Oxalobacteraceae; genus Herbaspirillum; species Herbaspirillum sp. NPDC087042. The sequence continues at coordinate 94,770 of NZ_JBIUZW010000003.1, read as the reverse complement.
CGGCTGCCTGGCATTGCCCGTTACCGAAACACCGGCTTCGACATCCTGGTTGCGGCGCATGGCCAGGATATTGATGTTGGGATTGGCGATCGGCCCCTGGAAGTTGATGATGCCGCGCTCGATATTGAGTTTGGTGCCGAAGGCTTCGTAGCTGCCCTCGGCCACATTGATGGTGCCGGTGGCGCGCAGGGGCGAGAGCGGCTCGCTGCGCACGCTCATGTCGCCGCGCAGGCGCAGGTCGGCGCCGCTGCCCCGGAAGCGGAAGTCGTTGCCCAGGTCGACGGCGATCTGCATGACCGGGGCGAACTTGCTGGCCGGCTTCTCGGTGGCCGCTTCCAGCTTCTGCGCCGAGGAGGCGGCCCCGCCCACCCGGTTCTTGCCGGTGCGGCTGACGATGACCACGTCATCGCCCAGCTTGGGGGCGCTGCTCTTGGGCAAGTCGAACAAGGCCTTGTCCACGGTGAACTTGCCATCCACATGCAATTGCTCGTTGACGTTGCTGATCTTGCCCTGGCCGGAGAGCATCAGCTGGCGGTCGGGGCTGGCAAACAGTTCCAGGCGGTCGGCGGTGAGGCTGGCCATGAGATCGGGGTTGTCGGCGCCCAGTTGCACCTTGCCATCGGCACGCAGGGTGCCGTTGCCGCCGTGGAACTCGAACTGGCGCAATTCGATGACGTTGCTGTCCATCACGATGCGCACGATGCCATCCTTCAACTGGATGCCCTGGTCGAATTGCGTCACGGCCAGCTTGTCGCCATTGATGGCGCCCGACAACCTGGGCTGGGCCAGGGTGCCGGCGGCATTGAGATCGGCCGAGAGCGTGCCGTTGAGACTCACTTGCGGGCCGATCAGGTCGCCCACGCGCTTCAACTCGGGGACCGCCAGCCTGGCCTTGAGGTCGAGGGGCGAGCCCGCAGCCAGGGTCAGCAGGCTGTCCAGCCGTTGCAGGCCGACTTGGCCATCGAGCGCCAGGCTGCCAATGCGGGCGGCCTCCACGCGACCGTTCACGCGCATCTGCTCACCCTGGAAGTCAGCCCGCAGCTTCAGTTCCGACAGGCCCAGCGCGGCTTCGCCGACACTGCTGTTGACCCGTACATCGCCGCTGCGGCGTGCCACCTGCAGGTAGCCGCTGGCACGCTCGTCGAGTGAGAAATCCCAGTCGCTGTCGAGCACCAGGTCACTCTTGACCGGTGGCGGCGTACCGGTGAACTGCTGCAGCAGCTCCAGCAGGCGGTTCACGTCCAGCGCATGGACCTGGCCGGCCGAGGCGATGCGGCCCTGGCGCCAGGACAATTGCCTGAGTTCCAGCGCGGTACGGTCGATCTCGATGCGGGTGCTACCGGCTTCGATGGCGCTGGCCGAGGCTTGCAGGGCCAGTGGCGCGGTCATGGCGATACGCGGGAAACCGCGATTCTCCAGCTGGTCGATGCTACCGGCCCAGCCATATTGGCCCCGGCTCTTTTCGGTCACCTGGCCATGGGCGCGCACGGCCAGTTCCAGTGCATGGCCCTGCAGCTTGCCGTTGGCCTGCACGGACAGGGCATGGGCGGCGTAGGTGCCGTCCAGCTTGAGCGCCAGGCGCGCCAGTTCGGCTTGTGGCCCCTCGTAGCCGTCGGCCTCCAGCGTCAGCGCCAGGCGGTTATCGGGCGAGGCGACGCCAGCGGCCAGGTTGCTGTGGAAATCGGCCTGGCCGGCCAGGTGGTGCAGCCGGTGCGCGCCAAAAGCCAGTTGCTCGGCCTGGTAGCTGGCCTGCAGGGCGGGACGCTGGCGCGTGCCGCTCAGTTGGCCGTCCAGGCGCAGCAGGCCCGACAGGCCATAGCCCAGGCGCGCCAGCTGGGGGGCATCGATCTTCAGCTTGAGCCTGTCGCTGGCGGCGCCGAAGCTGCCGTCCAGGTCCACGCTGTTGCCGGCGATCTGCAGATTGGCCTTGCTGGGCAACAGGCGCATGCCGGCCACGTTGATCTCGCCGCGGCCCCCCATGGGGAGCTCACCATAGCTGCTGTCGTGGATGGCGAAGCCCAGCTTGACGCGCATCTCCGGCGAGAGCACCCCGCTGGCGCTGACATCCATGTTGATGCGGGCGCGCACCGGCGCGACGGCAGGGGCGGCACGGCCTTTTCGGGTGGCTGGCTGCGGCGGTACGACGGCCTGCAGCACCGCTGCCGGGTCGAAGTCCACCAGCCGGCCCTTGATGGCATAGTCCATCGCCCCCACGGTCTGCAAGGTACCGGAGGCCTCCAGGCGCGAGCGGCCGGCGTTCAGCGTTGCCTCCTTGAGCGTGACCTGGCCGGCGCCGAGGGTGCCGTCCAGATGCAGCTTGAGGGCCTGGTCCTGCAGGGTCAGCAGGATCTGTTGCACGTTCGGCGCCAGCGTCAGCTCCAGCGGACCGGACAGCCGGGTGGGCCTTGCCTGGCGATGGATCTGGTTCAGGTCCAGGTCGGCGATGCGCAGCTTGAACTGGCCGGCCATGTCCTCGGCGTGGCCGGCTTCCTGGCTGCCCGGGCGGAACTGGCCGCTGCCTTCGATGCGGGCATCGCGCGGCAGGCGGATCTCCAGGCGCGACAGGGTTTGCTGGTGCAGGTCCAGGGCCACATCGGCACTGGCCGACAGCAGCGGCAGCAATTGTTGATCCAGGCTGCCGGGACGGGCATTGGTGATGTCCACCCGGCCGGCCACCTTGAGGGCGCCGTCGGCGGCCGCTTGCGCCACCGGCGCCAGGTCGGCGCGCAGGCCCAGGTCGGCCTGGGGCGCGGTGGCCTGGAAGGCTTGCGGATTGAGGTGTTGCAGGTCGATGCGGGCGCGCTTGAGCGGCACCGGCGCGAACGGCGTGGCGGTGACGTCGGCCGAGCCCTGCAGACGGTCGCCGCTGGCCTTGAGTGCGATGCCCAGCTCTTGCAGCGAGCCCGAGAGCTGGGCCGCCAGCTGGTATTGCTCCTTCAGGCTGTCGCTCTGGTAGGCCCCGCGCAGTTCCAGCGCCCCGCTCAGGGCAAAGGGCCGGCGCCCGTTCAGGTGCAGCAGCGCGGTGGCGTCGCCATAGGGGGTGGACAGGCTGTCCAGCACCAGGGTGTGCTGCACGCCATCGGAGTTGCCGTGCAGGGCGAGCTTGCCCAGTTCGGTGGTCGAGGTCCCTTGCGTGAGGCTCAGGCGATCCAGCGCGACCTCGCGGATCTCCAGCGCCAGCGGCAGTGACAGCGAGCCGGGCAGGGTACTGGGTTCGGACGGGCTGGGTTGCTGGGTCAGTTGTACCGTTCCCACCCGCAGCGAGTTGACGGTGAGCTTGCGCCCCAGGAGCGAGAGGTGCCAGCTGGCATCGATGCGGTCGATGTCGAGGATGCGTTGTTCATCGCGGTAGTGCAGCTGGCGCAGGTGCAGGCCATCGGCCACGGTGCCGCCGGCCAGTTCGCCGGAGAGCTTGCCACCCAGGGCCTGTACCGCGCCGTTCCAGAGCAGGCGGGCGCCGCGCTCGGTCTTGAGGGCGAACAGCGTGGTGCCGGCCAGCGCCACCAGCAGCAGCGCAGTACTGCCACCGGCCCACCAGGCCAGCGTACGGCCACGGCGCTGGGCCGGTGATGGCGTTGGGGTATGTGGATCGTGGGGCTGGTCGCTCATGCGTGGTCGTGGATCGAAATCGGGTCAGTCATCGGTGTCGCGGGCTGGCTAGAAGGCAATGCCCAGCGAGACATGGGGCCGGATCTGGCGTTTCTGGATGCCATAGGCCAGGTCCAGGTTGAGCGTGCCGACCGGGCTGCGCCAGCGCGCGCCGGTACCGACGCCGTGATAGAAGGTGCGGTTGCTCCAGTTGTCGGCGGCCGCGCCGAGGTCATAGAACACCGCCGCCCCCCAGCTCTGGCTGAACCAGCGCTGGTATTCGGCGCTGCCCACGGCCAGGTACTTGGTCGGATAGACGGTACCGTTCTGCTCGTTGCCGATGCTCTGGTAGCTATAGCCACGCACCGAGTCGTTGCCGCCGGTGCGAAACAGCAGCGAGGCCGGCACCGAGCCGGCACTGCCGGTGGTGAAGACGCCGCCCAGTTCCGAGCGCAGCACCACGATGTCGCGCCTGCCCACCGGCACGAATTGCTTGAAGCGGCCATACAGGCGGGAAAAACTCTGGTCGGTCAGCACGCCCTTGAGGGCGAAGCCGGCTTCCAGCGTCACCAGGTTGCCCTGGCGCGGGAAGATGGGGTTGTCCACGTTGCGTCGCGACCAGGCAAAGCCGGGTACCAGCGCCCGGTGCTTGCCGGGAGTGACGATGGTGTCGGCGGGCAGGGTGGCGCCGTTTTCCTGGGTCAGCTCATCGCGGTAGTAGGTCAGCGAATAGGTGGTGTCGTAGTTCTCGCTGTTGCGCGCGCGCTTGAAGCCGACCTGCTGGCTGCGCAGGTCGATGCCTTCCAGCGTGGTGCGGTCGTAGGAGGTATTGATGCTGTTGACGAAAGCCTTGCCATCCGGTGGCATGGCCAGCGACAGCAGGCCGTACTGGCGCTTCTGTTCCAGCCTCGCCTGGCTGTCGAACACATAGGCGCGGTCGAAGACGTTGTAGTGCGAATAGCGGCCTTCCACCTGGGCGCCGGTATCGGTGCCATAGCCCACCCCGGTACGGATGCGCTGGGTCGGGTATTCGGTCACCTGCACCTTCACCGGGGTCAGGTCGGGATGGGCCGGATCGTCGTCGATGGCCACGATGGCATTGGAGAAGTAGGGCGTATTCTGGATCTGGCGCTGCAGGGCCAGCAGGCGGTCGGCGTCATAGGGCTCGCCCACGCTGAGCGGATTGACGTTGTCGATGATGGATTGCGGATAGCGGCGCGTGCCGGTGACCTGCAAGGGGCCCAGGGTGAAGGCCGGGCCGCTGTCATAGCGCACCGAGAGATCGGCCTGGTGTTCATCGGGATCCACCCGCGCTTCGGAAGACGCAATGCGGGCGGCGGCATATTTCTTCTGCTGCAGCGACTCCAGGCCGGCGTTCTTGGCCTTGTCCCAGTCTTCCTGGCGGAACGGCTGGCCGGGCGCCAGCGACCAGTCGTTGCGGATGCGCGCAATGCGGGCGGCATCCTGCTGCTGGGCTGCGCCGGTCACGGCAATCTCGGCCGAGGCGATACTGGTGCGTGGGCCGGCATCGACCGTGACCGTGATGTGGCGCATCCCCGGCTTGCCATCGGCGGCGGCATCGGTCTTCATCGCTACCTTGGTCTGGGGCGAGAAATAACCCTCGGTGGCGGTCAGGTCGCGCACCTGGTCGCCGGCGGTGTCCATCATGAACTTGAGCTGCTCGTCGCTGATGTCATCGCGATCCTGGTAGCGCGACAGGTCCAGGAAATCCTTGAGCAGTGACTGCACCGGCTTGGGTGCCTCGATCTCTACCTTGTAGGCGGCATAGGCGGTTTGGGCGGTACACCAGAGGAAGGCGATGGCCAGGCTGCGGGTCCAAGTCATTGATTCATTGCGTCACGTTGTTATCGGTTGAGGCTGCCGGCCGGACTGTTGGCAAGTCGGGTAGGATGTTGGATGGGGGCGTCGTGCCTCCCAACCTGACCCGTGCATGGCGCCGATAGTTCCTGCCTGGCGCCCGATGGCGCGCCGGCGGCAAGCCTGCCTGTGTTGTAGCCGTTATTGTAATGCGCCCGGCGGTCGTGCCGCAGGGCTGTTTTCAAATCAGTATCCGTGCCGCTCTCCCTGCGTGAGCGGGCGGCCGGTGCGACCAAGGAGAGTTGTGTGAGCATACAAGCGTATTCGGAAAAGGCCAGCTGCGAGCGCCTGCTGTCGGTTCACCGCTGGACCGACAAGCTGTTGAGTTTCCGAACCACGCGACCGGCCGGTTACCGTTTCACCGCTGGCCAGTTCGCCCGCCTGGGGCTGGAGGTCGATGGCGAGATGGTCTCGCGAGCCTATTCCATCACCTCCGCCGAAGATGCCGACGTGCTGGAGTACTACGCCATCATCGTCCCCGGCGGCCAGTTCACGACCCGGCTGGACGCGCTGCAGCCGGGCGACCCGGTCTGGGTGGAAAAGCTCAGCTATGGCTTCATGACCGCCGATCGCTTCACCGATGGCCGGCAGCTGTGGATGATGGCCACCGGCACCGGCCTGGGGCCGTACGTCTCGATCCTGCAGCAGCCGGAGGTATGGCGTCGCTTCGACGATCTGGTCGTGGTGCATGGCGTGCGCCAGCGTGAGGAGCTGACCTACATCGAGCAGTTCGAGGCGCTGCGCCGCCAGGCCGGCGAGCAGGGCTGGCCGGCGCGCCTGCACATGCTGCGCTGTGTGACCCGGGAAACCGACCTGCCGCCCGGCGAGGGCCTGCTGGCCGGCCGTATCACGACCCTGCTGCGGGATGGCTTGCTGGAGCAGGTCGTCGGCCTGCCGATGAGCCTGGAGCAGACGCGCGTGATGGCGTGCGGCAATCCCGAGATGGTCACCGAGTTGCGCGAGCTGCTGCGTGAGCGTGGCATGACGCCCTTGCGCCGCACCGGCGGCGGACAGTTCGTGACCGAAGACTATTGGTGAGTGCGCGCCCCTTGTCGGGGACGACGGGCGCATCTGGCACATCGGGCGCATCTGGAAAGGGCCTTGCGGGGCGCCTGTTTCGGCTCGCCCGGTCGCTTGTCGAGCAGGGAGTTGATAATTTTTCGAGCTCGCTAAAAAAAGCTGTATTGAAAATTTCTTCTATTGCCTTCTCGAATTTTTTCGATTTTACTCAGCAATATCGCGATTTCCTTTCTGTTTTTCTCCGATTTTCTCTATCTCCTTATTACGGAAGTTTTTTCGATGCCGTCACGGCACGAAGAACGCAGGGGGCCGACATCGATTGATGCAAATCGAGGGCATGTGAGCCGAGGGATGCCAGGGAAGGGCAGCTCTCCGGGCGGCGGTATCGCCACCTGTCTGTTAATTGAACCATTTGGGGGTAGCATGAATTTGAAGAAAGTCCTGCACGTGGCCATCGCTGATGATCACCCTATCGTGCTGGGCGCGCTCAAGAACGAGCTTGCGCGCTTGCCGGAGGTGCGCGTGGATCTCGAGGTCGACACCGGCGAGGCCCTGCTGGCGGCGTTGAAGCGCGCGCCTTGCGAGATCGTCATCACCGATTTCGCCATGCCAGCCGAGGACAGCGAAGACTCCGACGGTTTTGCGCTGGTCAAGCGCATCAAGGCCGAGCATCCTTCCAGCAAGCTCATCGTCTATACGGCCATGAACAATGGCGCGGTGATCCGGCGTCTCTATCGCATGGGGGTCTTTGCGGTCATCAACAAGCGCGAGAAGCCTGACGAGCTGATCAATGCCTGCCTGGCCACGCAGAGCAGCAAGCAGTTGTATTTCCCGGTGTCGCTGCGCGGCGAGCTGGAAATGAGCTGGGCCCAGGGCGATGGTTTCGGCCTGGCGCGCGAGCTGACCCAGAGCGAGCTGGAGGTGGTGCGCCTGTTCGTCGAGGGGCAATCGCTGGGCGATATCTGCGAACGGCTCTCGCGCACGCCCAGTACCATCAGCACGCACAAGAACAATGCGATGCGCAAGCTGGGCCTCAATACCGATGCCGACCTGATCAAGTACGCCTATTCGACCGGAATGATCAACTGAGCCTGAGGGCGGGGGCGGGTGGTGCGACGGCCACTTGCCACCTTCCCGCTGCCCCTTTTTTTTTCGGATGCGAGGACAGGAAATGCGCGCAGAAAAACAAAAAGCCCGGTTCGCAGGAACCGGGCTTTTCATTTGAATCTGTGGGGTGGCTGATGGGACTCGAACCCACGACGACAGGAATCACAATCCTGGACTCTACCAACTGAGCTACAGCCACCGTCGACTGTCTGACTGACTTGCGTCCGTCATCAAGTAAGCAAAAGATTATACAAACACTTGCAGGACTTGGCAATACTTTTTCGATGCTAATTGGCAAGGCTGCATCAAAAAGTGTCGTCAGCCGCTTCAGGTCCCCGTTTGCGGCTGCAAGGCATGGACTTCCGGATGCAGTTGCAGCAAGCCCTGGAAGGCATGTTCCAGCGTGGAACGGCTGGCCGTGGTGAAGCCGGCCAGCGAACCCCGGGCCGCCTGGGTGACGAGGCGATCGTGTTCCAGCAGTCGCAGCAGTTGCCGCGTGACTGCCTGTCCGGTATCGATGATGCCGGGAACGCGGCCCGACAGGCGCCGGCAGACATCCTCGATGGCCTGGCGCACGAAGGGGTAGTGCGTGCAGCCCAGCACCAGGGTATCGGCGCCTTGTTCCAGCAGTGGTGCCAGGTAGCGTTCCAGCAATTGCACCGTAGCCGGCGAATACAGTTCGCCTTTCTCGATCAGGTCCACCAGTCCCACGCAGGCCTGCGGCAGGAAACGCACCTGATACTGCGCCTCCATCTGTGCCTGCAAGCTCGCAAAGCGCTTGCTGGCCAGCGTGCTGCGCGTGGCCAGCACACCGACGGTACCGCTGCGGGTGGCCTGGGCGGCGGGCTTGAGGCCGGGCTCGATGCCCACCACCACCAGTTGCGGCCAGCGTTCGCGGATGGCCTGGATGGCGGCGGCGGTCGCGGTATTGCAGGCCACCACCAGCGCCTTGACCTGCTGGCCGATGAAGAAGTCGGCAATGGCCAGTGAGCGCGCCACGATCTCCTGCTCGGTCTTGTCGCCATAGGGCGCATAGCCGGAGTCGGCAAAGTAGAGCAGCTTTTCGCGGGGCAGGGCGGCGTGGATGTGTCGCAGCACCGACAGGCCGCCGATGCCGGAATCGAAAATGCCGACCGCGGCATCGGCCACGGTCGGCATCGGGGTCGTGCTCGCAGGCGTCACTGCAGAAGGCGCGGGGACTTGCTTGACTGCGTCATTCATGGTGCTGCGCGCGCTCCTGCGATGGGCTTGCCTGGATGGGGATCAGGCGGTGGTGACGGGGATCTTCGACAGCGACACGCTCTGGGCGATCTTTTCCTTCCACTCCGCCGGACCGGTGTTGTGCACCGAGATACCGTTGGCGTCGACGGCGACCGTCACCGGCATGTCCTTGACGTCGAATTCGTAGATCGCTTCCATGCCCAGGTCGGCAAAGCCCAGTACCTTGGCCGACTTGATCGCCTTGGAGACCAGGTAGGCCGAGCCGCCCACGGCCATCAGGTAGGCCGACTTGTGCTTCTTGATCGCCTCGATGGCGGCCGGGCCGCGCTCGGACTTGCCGATCATGGAGATCAGGCCGGTCTGTTCCAGCATCATGTCGGTGAACTTGTCCATGCGGGTGGCCGTGGTCGGGCCAGCCGGGCCCACCACTTCGTCACGCACCGGATCGACCGGGCCGACGTAGTAGATCACGCGGTTGGTGAAGTCCACCGGCAGCTTCTCGCCCTTGGCCAGCATGTCCTGGATGCGCTTGTGGGCGGCATCGCGGCCGGTCAGCATCTTGCCGTTCAACAGCAGGGTCTGGCCCGGCTTCCAGGAGGCGACTTCTTCCTTGGTCAGGGTATCGAGGTTGACGCGCTGGGACTTCTCGGTGTCGGCCACCCAGTGCACTTCCGGCCAGTCCGACAGCGACGGCGGTTCCATGTAGGCCGGGCCGGAGCCATCCAGCACGAAGTGGCCGTGACGGGTTGCGGCACAGTTGGGGATCATGGCGACCGGCTTGGAAGCCGCGTGGGTCGGGTGCATCATGATCTTCACGTCCAGCACGGTGGTCAGGCCACCCAGGCCTTGCGCGCCGATGCCCAGGGCATTGACCTTCTCGTAGAGCTCGATACGCAGCTCTTCGGTCTTGTTCTGCGGGCCGCGCTTCAAGAGCTCGTACATGTCGATGTCTTCCATCAGCACTTCCTTGGCCATCAGCATGGCCTTCTCGGCAGTGCCGCCGATACCGCTGCCCAGCATGCCCGGCGGGCACCAGCCGGCGCCCATGGTCGGCACGGTCTTCAAGACCCAGTCCACCAGGTTGTCGGTGGGGTACAGCTTGTCGAACTTGGTCTTGTTCTCGGAGCCGCCGCCCTTGGCCGCGATCTGCACGTCCACGGTGTTGCCCGGCACCAGTTCCATGTGGATCACAGCGGGGGTGTTGTCCTTGGTGTTCTTGCGCTCGAACTGCGGGTCGGCCACGATGGAGGCGCGCAGCACGTTGTCCGGGTGCGAGTAGCCGCGACGCACGCCTTCGTTGACGGCATCGGCGATTGAGCCCGGGAAGCCTTCGAAGCGCACGCCCATGCCGATCTTCAGGAACACGTTGACGATACCGGTGTCCTGGCAGATCGGACGTTTGCCCTCGGCGCACATGCGCGAGTTGGTCAGGATCTGCGCGATCGCATCCTTGGCCGCCGGGCTCTGCTCGGTTTCATAGGCGCGGGCCAGGTGCTGGATATAGTCGGCCGGATGGTAGTAGCTGATGTACTGCAACGCGGCGGCGACGGATTCGATGAGATCGTCTTGCTTGATGATGGTCATGGCTGGTTCTCTCAGGTTTGGATGAGGCAAAATCAGTGCGGCTTGTCGGACGGGTCAGGCGCATGCGCCATCAGGCGATCGCAATAGGCGATGGCCATGGCCGACAGGAGGAAGGCGATATGGATCCCGGTCTGCGCGACCAGGGTCTTGACGTCGTACAGGTTGGCGTTGATGAAGGTCTTCAACAGGTGGATCGAGGAAATCCCGATGATGGCCGTGGCCAGCTTGACCTTGAGCACCGAGGCGTTCACGTGGGACAGCCATTCCGGCTGGTCCGGGTGGCTCTCCAGGTTCATGCGCGAGACGAAGGTTTCGTAGCCGCCGACGATGACCATGATGAGCAGGTTGGAAATCATCACCACGTCGATCAGCGCCAGCACCACCAGCATGATGGTCTGTTCGTTGAGTTTGTCCGGACGCGGCGCGCCGGCAATGGCCACGGCATCGAGGATATGGTCCAGCGAGCCGGCATGGCCCATGGCCGCGCCGATCAGGTCCACCAGTTCCACCCAGAAGTGGTAGACGTAGACGCATTGCGCCAGGATCAGGCCGAGGTAGAGCGGCAGCTGCAGCCAGCGGCTCATGAAAATCAGGTTGGGCAGCACGCCGATCTTGCGGGGAGACTTGTGCATCGGGTTGTTCATGGGTGTGCAGGTACGCTTGATTCTGGCGGATGAATGCAGGTTCCGATTATTGTCTCCGCGGCGCGGCTTCGGATTTGGGGCCGTATTTTACACGCCGCAGGCAGATTCCGTCGGGATTGCTGCAGTCCCATGCAGATCAAACGTGAGCCAGGAGCTGCCTGCGGGAAACACCCGACTATGCCAAAATGAACAAATGTTGTCCTGAACATAAGGACAAGATGAAGGTCTCCTTGACTGGAGCCTGGGGTGGCAGCGCCCCATGTTGCTGGCATGACAGAGTGTCGCATCGCTGCAGCCTTGATGCAGGCGGCTTCCCGCGGCGGGACGCCGCCGTTTGTGTAAGGACTGAGTAAGTGAAACGGCCTATGTTTTGCGGAAAGCAAAAACAAACCTTGTGGAGACTACCGTGGCAGACATCGAAACTTTCAAGCAGGAAAATCGCGTATTCGCACCGCCGGCCGAATTGGCCAGGCACGCCGCCATTTCGGGCATGGACGCCTACCATGCCCTGAACGCCGAATTCGCCAAGGACTACGAAGGCACTTGGGCCCGTCTGGCCAAGGACAACCTGAAGTGGCACAAGCCCTTCACCCAGACCCTGGACGAATCCAACGCACCCTTCTACAAGTGGTTTGCCGATGGCCAGGTCAACGTTTCCTACAACTGTCTCGACGTCAACCTCGAGAACGGCAATGCCGACAAGACCGCCATCATCTTCGAATCCGACGATGGCAAGGTGACCCGCGTTTCCTATCGCGAGCTGCACCAGAAGGTCTGCCAGTTCGCCAATGGCCTGAAGTCGCTGGGCATCAAGAAGGGTGACCGCGTGGTCATCTACATGCCGATGTCGGTCGAAGGCGTGGCCGCCATGCAGGCCTGCGCCCGCATTGGCGCGACCCACTCGGTGGTCTTCGGCGGCTTCTCGGCCAAGTCGCTGCACGAGCGCGTGATCGATGCCGGTGCCGTGGCCGTGCTGACCGCCGACTACCAGGTCCGTGGCGGCAAGCAGCTGCCTCTCAAGGCCATCGTCGACGAAGCCCTGGACATGGGCGGCTGCGATACGCTCAAGCACGTCATCGTCTACCAGCGCACCGGCGCCGAGATCAACTGGGTCGAGGGCCGTGACCTGCGCCTGGCCGACGTGATCGCCAACCAGGCCGACAGCTGCGAGCCCGAATGGGTCGATGCCGAGCATCCGCTGTTCATCCTCTACACCTCCGGTTCCACCGGCAAGCCCAAGGGCGTGCAGCACGCCTCGGCCGGCTACCTGCTGTGGGCCGTGCTGACGATGAAGTGGACCTTCGACATCAAGCCCGACGATGTCTACTGGTGTACCGCCGACATCGGCTGGATCACCGGCCACACCTATATTGCCTATGGCCCGCTGGCCGTGGGTGCGACCCAGATCGTCTTCGAAGGCGTGCCGACCTACCCGAATGCGGGCCGCTTCTGGGACATGGTGGCGCGCCACAAGGCCACCATCTTCTACACCGCGCCCACGGCGATCCGTTCGCTCATCAAGGCCGCCGACGCCGACGAGAAGATCCATCCCAAGCAATACGACCTGTCCACGCTGCGCATCCTCGGTTCGGTGGGCGAGCCCATCAATCCGGAAGCCTGGATGTGGTACTACAAGAACATCGGCCGCGAGCGCTGCCCCATCGTCGATACCTTCTGGCAGACCGAAACCGGCGGCCACATGATCTCGCCGCTGCCGGGCGCCACCCCGCAGGTGCCGGGTTCGTGCACGCTGCCGCTGCCGGGCATCACGGCCGCCATCGTCGACGAGACCGGCAATGACATCCCCAATGGCAATGGCGGCATCCTGGTGGTCAAGCGTCCGTGGCCGTCGATGATCCGTACCATCTGGAATGATCCCGAGCGCTTCAAGAAGAGCTACTTCCCCGAAGAGCTGGGCGGCAACATCTACCTGGCCGGCGACGGCGCGGTGCGCAACAAGGACACCGGCTACTTCACCATCACCGGTCGTATCGACGATGTGCTCAACGTCTCCGGTCACCGCATGGGCACGATGGAAATCGAATCGGCCCTGGTCGCCAACAGCCTCGTGGCCGAAGCCGCCGTGGTCGGCAAGCCGGACGAAACCACCGGTGAATCGATCTGCGCCTTCGTGGTCCTGAAGCGTCCGCGTCCCACCGGCGACGAAGCCAAGCAGATCGCCAAGGAACTGCGCGACTGGGTGGCCAAGGAAATCGGCCCGATTGCCAAGCCCAAGGAAATCCGCTTCGGCGACAACCTGCCCAAGACCCGCTCCGGCAAGATCATGCGTCGCCTCTTGCGCGTGCTGGCCAAGGGCGAGGCCATCACCCAGGACGTCTCCACACTGGAAAACCCGGCCATCCTGGACCAGTTGAAGGAAGCGCAATAAGAGCACAGGCAGCACAGCGGTAGTCAGCAAGCGCCGGCAGGGCAGTGGGCAAGCGGTTTCGCCCAGGCCCTGCCGGCCTTTTTCATTGCTGGTTTGAAAAATATTAAGAAAAGACTTGGCATCGTCGCAAAGCTTGCTATAATGCGTGGCTTCGCTGAACGCGAACCCGAATCCAGGAGAGGTGGATGAGTGGTTTAAGTCGCACGCCTGGAAAGCGTGTATAGGTTAATAGCCTATCGGGGGTTCGAATCCCCCCTTCTCCGCCAGTAGTTGAAAAGGCCCGCAGAAATGCGGGCCTTTTTGTTTTTCCGGACAGTATTTCCTTCCCTTGCGTCGCTCAGAACTTGTGGGTGATCCCCAGTCCCACCCCGGCCGGACTTTGTCCCGCGCTCAGCCCGGGGATAGGATTGGCCGACAGGTTGTAGCTGGCATTCTGCTCATTGAAGATCTTCGTGACGGCGCCCCATACTTCGGTGCGTTTGGACAGGTTGTAGCCGTAGCCGAGCGACACCTGCTGCGCGCCCGATGCGCTGCCGGGTTTGCCGATGCCGCCGATGCCGGCGGTGGCATTGCCCGAAGAGCGACCCGCCCGCACATAGGAGGCACGCCATTGGCCATTGCCCACGTTATGCGTCAGTGCCAGTTGCCAGGCATCGCGACGCAGGCTGGTGCTGGTGGTGGGCTCATAGCGCAGTCGTTCCCACACGAAGCGCAGGCGCGTGTTGCCCAGCGAATAGGCCGCGCCGAACTTGTTGCCGGTGTCCACGGTGCCGCCGGCAAAGTAATCCTTGTGCTCCTCGTGGCCGTAGGCCAGGTAGAGCGGACCATTCTCATAGGTCAGCAGCGCCGAGACCAGGCTGGGGTCGCTGGTGGCGGTGCGCTCTTCGCGCGCGGCGTAGGCGATCTTGCCCACCAGACCGCCCAGATTGGGCGTGGCGTATTGCACCAGGTTCTTCTGGCGGCGGTCGAACGACGCCGGTGACTGGGCGTTGGCCGCCGTCGTGAAGCCATTGCCCATGATGGAGTTGGAGGCAAAGATGCCGGCCGTGAACGGATCGATCGCATACACCGAGACGAAACGGTAAGGCGTCTCGTACTGCCCCGCAAAGATCTCCCCCAGGCTGCCGCGCAGGCCGACATTGTCGTTGCGGTCGGCGAAGCTGCCCGCACCGGTGTCGACGCCCACATTCGATTCGATCTGGAAGAACGCCTGCAGGCCGCCCCCCAGGTCTTCCACCCCCTTGAACCCCAGTACCGAGAGGTTGTTGGAGATACGTGCAATGCGGCCTTGTCCGCCATTGGCGCCGCTGGCCCAGACGTTCTCGGCATCCACCTTCAGGAATCCATAAATGGTCACCGTGTCGCTGTCCGCCCGGGCGGGTAGCAACACCATTGCCATGCCTGAGGCACAGGTGGCCAGGATGGCCGCTCTTTTCAATCCCTGCATGCTTGGTCTCCTCCTTGTTATGGTTTGTTTTGGCTAATCCTAATTTATATAAATTTATATGTATACGGATAAATATATAAAAAATACTTTTGTTGTAATTGGAATTCGGAATGGATGATCTGGCCACATGCTGTACATGGGCCATGGGCGGCGGGAGATGCAGGGGGAACGTGCCGGATTGGCGCGTGAAGCAGGGAATGCCGGGCGGGGAAAACAGTAGAGGCTGACCGGCGTTTGCCGAATCAGCCTCGTGCAGCGGGATTGGTGCGGTGGCGGGGAGGGGTTAGCCCTGGTGTTCCTTGATGACTTCCAGCACGTGGATGCTCAGGCGCGTGGTGTGGTTGCGCATGGCCAGGTAGGCCTTTTCGGGATCGGCCGCCAGGATGGCGGAAATGATCGCGTCGTGCTCGTCATGCGACATGGTCAGGCGCTTGTCCACGCCGGTCTGGGCGGCACGGAACATCGCCAGGCGATCGCGCAGGTTGTCGATCATGTCCGAGAGGCTCTTGTTGTGGGCGCCGGCGCAGATCAGGTGATGGAATTTCTTGTTCAGGGCGAGATAGCCGGCATCGTCGCCATTGGCGACGCACTCCTGGCTTTCCAGGTGCACCAGTTCCAGCTGCTTTTTCTGGACGGCGCTCATGCGCTCGGCGCAGATGCGGCAGCACAGGGCTTCCAGCTCGCACATGGCTTCGAGCATGTCGGAGAGCTCCTCCACGCCGATGTTGGTGACGATGCCGCCCTTGCGCGGCTTGAGCTCGATCATGCCGCGTGCCGCCAGTTCGCGCAGCGCCTGGCGGATCGGGGTGCGCGATACCTTGAAGCGTTCCGACAGGGCGATTTCCTCCAGGGCCGAGCCCGGCGGCAGGGTGCCACTGATGATTTCGTCAGTCAGGGTGCGGTAGATGCGAAGGGAGATGGTTTCCATTCTTGATGTTCTCGGTGTTCTTGTCTGGCCCCGCGTTGAACCGGGGCAACGGTATCCGGCCGGGCGTATTTTACATCGCCCGCCACTTCAGGAAAATCCAGTGACCCACCTGGATCTCATTTAATGTATTTATATATTTAATTATCAATTCATTTGGAAAATAAAGTATACATATAAAAACCATTTCAGTAGAATCGGTCGCAACAGGCAAGGACTCATTCAATTCAAAAAAGGAGACAGGCACATGGCTAACAAACTGCGTCATATTGCGATTTCGGTACCCGATCCCTGGAAGACGGCCGAGTTCTACCAGCAGGCCTTCGGCTTCACCAAGGTGGGCGAGACCGATTCTTCGCTGGCCCGCGGCGTCTATCTCAGCGACGGCACCATGTCGCTGGCCCTGCTGAACTACAAGACCGACGAGGCCGCCGGTGATCGTGGCCGCGAGTATGTGGGGCTGCATCACATCGGCGTGTGGGTCGACAACATCGTCGACGCCCGCCGCGAGGTCGAGCAGGCCGGCGGCCAGTACTACATGGGCGAAGTGCCGGTGAAGGGCAATATCTTCTACGAGGTCAAGTACAAGGACCCCAATGGCGTCATCTGCGACCTGACCGACCACGGCTGGGGCGGCGCCTCCAAGGATGGCGCGTCCGACAACAGCGGCCCGGCCCTGCGTCATCCCGACCTGAAAGCCGACCGTAGCGGCCTGTAGGCCCAGCCGCAGCGGCTCGCGCTGACCTGCCAGCCGCTGCGCACCGAACTTCCTGAGGTGGGAGGTGTTGCCGCCGTCCTGTTGCATGCAGCAGGCGGCGGCATTTTTCATGGGCGTACCAGATGGGGCGGCGTAGCGCCTGTGGCCACCGCACCCAGGCAGGCCAGGAACATGTCGATCTGGGCTTGCAGGGATTCCGGCGAGCGGCCCGATACATGCGGCGTCAGCAGCAGGTTGGGCAAATCGCGCATGGCCGCCGGCAGTGCCGGTTCGCCTTCGAACACGTCCAGTGCGGCACCGGCGATGCCGCCCGCCTGCAAGGCGCTGACCAGCGCGGCGGTATCGACGACGCTGCCACGGGCGATATTGATCAGGAAGCCTGTCGAGCCGAGCGCCTCCAGTACTGCCGCGTCGACCAGGTGTCGCGTGGCCTGGCCGCCCGGGCAGGCCAGCACCAGGTAGTCGCTGTGTGCGGCCAGTGCCAGCGCGTCCGGGAAATGCCGATAGGACAGTCCCGCGCGCGGTTGGCGGGTGTGATAGCTGATGTCCATGTCAAAGCCGCTAGCCCGGCGGGCGATCTTTGCGCCAATGTTGCCCAGGCCGAGGATGCCCAGCCGCTTGCCGTGGATGGCCGGTCGTGCGGCACGCACGCTCTCCCAGTGCCCGGCCTTGACGGCGCCATCCAGCAGATGCACGCCCCGCGCGATCCCCAGCAGCAGTGCCATGGCGTGGTCGGCCACGGTGGCATCGTTGGCGCCGGGCGCGTGGGTGACAACAAGCTTGCGCGCGTGGGCCGCCTGCAGGTCGATGTTCTCGTAGCCGGCACCGAAGGCGGCGACCCACTGCAGGGCTGGCAAGGCCTGCATCTGCGCCGCGCTCAGGCCGGTGGAGCCATTGGTCAGCACGTAGCGCACCCCGGCCAGTGCCGGATCCTGCCAGTCCACGCCCTGCGGCGCTGCGCGCAGGACGATGGGTGCGGCGGCGTGGCGCAACTGCGTCAGCGTACTTTCTGCCAGCGGTATCAATACCAGCAGTTCCGGATGCTCGCTCATGTCATCAGTCTCCATTTAAATAAATGCATAGGGAAATCCCTGGAGAAAATTTTTGCACATTTGTATTGCAATGTATACGTATAAGACTTAATGTATTCACATACTAAGTTCTATGTTCATAAATTAAAAAAGGGAGACATTGTGGTGTGGCATGCGATAGCGACAGTTGAACAGGCCGGCCAGGCGCGTCCGGCGTTGGTGCTGGGTGAAGAGCTCTTCGACCTGGCTGGAGTAGTGCAGGCGGCACGCGGCGCCGGCCTGGCCGTTGGCGAGATGATCAGCGTGGCGGCCCTGCTGCAATCCTGGGAAAGCCAGGCCGGGCAATTGCGGGCGCTGGCCGAAGCGGTACCCGGCCTGCGCGCGGCCGGGGCCATCCAGCCCCTGCAGGGTGGCTATACCCTGGCGGTACCCTTCGTACCGGGGCGCATCTTTGCCACGGCCTCCAACTACTACGAGCATGCCGCCGAGATGGGGACCGAGCTGGCGCCCCGTACCGAGAGTTCGCCCTACTGCTTCATGAAGGCCGAGAGCAGCGTGACGGCCACCGAGACCGATGTGGTCATGCCCGATGGCACCGAAAAGCTGGACTGGGAAGTGGAGCTGGCCGTGGTGATCGGCCGTACCTGCAAGGATGTCCCGGTGGAGCGGGCCTACGAGGTGATCGCCGGCTACACCGTCTTCAATGACATCAGCGCACGCGACCTCAACCGTCGTACCGACTATCCCTTCAAGCATGACTGGTTCCGTGGCAAGAGCTTCGATACCTTCGGGCCGATGGGGCCGTGGATCGTGCCGCGCGACTGCATCGCCGAGCCGCAGAAGCTGCGCATGCGCTTGCAGGTCAATGGCGATGTGATGCAGGATGGCACGGCCGAGGGCATGATCTTCAACATCGCCGAGCAGATCGCCTACCTGTCCTCCATCCTGACCCTCAAGCCCGGCGACCTGATCGCGACCGGCACGCCCGATGGCGTGGGCATGGGGCGCGGCGTCTATCTCAAGCCGGGTGACGAGATGGTGGCCTCGATCGACCGCATCGGCAGCATCCGCAACAAGGTGGTGGCGTCCGGCCGCTGAGCCCGAGGCCCGATACCTGGCATGGGGCGGGGGTACTATCGGTAGGCCTCGCCTGCACGTATCCTGCTTCATCCCGCAGTCTCATGGAGAACGGAATGGTCCTTTGCAACAGCATCAAGCGTTTCATCTGCTCATTGAGCGCAGTCGCCGCAGTGGCCTGCTGTACCCTGGCCGCATCGCCGGCCCATGCGGCCGACAAGGTCAAGTTCAACCTGGCGTGGCTGCCGCAGGGTAGTACCGGCGGCATCCTGGTGGCCATTGCCAAGGGCTTCTATGCCGAGGCCGGACTGGATGTCAGTGCCGTGCGCGGCTATGGCGGCCAGCGTACCGTCAACGAGATCGATCAGGGCCTGTTCGAATTCGGCTATGGCGATCCGATCAGCGTCATGCTCAATCGCGTCGAAGGGGGCAAGACGGTGATGGTCGGCATCATCAACACCCAATGGCCGGCGGCCCTGTGCTATGTCGACAAGCCAGGCCGCAAGCTGCAGACCCCGGCTGACCTGAAGGGGCTCTCGCTGGGCGGTGGTGCAGCTTCGCCGCTGCAGAACATCGTCCCCAGCTGGCTGCAGGCCAACCAGCTCGCGACCGACCATATCAAGCTGCTGCGCCTGGATCCGTCGGTGATCAATTCCTCCTTCCTGGAGGGACGCATCGACCTGGCCGAATGCTGGGAGGGCGCCAACAAGCCCATCCTGCAGGCCTTGCTGCAAAAGGAAGGCAAGCAACTGGGCTGGATGCGCTACCGCGATTTCCATCTCGACCTCTACGGCAACGGCATCGTGACCAGCGAAAAACTGGTGACGCAGAATCCCGGACTGGTGCGTCGCTTCGTGCAGGCGACCTATCGGGGCTACGCGTTCCAGCGCAGCCATCCGCGTGAGGCGGCCGACGCCATCGCCTCGCAGCAGAAGCTCATGGACAAGAACATCCTGCTGCAGCAGATCACTGAAACCAACCAGATCATCGAGGATGCCGGCGCCAGCAATCGCAAGCTGGGCTGGATGCGCGCCGACCGCATGCAGGCCACCACCGATTTCGTGAAGAAGGCCTTCCGCGTGCAGGCGCCGATCAAGGCGAGCGACATCTACACCAATCAATTCATCGAATAAGGAGCCGCCCCAACGCGGCCCATCCAACAGGAGGAGACAATGGAAAAAATACGCCCGAAACGGCTGGGACATCTGGTATTGACCGTGCGCGACATCCACGCCTCGGTCAAGTTCTACACCGAGATCCTGGGCCTGGAAGTGTCGGACTGGATCAGCGACCAGATGGTGTTCCTGCGCGCCGGTACCGACCACCACGACCTGGCGCTGTCGCAGATTCCCAGGGACTCGGCCGCCATCAATGAGCTGCCGCACTATGGCCGCCCCGGCATGGAGCACTTCTCCTACCTGGTCGAGGACCGCGCGGCGATGGACGATGCGGCCCGCTTCCTGCAGGCCAAGGGCATCGAGATCGTACGTGGCATCGGCAAGCATGGCCCGGGCGAGAACCTGTTCCTGGTGTTCAAGGATCCCGATGGCAACAACGTCGAGATCTATTGCGAGATGACGCAGATCACGCCCGAGTCGAACTACCAGCCCAAGGTATGGGAACGCAATATCGATTCCTTCGACCAGTACCACTTCAAGCACTTCGTCGTGCCACCGCCACAGGCCGTGATCGACGCCAAGTCCAACAAGAAATAATAAAAACAATAAAAACACATACCGATACAACGGAGGAGACATATGAAACGCTGGCTCGAAACCATCGTTTTCTGGGGCGCGTTCGCGCTGCTCTGGGAATACGGCGTGGCTGCCCTGGGCATCCGACGCTATCTGCTGCCGCCGCTGTCGGCGGTGCTGCAGGCAGGCTGGGCTGAACGGGAAATGGTCGTCGGCGACGCCTGGGTGACCCTGTGCGAAGTCCTCATCGGCTTTGCCGTGGCCGTATTGGGTGGCGTGGTGCTGGGCATGCTGATCCACTTCAGCGCCTTTACCCGACGCACGCTCTATCCCTTCATCACCGCGCTGCAGAGCATGCCCAAGATCGCCCTGGCACCGCTGATGATCGTGTGGTTCGGTTATGGATTCGCCTCCAAGATCGCCGCCACCTTCCTGTTCGCCTTCTTCCCGGTGGTCATCGCGACCCTGGGCGGACTCTCGGGTGTGGCCGCCAATCTCGACGAGCACTTCCGCGCGCTGGGCGCATCCCGCTGGGATACCTTCTGGCGCCTGCATGTGCCGGCCGCCATGCCCAGCTTCATCGACGGCATCAAGATCTCCATGCCACTGGCGGTGATCGGTGCCATCGTCGGTGAATTCATCGGGGCCGAGGAGGGCCTGGGCCACCTGATCACGCTGGCCACCGCCAATGCAAAGAGCGACCTCATGTTTGCGGCGATCCTGGTGATTACGGTGATGGCGACCCTGCTGTACTGGCTGGTCGAAATGGCATCGCGCCTGGTGTGGTGGCGCGGAAAGGCGGTGTAAGGTGAAACAGATCATGACAACAGCCAATCTCAAGGTGGTGGTGGAGGGGGCGGTGGGCAATATGGAAAGCGCCCCGGCACGCGACGTCATCTGCGTGCGCAATGTGCTCAAGCGCTATCCGGGCAAGAACGCCTTCAATGCACTGGAAGACGTCTCGCTGTCCATCCGCGAACGTGAATTCGTCTCCATCCTCGGCCCCAGTGGCTGCGGCAAGAGCACCCTGCTGCGCATCGTGGCCGGACTGGTCGATCGCACCGAGGGCGAGGTGCTGGTCAATGACAAGCCGGTGGCGGGACCATCGCCCGACATCGGCGTGGTGTTCCAGACCAGTAACATGCTCCCCTGGCTGAGCGTGGAAAAGAACATGCTGCTGGGCACGCAGTTGCGCAAGCTGCCCCGCCAGCAGTCGCAGGCCAGGGTGCGCGAACTCACCCGCATGCTGGGCCTGTCCGGCTTCGAACACAGCTATCCGCACCAGCTCTCGGGCGGCATGCGGCAGCGGGCCTCGATCGGGCAGATCCTGGCGCTGGAGCCCTCCATCCTGTTGATGGATGAACCCTTCGGCGCCCTCGATGCCCTCACGCGCGACCTGCTCAACGTCGAATTGCTGCGCATCTGGCAAGAGCGCATGCAGACCGTGATGCTGATCACGCACAGCATCCAGGAGGCGGTCTTCCTGTCGGACCGGGTGTTGGTGATGTCGCCGCGTCCGGGCCGCATCCTGCATGACATCCGCATCGACCTGCCACGCCCGCGCCTACCCGAGAACATCAAGGGCAACCCGCGCTACGGCCAGTACATCGCCGAGATCAGCAAGATCATGGGAGTCTACTGATGGCGCCGCAGGTGTTTCCCGGATTGTCACCGGCGGCGCGCCAGCAGATGCTGGCGCTGGGGCCGGTCTGGCGCGAGGACATCAATGCCCACCGCCAGGCCGTGGTCGATATCTATTCGCCCCTGCATGCGGCCAGGGAGCAGCAGGATGTCATCGTCACGCGCGATATCGCCTATGGCGAACACGAGCGCCAGCGGCTGGATCTCTACCTGCCGCGGGGTGCGAGTGCGGCGCTGCGGCCGGTCGTGATGTTCGTGCATGGCGGCGCCTTCCTGCGTGGCAGCATGAATCCCAACGCGCACATCTACGGCAACGTGCCGTCCTACTTTGCGCGGCATGGCATGGTGGGCATCAATGTCGAATACCGCCTGGCGCCGCAAGCCCCGTATCCGGCCGGATCGCTTGACGTGGCTGCGGCCGTGGCCTGGGTGAGGGCGCATGCGCACGAGTTCGGTGGCGATCCGCAGCGCGTGGTGCTGATCGGCCATTCCGCCGGTGGTGCCCATGTCTGCTCCTACGTGGCCGATCCGGCGTTGCAGGAGATGCGCTGGCAGGGTCACGGCGTGAGCGCGCTGGTATTGATCAGCGCCCGCCTGCGCGCCGACGTGCATGCCGACAATCCCAACGCCGCGGGTGTGCTTGCCTACTGGGGCGAGGATGCCAGCCGCTACGAACAGCGTTCACCGGTGACCCATGCCGAGCATCTCGACATCCCGCTGATGATCGCCGTGGCCGAGCACGAGAATCCCTACCTGGATGTCTATGCCGCCGAGCTGTTCTGGCGCGTAGCGCAGGCGCGGGGAAGGGCGCCGCGACTGGTACAGGTGCCGCACCACAACCACACCTCCATCGTCGCCCACCTGGGTAGCGAGGAGGACATGCTCGGACAGCAGATCCGCGAGTTCATCGGGCCGCCCTGAGCGTCCATCCACTCTGATAGAAAGAAGGAAGCAAGATGAGACCATTGCTCTCAGGCGTCTTTGCGCCTGTCGTCACCCCCTTCAAGGCCGATCTGGGCGTCGATGACGACCTGTTCGTGCAGCATTGCCGCTGGTTGCTCTCGCAGGGCGCCGGCCTGGCGATCTTCGGTACCAACAGCGAAGCCAACTCCCTGTCGCTGGAACAGCGGCGCCAGTTGCTGGATCGCCTCATCGCCGAAGGGCTGGATCCGCAGCGCATGCTGCCCGGCACCGGTTGCTGTGCCATCGACGACACGGTCGCGCTGACCCGTCATGCCGTGGCCGCAGGCTGTGCCGGCGTGCTGATGCTGCCGCCGTTCTACTACAAGGGCATCTCCGACGAGGGCCTGTATCGCTACTATGCCGAGGTGATCGCCCGGGTCGACTCGCCGCGCCTGAAGCTCTACCTGTATCACATCCCGGCCTTCACCGGCCTGCCCATCTCGCTGGGCCTGATCGAGCGCCTGCGGCGCGATTTTCCCGAGACCGTGGTGGGCATCAAGGACAGCTCCGGCGACTGGGACAACCTCGCCGCCATGCTGGCAGCCTTCCCCGACATGGCAGTGTTCCCGGCCTCGGAGTCGCTGCTCTCGCGGGCGCTGCCGCTGGGCGCGGCCGGTTGCATCTCGGCCACGGCCAATGTCAATCCGGCCGGCATCAGGCGTCTGTATGCGCAGTGGGACCAGCCCGACGCGGCCCTGTTGCAGCAGCAGGCCGACGCAGTGCGACAGACCTTCCAGTCCTTCCCGATGATTGCCGCACTCAAGTTCGCCACCGCCTGCTACAGCGGCAATCCTGGCTGGGCCACGGTGCGTCCGCCCCTCGTGGCGCTGGGCGCGCAGCAGCAGGGCGAATTGCAGGCCGCGCTCAAGCGCATCGATTTTTCCATGCCGGACGTGGGGCGCTGAGATGATGCCGATCCAGCCACTGGGCCAATACCCCAACCTGCGGCGCGGCGGCGATTACCTGTTCGTCTCCGGCATGAGTGCGCGCCAGGCCGATGGCAGCGTGCCCGGCGATGCGCGCGAGCAGACCCGCGTCGTCATCGACAAGATCCGCGCGGCGCTGGCCAGTGCCGGCGCCTCGCTGCAGGACTGCGTGGCCATCACCAGCTACCTGGTCGACATGCGCGACTTCGCCGCCTACAACGAGGTCTACAACGCCAGCTTCGCGGCACCCGGCCCAGCCCGGACCACGGTGGCCGTACACCAGCTGCCGCATCCCGACATGCGGGTGGAGTTGACGGCCACGGCCTATTACCCCAGTCCTGAAAGCAAGCCATGAACGACCCGACCAGCCTGTCCGACGCGGCCCTCGACCAGCTGTTCCTGCAGGCACGCAGCCACAATGGCTGGTTGCCGCGGCCGGTCAGCCAGGCGCAGTTGCAGCAACTGTATGCGCTGATGAAGATGGCGCCCACCAGCGCCAACTGTGCGCCGGCCCGCATCCTCTTCCTGTGCAGTGATGAAGCCAGGCAGAAGCTGCGACCGGCACTCAGTCCCGGCAATGTCGACAAGACCATGAGCGCACCGGTGGTGGCCGTGATCGGCTACGACACGCACTTTTATGAACTGCTGCCGCAACTGTTCCCGCACAACCCGGGCATGCGCGACCTGTTCGCGGGCAATGCCACCCTGGCCGATGCCACGGCGGTGCGCAACAGCAGTCTGCAAGCGGCCTACCTGATGCTGGCTGCACGCAGCATCGGCTTGGATGTGGGGCCGATGTCGGGCTTCGATGCACAACAGGTCAATGCCAGCTTCTTCCCGGACGGGCGTTGTCGCGTCAACCTGCTGTGCAATATCGGCTATGGCGATACACGCATGCTGTTCCCGCGCAGTCCACGTCTGGCATTCGAGCAGGCCTGCAGCGTGCTGTGAGCGCGGTGGCCTATCAACCGGGGCCTATCAACCGGGACCTATCAACCGGGACCTATCAACCGGGACCTATCAACCGGCGGACTATAAATTAAGGGAATAGCTGGGTTGGAATTATTCATTTTCGCTTATTTCCACGTCGCTCCATACTGAACTGCGCATCCTTGCCGCCTGCTTGCACAAGCGCTCACCAGAGAACGAAGCGCAACACGCGGCACCCATGAAACGCGAAGCAGACATGCCGCACATCGACCGGCAGTGTTATTGGAATCAGCAATTCGGCAATCAGGAAAACACATGACTACGAGACAGGACTGCATCACCCTCGACCAACAGGATCCCTTGGCAGCATGCCGCGACAAGTTCGCGCTGCCTGCCGGCGAGATCTACCTGGATGGCAATTCGCTGGGCGCCATGCCCCGGCACGTCGTGGCGCGCATGCAGGAAGTAATGGAAAAGGAGTGGGGCCAGGGCCTGATCCGCTCCTGGAACGATGCGGGCTGGATCGAGCTGCCCCGGCGCGTGGCCGCCAAGGTGGCGCGCCTGATCGGCGTGGCGCCCGCCGAGCTGATGGTGGGCGACTCCACCTCGGTCAATCTCTACAAAGCCCTGGTGGCTGCGGTGCGACTGCGTCCCGGTCGCCGCGTGATCCTCAGCGAACGCGGCAACTTCCCCACCGATCTCTACATCGCCCAGAGCGTGGCCGAGATGTTCAACATGGAGATCCGCTACGTCGACTCCACCCCCGAGGCCGTGCTGGCCGGTCTGGATGACAGCGTGGCCGTGGTCATGCTCACCCACGTCAACTATCGCAGCGGTCGCATCTACCCGATGCGCGAGATCACGGCGCGCGCCCACGAGGTCGGCGCACTGGCGCTGTGGGATCTGGCGCACAGTGCCGGCGCGGTGGAGGTGGCCCTGAACGAGGCCGACGCCGACATGGCCGTGGGCTGTGGCTATAAGTACCTCAATGGCGGCCCTGGTGCGCCGGCTTTCGTCTTTGTCGCCACGCGCCACCACGAACAGATGCGCCAGCCGCTGTCGGGATGGCACGGCCACGCCCGACCATTCGAATTCACCCTGGCCTATGAGGCCGCACGCGGTATCGAAAGCATGCAATGCGGCACGCCGCCGCTGCTGTCCATGCTGGCGCTGGAGTCGGCGCTGCAGGTCTTCGATGGCATCGACATGGCCGTCCTGCGGGCCAAGAGCGTAGCGCTGACCGAACTGTTCATCAGCCTGGTCGATGAAAAGCTGGCCGACTACGGATTCGGGCTGGCCTCGCCGCGCGAGTCGCGGGTACGTGGCAGCCAGGTCTCGCTGACGCATGAACAGGGCTATGCCATCGTCCAGGCCCTCATCGCGCGCGGCATCATCGGCGACTTCCGCATGCCCGACATCCTGCGCTTCGGCTTCACGCCCTTGTATGTGGGCTATACGGATGTCTACGACACGGTCCAGGCCATCGTCGAGATCATGCAAAGCGGCGAATGGAACCAGGAGAAGTTCATCACCCGCAAAGCGGTGACCTGAAAAGCGCAGGTACATGCGCCTACGCCGCCATGGGCGGCGTTACCCAGCTTGTCCCCAATGGCCTCGCAGAAGGCGATGGGCATCAACGCTCTCGAGATAGCAATAGATCGTCACGGGTAGAAAACCAAAATAGGGAGGAGTTGTGAGGAAACTTGAAGGTGCAGTTGCATCCGCGCTCGTGCTGGCCTGTGCCTGCACATCGGCGCTGGCCGCGGACGGAGTCACGATCTCGGGCTTTGTCGATATCAACCTGGAGCGTCTGTCCACGCCCAAGCAGACCGTGAACCGTGTCTCCAGCGGTGGCCTCAATGCCTCGCGCCTGGTCTTCAGTGGTTCGGAAGACCTCGGCGGTGGCAGCAAGGCGTTCTTTACCCACGAGATGCAGTTCAGCGCCGATACCGGTGCCGGACCGACGCCGCGCCAGTCCTTCGTGGGCCTGGCCGGTGACTGGGGCGCCATTTCCATGGGGCGCCAGAATACTCCGTCCTACTGGATCGCCGGCTATGCCGACCCCAGCTGGTCAGCCGACTACAGCCTGGTGAGCAACATGCAGTTCTTCTATGCTCCCTACCGCGAAAACAATTCGCTGGCCTACAACACCCCACGGGTGGCCGGCTTCATGGGCCGCTTCATGGTCACCGCCGGGCAGGAGGATGGCAGCACCAATGGTCGCTATGTCAGCACTGCAGTGGAGTACCGGCAGGGCGCGCTGTTTGCCGGTGCGGTCAGCGACCTGAAGTACAACAAGAACGTGTTCGGCTCCGACATCCGCACCTCGCGCGACAACTACTTTGCCCTGACCTACCGTCTCGGCTCGGTGGAGCCAACCTTCATCTATCACACCTACAACGGTTACTACGCCTATCCCCCCTATGTCGGTTTTCAGACCAGCGGCTGGGATGCGCAGGTGGGCGCGCGCTGGCAGATCACCGACCGGCATCGCCTCTTCGGCAGCTTCGTGCTGAAGAAGGATGACAACAACGTCGCCATCTCGGACGCCAAGGGCGCGCTGATCGGCTATGGCTACAACCTGTCCAAGCGCACCGACCTGTACGCCAACTGGGGGCGCATCTGGATGAAGAACAACACCACGGTCGCCTATCCGATGACATTCAACAGCAGCGGTTCGCCGGCGCCCAACAGCGGTATCCAGCTGGGCATCCGCCACGCCTTCTGAGCGGGCGGCACTGGCAGGCGGGCCGGCGCAATGCAGTCCAGGGCGCCGGCCCGGCAAGTTTCAAGGAGGTCATACTATGAAAGCAGGAGTCATGAAAACAAGTCTGTTCCAACTCACTACCGTGGCCGCCCTGGTGGCCGCTGCCCTGGCCTTGCCGGCGCAGGCGCAGCAGCCGCGCAGCGGCGTGAACCTCAACGCGCCCGATGCACCGGCCGCCGCGCCCCAGCATCCCTTGCTGCCGGGTGAGCCGCCGTACCCGGCACCGGGCAGCTGGGGCTATGACAAGGCCACCGGCAAGTTCAAGAGCCCCGACATGGCGCCCGACGCCTATGGCGCGCACCCGGTCGAGGGCAGCCTGCCCTACCTTGACCTGAACCAGTACGAAAAGAACGTCAAGGTCGAGAACTTCACCCCCTACGTCGCCGGTGCCGGTCACAGCTGGCAGGCCTCGTTCGACTGGAACGGCCGCCGCTACCTGTACGACTACGAAACCTGGATGTACAACCTGTTCGACATCACCGACCCGCATGACATCAAGGTGGTGCAACAGAAGACGTTCAACACCCGCGCCGGCGAACACCAGTTCGGGCCCTTCAACGTCAAGTACAACAAGAAGCTCAACAAGATGATCGCGGTGCAGTGCTACGAGATCACCCGCTATGGCCTGCTCTCCAACAAGTACACCAAGCCGGACGAGGTCAAGAAGGTGCGCGAGCGCCAGATGCTGCGCGGTTTCCGCATCTTCGAAGTGACCAGCCCGATGTGGACCGACTGGAAGCTGCTCTCGGAGACCTCGCTGGACCCGTATCACTCCGCACAGCAACAGCCGCAGGAAGGTTCCGGCTGCCAGGACGTGCCGGTCTACAACGGCGACCAGTACCTGTTCGTGGCCGGCGCTCCGGACAACAGCTTCGCCAACCAGGAATACAAGAACTACCTCTATACCGGTGGCCAGCTGGCCTTCGATGTGTCCGATCCGAGCAATCCCAAGCGCCTGTCGATGTGGTGGGCGCCCGGATCGCGCCTGGGTGAGGAAGAGGAATACAAGAAGAATCCGCGGGCCGGCAACAAGACCTCCTGGATGGGTTCGCGCATGCCGCTGTTCATTCCCAAGCCGGTCGAGCAGGGTGGCAAGTACGGCTATGCGGCCATGGGTGGATTCGGGTTCTATGTCATCGATATCTCGGACCCGAAGAACATGAAGCAGGTGGCGCACCTGGACATGCCCGTGAGCGTGACCGGTACCGAAGGCGACAACATCGATGTCTCCAAGGTGGAAGCCACCGGCATGATCTACTACAGCGGCTATCCGATGACCGAGGATTGCTACGAACCGCTCAAGGCGATCTACACCATCGACGTGCGCGATCCGACCCATCCCAAGATCGTCAACACGCTGCCCACCCCGGTGCCGCCCAAGGAAGCCCCGTTCACCGATTTCTGCCAGCGTCGTGGCAGCTTCGGTCCCAAGCGCAGCGGTTACGCCCAGATCCAGCCTGGCACGCCCAGCCCGCGCTACATGCCGTACTCGTACTACAACGCCGGCATGCAGATGTTTGACGTGAAGGATCCGCTGAACCCGACGATTGCCGCCTACTTCGTGCCCAAGATGATCGATCCGTCGCGTCATACCAAGGACGAGCAGACCCAATCGATCCGCGCCTTGCCCAACCCGGTCCACAGCATCTTCGTGGAATGGGATCGCAATCTGGTCTGGGTCTTCTCCAACCATGGCATCTACACCCTGTCGGTGCCGCTGCTGGGCAAGCCGGTGTTTGGCATGCCTGAGAAAAAATAAGCGCGCCCGGCGCGCAAGAATGGGGCGCGGCGGTCCTCCAGGCAGGAGCGTCCACCGCGCCGCATACAGTCCGGATTCCATGAGGAGTCCGGCGATTCGGGAAGTTGTCCTTCTCTTGAGCTTGTGCCATCCAGCCACCGCTGGATGGCATTTTTTTTGGTCCGGGCGCGCTGGCCGAGGCCGGTCCCGTCGGCAAGCCAGGCCCATCTCCAACCTACAGGAACCATCATGAAACCGTATTTCCTCTTCCCCTGCGCACTGATTACGGCCGCCTTGTACGCAGCGCCCATGGTCGCGCAAGCCGCCTCGGCCGCCGAGCAGAGCTGCCGTGCCTGCCACAAGATCGACAGCAAGCTGGTCGGCCCGGCCTTCATGGACGTGGCGGCCCGCTATGCCAAGGACAGCGATGCCATCGGCCATCTCAAGCGCAGCATGCTCCAGGGCAGCAGCGGAAAATGGGGAAGCATGGCCATGCCGCCCAACACCGGCCTGACCGACGCCGAGGCAGAACGCTTTGCGCACTGGATCATGAGCCTGAACAAGCCGGCCGCGAAGCCGTGAGCGCAGAGCCCCCGGCGCAAGTTCTGAAGGGCGGCGGGGCAGGTGCGGGGTAGTGACGCCAAAAGCAGAAAAGCCGTGAATCGCTTCACGGCTTTTCTGTTTGCAGCAAGAGGGAGAGAGGTCGTCAGCGCGGGGCTGGCTTGCGATACCAGAGATGGTAGATCACGCTCAGCACCACCACGAAGGGAATCCCGGTCACCAGCGTGGCCCTGAACTCATCGGTGAAGTAGGTAGTGATCATGGTGGCGATCATCAGCGCGGCGCCCAGCAAGGTCAGCACCGGGAAGCCACGCATGCGGAAGGCCAGGGGCGCGCCGCCGGTCGCGTTCCAGCAGCGGCGGAAACAGTAGTGCGTCACGAAGATCATCAGCCAGGTGAACATGGCGCCGAACATGGAGACCGACATCATCAGCGAGAACGAGGCCTTGGGATAGAGCACGCTCAGCGCCATGGCCACGGCAATGCCGATGCAGGACAGCGCCAGCGCACGCACCGGAACACCGCGCCGGCTCAGCTTGCCCAGCGCCGGCGAGGCATAGCCGGCGCGCGAGAGGCTGAACATCATGCGGGTGGTGATATAGAGCTGGCTGTTCATGGCCGACAGCGCTGCCACCAGCACCACGAAGTTGATGATGGCCGGCGCCCCCGCAATGTGGATGGCTTCCATCACCAGTACGAAGGGGCTCTTGTCGGTACCGGCTGCCGTCCACGGCAGGATCGCCAGCATCAGCGCCAGGGTCAGCAGGTAGAACACCACCAGGCGCAGCATGGCGGCCCGGAAGGCCTGGGTGATGGCCTTTTCGGGTTCCTTGGCTTCACCGGCGGCCACCGCGATCATCTCGATGCTGAGGTAGCTGAAGATGGACACGATCACGGCGACCCAGCAGCCCCAGTATCCCTTGGGGAAGAAGCCGCCATGCTCGACATAGTTGCGCAGGCCGATCTGGCTGTCGGCCGGCGCGCCATAGACGATGTAGGCGCCCAGCAGGATGAAGCCGACGATGGCGACGATCTTGATCATCGAGAAGCCATATTCGATCACGCCGAAGACATTGACGCTGAGGGCATTGACACCGATGAGCGCCGCCGAGAACAGCACGATCCACACCCATGCCGGCGACTGCGGGAACCAGTACTGCATGTACAGCGCCACCGCCGTGACCTCGGTGCCGACGGCCAGCACGATCGAGGCCCAGTAGGCATAGCGCACCATGAAGCCGGCCCAGGGCGTGACGTAGTAGCCGGCATAGGCGCCAAAGGAGCCGGAGGTGGGATGGGCCACCGTCATCTCGGCCAGGCAGCCCATGAGCAGCAGCGCGATCACCGCACCGATGGCATAGCTGATGAGTACGCTGGGGCCGGCAAAGCCGATGGCGAAGCCGCTGCCCATGAAGAGGCCGGTGCCGATGGCGCCACCGATGGCGATCATGGACATCTGGCTGCCGCTGAGGCGGCGCTGCAGGCCTTGCTCCTGGGCGACGATGTCCTGGAAGGGGTTGGCCGGATTGGCATTGTCGTGCATGTGTAGTCTCCGTGATGAGCGTCGGCGCGGGCAGGGCCGACGCTCTTGTTATCGTTGATGGTGTCAGAGGCCGAAGAAGGTGCGCGCGTTGCCGCCCAGCAGGCGCGCATGGGTGCGCGCGCTGAAGCGGGCATCGCGCACCAGCTGGCCGATCTTCTGCTCGCCCAGCGGGTAGGGATAGTCGGAGCCCAGCATGACCCGCTCTTCGCCCATCACATCGACCAGCAACTCCAGCGCGCGCCGGTCGAAGACGGCCGAGTCGACCGAGAAGCGGTCGACGTAGGAGGAGGGCAGTTGCGGGCAATCCTCGCGGATGATGTCGCGTTCGCGCCAGGCGTTGTCGACCCGGCCGAGCAGGAAGGCGAAGCTGCCGCCGCCATGGGCAAAGCAGATCTTCAGCGAGCGCGGCAGGCGTTCGAATGCGCCCGAGAGGATCAGCGACAGGATGCCCAGCTGGGTCTCGGCCGGCATGGCCACCAGCCAGGGCAGCATCCATTTCTTCATGCGCTGTTCGCCCCCCATCATGTCCCAGGGATGTACCAGCAAGGGGATACCCTCGTGGGCGCAATGGGTCAGGAAGGCCAGCAGGTTGCTGTCATCCAGGTCCTTGTCACCCAGGTGGTTGCCGATCTGCACGCCGATGTGGCCGATCTGCATGGCGCGCGAAGCTTCCCGGCAGGCGGCGTCGAGGTCTTGCAGCGGTACCTGGGCCAGGGCCTTGAGCCGTTGCGGATCGTGCGCGCACAGTTCGATGGCGTAGTCATTCATGCGTTGCGCCCAGGGCAGGGCGCGCTGGGTCGGGTAGCGATAGCCGAACATCACCGGCGTGGCGCACATGATCTGCAGGTCCACGCCATTGGCATCCATTTCCTCGATGCGGCGGGCCGGATCCCACAGCGCCGAGTACACCGGACGGAAGGCCTTGTCGCCGGTCATGATCATGCCCTGGCCGTTGCCATCGTCGCGCAACCATGGGGCCAGCGCCGGGTCGAGGGCGGCGGCTTCGGCCTGCGTGATCGGGGGGAAGAAGTGCGAGTGGATATCCACCACTTGCGGTGCGGTATTTCTCAAGGCGTAGCCCTTTGTGTAAAAGATTATTCGGAGGCCGGCGGCGGGGCAGTGCGGCCCGGATGGACCTGGCCGCACTGCGGGCACTGGCGCAGGCTGGCGTCACCGTAGAAGCGCTCGAACAGCGGCGGCAGGTCTGCCACGATGCTCTTGAGCTGGACGTCCACGCGGTACACCAGGTGATGGCACTGCAGGCAGTACCACTCGAAGCCATCCATGACGCCGGCCGGTCGCTGGCGCTCGATGACCAGGCAGCGGCTGTCGGGCTCGGGGCGCTGCGGCGAGTGCCGCACATGGGGCGGCAGCAGAAAGATGTCCCCCTCCTTGAGATCGACCCGCTCCACCTTGCCGCGATCCATCACGTTCAGGAAGGCATTTCCCTTGAACTGGTAAAAGAATTCTTCCAGGGGATCGTCGTGATAGTCGGTACGGTGGTTGGGACCGCCGACCACGGTGACGATGAAGTCGGCGTCCTGCCAGACCTGTTGATTGCCCACCGGCGGCTTGAGCCGGTCGGCATGATCCTCCAGCCATTGCTTGAAATTCAATGGCATGCCATAGCTGAACATGGTGTCTCCTGTTCTTGTCGTTGTTGTTGCTGCTGTTATTGGTGTTGCCGCTGCCAGTGCCGCCTATTGCGGTTTCCAGGCAATTGCCTTGATCTCGATGAGCAGGTGCGGATGAGGCAACTGATGCACCGCCACAGTCGTGCGCGTGGGACCATCGACATCGAAATAGTCACCGTACACTTCGTTATACCCGGCGAAGTCGTTCATGTTAACGAGGAAGCTGGAAATCTCGACGACATCGCCCAGATCGGCACCGACGCTGGCGAGGATGTCACGGATGTTCTCGATGACTGCGCGGGTCTGCGCGCGGATGTCGAGGTCGGTGGCCCCCATCGCATCGGCGCTGGCGCCGGCGATGCTGTTGTCGGGCCGGCGCGAGCTGGTGCCCGAGACGAACAGGAAATCCCCGGCCCGCTTGAGATGGGGGAACTTGCCACGCGGCTGGGCCTTGCCCGCGACCAGTGCTGCGCCGTTATTGCCTTGTCTGGAATTCATGCTGCGGCTCCGGTGGTGAATTCAACGCGGCCAAGGCCGCCGATATCGGTACTGACATGCAGGCCGGGGCGCAGGGCCTCGGCGGCGGTGGCGGCACCGGCCATGATCAGCGAGCCGGCCGGCAGCACCAGGCCGGCGCCGGCCAGCAGGTAGGAGGCCTGCACCACGCTGCGCAGCGGATTGCCGAGGATGGCGCCAGTGCTGCCCAGCTGCACGGCGTGGCCATCGATGCGCATGGTCACGCCGCGATTGGCCAGGCTGGCGAAGTCATCGGTGAAGCTGCCCACCACCAGACCGGCCGAGGAGCAGTTGTCGGCGACCACGTCTTCCAGCGTGAATTTGAAGTTGCGATAACGCGAATCGATGATTTCCATGGCCGGCGCGGCGGCCTCCAGATAGCTGCCGGCTTCCAGCAGGCTCAGGGGGCGTTCGATCGGGCGTCGTGTCAGGTAGCAGATCTCCGGCTCCACGCGCGGATGGATGAAGCCGGACAGATCGACGCTGGCGCCTTCCTCGTAGAGCATGCTATCGGTCAGCCAGCCCCAGATCAGGCTGTCCACGCCCATCTGTATCATCTTGGCGCGGCTGGTGAAGCCCAGCTTGATGCCGATGGAGCGTTCGCCACGGGCATGACGGCGGGCCATCGACGCACGCTGGATCAGGTAGGCCTGCTCCAGCGAAAAGCCGTGCCGGGGCGTGAGCGGATCGATCTCGCACCGCTGGCGGGCGGCATCGTCCAGGCTTGCCGCCAGTTGGTCCAGGCTGACGGCGCTCATGCTGCCACCTGCTTGCGCCGGGCGACCAGGTCCAGGGCCACATCGACGATCATGTCTTCCTGCCCGCCCACCATGCGGCGGCGACCCAGTTCCACCAGGATGTCCACGGTGGCGATGCCATAGCGTCGCGCTGCGGCTTCGGCATGGCGCAGGAAGCTCGAATACACGCCCGCATAGCCCAGCGCCAGGGTCTCGCGGTCGACGCGGACCGGACGATCCTGCAGCGGACGCACCAGGTCATCGGCGGCGTCCATCAGCTTGAACAGCTCGGTGCCATGGCGATATCCCAGCCTGTCGATGGCGGCGATGAAGACTTCCAGCGGCGCATTGCCCGCGCCTGCACCCATGCCGGCCAGGGAGGCATCGACGCGGTCGCAGCCGTGCTCGACGGCGACGATGGAGTTGGCCACGCCCAGCGCCAGGTTGTGGTGGGCATGCATGCCGGTCTCGGTCTGCGGGTCCAGCACATCCTTGAAGGCCTTGAAGCGGTCGGCCACATCGCGCATCGACAGGGCGCCGCCGGAGTCCACCACGTAGATGCACTGGGCGCCATAGGATTGCATCAGCAGCGCCTGCTGGGCCAGCGCGGTGGGCGTGGTCATGTGCGACATCATCAGGAAACCCACCGTGTCCATGCCCAGCTTGCGGGCGTGTTCGATGTGCTGGCGCGAGATGTCGGCCTCGGTGCAGTGGGTCGCCACGCGCACCGTGCGCGCGCCGGCGGCATAGGCGGCATCGAGGTCATGTACGGTGCCGATGCCGGGGATGAGCAGGGTGGCGACCCGTGCGTGCTGCAAGACGCCGGCGACCGCCTCGATCCATTCCAGATCGGTATGGGCGCCGAAGCCGTAGTTGAAGCTGGAGCCGCACAGGCCATCGCCGTGCGCCACTTCGATGCTGTCGACCTGCGCTGCATCCAGGGCGCGGGCGATCGCCACGGCCTGTTCCACGGTATAGCGGTGGCCGATGGCATGCATGCCATCGCGCAGGGTGACGTCGGAGATATGGATTTTCTTGTCGGGTTGCATGCGTATCCTCAAGTGAAGCGGCGCGCGGCGATGCTGTCGGCGGCGGCCAGGGCGGCGGAGGTCATGATGTCGAGATTGCCGGCATAGGCCGGCAGGTAATGGGCGGCGCCCTCGACTTCCAGGAACACCGAGACCTTCAGGCCGGCCTTGAGCCCCAGGCCCGGGATGTTGAGCGGGCGTTGCGCCGGGATGCGCTCGAACTGCACGGCCTGCTTGAGGCGGTAGCCGGGCACGTAGCTGGCCACGGCGGCCACCATCTGTTCTACCGAGGCGCGGATCTGCTCCTCGTCGGCGCTCTCGTCGGCCAGGCAGAAGACGGTATCGCGCATCATCAGCGGCGGTTCGGCCGGGTTCATGACGATGATGGCCTTGCCGCGTGCGGCACCGCCCACGCTGACGATGGCACGCGAGGTGGTCTCGGTGAATTCGTCGATGTTGGCACGCGTGCCCGGGCCGGCCGACTTGCTGGCAATGGACGCCACGATCTCGGCGTAGTGCACCGGGGCCACGCGCGAGACCGCCCGCACGATGGGAATGGTGGCCTGGCCACCGCAGGTGACCATGTTGATATTGGGGCTGTCCAGGTGCTCGGCCAGGTTGACCACGGGAATGACATAGGGGCCGATGGCCGCCGGAGTCAGGTCGATGACCTGTATGCCATGCTGCTGCAGGAGGCGGTTGTGTTCGGCATGGGCGCCGGCCGAGGTGGCATCGAAGGCGATGCGGATCTGGTCGAAGCCGGGCAGGCGGGTCAAGCCGGCCACGCCTTCGTGGGTGGTGGTCACGCCCATGCGGGCGGCGCGTGCCAGACCATCGGATGCCGGGTCGATGCCCACCATGGCGCCCATGGCCAGATGTCGGGAGTTGCGCAGTACCTTGATCATCAGGTCGGTGCCGATATTACCGGAGCCGATGATGGCCACCTGCACGCGCGTGTTGTGGGTGTCACTCATGCTGCTATGCCTCGCTTGGATGGGATGGGGAGAGGAAGCTGGCGCTGACGCGGCCCAGGCCGTCGATCTTCGCCTCGAATACGTCGCCGGCCTGCACCGGCACCATCGGCCCTAGCGCGCCGGTCATGATGATGTCGCCCGGTTGCAGCGGCATGCCGACCCGGACCATGACGTCGGCCAGCCAGACCGCGGCATGCAGCGGGTTGCCCAGGCAGGCTGCCCCGGTGCCGCTGGAGACCTGCTCGCCACGGCGCTCCATGAGCATGCCGCAGCCGATCAGGTCGACATCGGCCAGGCGCACCGGACGCGAACCCAGCACGAACAGGCCGCTGGAGGCGTTGTCGGCAATCGTGTCGGCCAGCCGGATATCCCAGCCGGCGATGCGGCTGCCGACGATTTCCAGCGCCGGCAGGGCGTAGGCGGTGGCGCCGATGATGTCGGCCACGGTGTGTTTCTCGTGCGTCAATGCGCGCTCGATCACCAGGGCGATCTCGGCTTCGATCTTGGGCTGGAGGAGGCGGGAGCTGTCGATGGGTTCGCCATCGGCGATGCACATGTCGGCAAAGAGCATGCCGAAATCGGGCTGGTCCACGCCCAGTTGCTGTTGCACGGCGCGCGAGGTCAGGCCGATCTTGCGGCCGGCCAGGCGACGTCCCTGGGCCAGCCAGCGCTGCGTGTTGCGCTGCTGGACGGCATAGGCGGCCTCGATGTCGCCGGCGCCGATCAGCTCACGCACGGGTGCGCAGGGGCTGGCGTTGGCATGCGCCTGCCACAGGCGTTCGGCGGCTTGTTCAATGGCGTTGGTCATGATGGGTTCAGGATTGGACAAAGGAAAATTCGATTTCCACCGTCGCGCCCAGTGGCAGGGCGCTCACGCCCACGGTGGTACGGGCCGGCGGCGTCACGTCTTCGCCGAACACCTCTTCCCAGGCGGCGTTGATGTCGGCGAAGGCATCGAAACGGGTGGTGAAGATGCGCGCGATCAGCAGGTCATCGAGCGTGACGTCGTAGTCGGGCAGGGCCCGCAGCAGGTTGGCCAGGATCAGGGCGGTCTCGGCGCCGGGGCCACCGCTGGCCAGCTGGCCGGTGGTGGCATCGAGCGCCACCATGCCCGACACCTGCACTACCGGGCCGATCTGGACACAGGGGCTGTAGCGAAAGCGCGGTGCCGGGATGGCCTCGGAGCGGATGCAGATACGATGGTTGCGGGGCATGTCGGGACTCCTTAGAGCTTGATGCAGATAGTGGTGATTTCCGAATAGAAATCGAGCGAATGCCGACCGCCTTCGCGCCCCAGCCCGGATTGCTTGACGCCGCCGAAGGGCGTGCGCAGGTCGCGCAGGTACCAGGTGTTGACCCAGACCAGGCCGGCCTCGATCTGTGGCGCCACGCGATGGGCGCGCTTGAGGTCGGAGGTCCACAGGGCGCAGGCCAGGCCGTACTGGCTGTCGTTGACGCGGCGCACGACTTCCTCTTCGCTGTCGAAGGGGGCGATATGGCAGACCGGTCCGAAGATTTCCTCGGTGACGCAGCGGGCGTTGTCGGGCAGGCCGGTCCAGATGGTGGGCTCGACCCAGGCGCCGCCATCACGCTCGTCGCCGAACTGCGGCACGCCACCGCCGGTCACGACCGTGGCGCCTTCCTCGCGGGCCAGGCGATAGTAGGAGAGCACCTTGTCGCGGTGGCCATGCGAGATCAGCGGACCCATGTCGACCTTGTCCTCGGCCGGATAGCCGATCTTCAGGGCGGCGGTCTTCTCTTTCATGGCCGCCACGAAGCGCTCGAAGAGGGGACGCTCGACATAGACCCGTTCCGAGCACAGGCAGACCTGGCCGGAATTGGTGAAGGAAGAGCGCACCACGCCCGCCACGGCGGCGTCGAAGTCGGCATCGGCAAACACCACGGCGGCATTCTTGCCGCCCAGCTCGAAGGAGACCTCCTTCATGCCATCGGCCACGGCCTTCATGATGGTGCTGCCGGTGCGGGATTCGCCGGTGAAGGTGACCGCGTCGATGCCGGGATGGCGTGTCAGGAACTCGCCCGCCGAGCCGCCGCCCAGGCCGTGCACCAGGTTGAAGACGCCATCGGGCAGGCCGGCATCGCGGATGACTTCGGCCAGCAGCGTCGCCGAGGAAGGCGATTCTTCCGAGGGCTTGGCCACCACCGTATTGCCGCAGGCCAGCGCCGGTGCGATCTTCCAGGTCAACAGCAGCAGCGGCAGGTTCCAGGGCGAGATGATCGCGACCACGCCCAACGGCTTGCGCACGGTGTAGTTCAGCGCGCCCAGTCCATCGGCGCTTTCGCTCTGGAACAGCTCGGTGTTGGCGCACTTGACCAGGTCGGCAAAGGTGCGGAAATTGGCGATGCCGCGTGCCACATCCAGCGTGCGTGCCTGGTGTACCGGTCGCCCGGTGTCGGCCACTTCGGCGGCGACGAATTCATCGAAGCGCGCCTGGATGCCATCGGCGATGCGGTGCAGGGCGGCGGCGCGTTCGGACACCGTGGCACGGCCCCAGGGGCCTTGCAGCGCGGCTTGCGCGGCCTTGACGGCGGCATCGACGGTGCTGGCGTCGGCATGGGCGACATCGGCGATGCATTCGCCATTGACCGGCGAGATGTTGGGGAAGCGGTGCTCACCGGCCACGAATTGGCCGTTGATGAAATGGCGCAGCAGGGGGCGCGCCGGTGCAGGGCGGATGGAACTCACGTACAGGTCTCCCGTTAGAAATCATGGTGGACCGGCAGGTGAGGAGGGCGTCGTTGCGTGTGCAACGCTGGTGAATCAGGCCCTGGTGCTACATGCTTCGTCGCTTTCGCTACGACCCTGCCGGGTCACTGCTTGAAGCGAGTATAGGGAGAAGCCAGAAGGCCACATAATGAAAAAGCGGGACTCCGGTATTCCATAAATTGATGGCCCGGAAAGCCGCCATGGAGGCGGATTTCCGGCTCGGTGAGGGGTGTTTCTCAGAAGCTGGAGGCGGTCTCCTGCAGGCATTTGATCATGGCCTGTGCCGCAGGGGTCGGCGCACGATCGCTGCGGATGGAATAGCCGATGTCGCCGAAGTCGCCCAGCTCTCCCAGCGCCAGGATGGACAACAGGTTCAGGCTGGCGAAATGCTCGGCGGCGGCGCGCGGCATGAGCGAGATCGAGGGCGAATCATGCATCAGCCCGAGATTGGTCAACAGCGACAGTGACTCGACCACATTGGTGGGCAGCTCCAGCCCGGCATCGCGAAACAGCTGCTCGGCGCGCAGGCGGGCCGGCGACACCTGCAGGGGGAAGATCCATGGCCAGTCCAGCAACTGGTCCAGGCGGACGTCGCTGGCACCGGCCAGCGGATGCTTGCCGCCGACCACGGCGCACAAGGCCTCGCGATACAGCCGGGTGTGCTCGACGGCAGCCATGCGCCCTAGCGGCAGGTCGCGTTCGGGCAGCCGGCCCACCACGATGTCGAGCTCGCCCGTGGCCAGTGCCGGGAAGAGCTGGTCGGTCGGCCCGTCGCGCACGGTCACCAGCACCCCGGGGCGTTGCTGCTTCAGGCGGGTGATGGCCATGGGCAGCAGGCGGGCGGAGGCGGCGATGACCGTGCCGATGATCACATGGCCGCTGTCGCCGGTGCGAAAGGCGTTGATCTCGTCGGTCAGGTAGCGCAGTTCGGCGATGACGGTCTTGACCCGCTGCCCCAGCAATTGTCCGTAGCAGGTGGGCGAGACGCCGCGATTGGTCCGCTCGAACAGGGCCACCTCAAGGTCGGCTTCCAGCTCCTGGATGGCCTTGGTCACGGCCGGCTGGGTCATGTTCAGCTCGCGCGCGGCGCGGGCAATCGAGGAAGAACTCAGGACGCGCTCGAAGATGAGCAGGGGCTTGAGCTTGAGGCGGCGCAGCATGACGTCATTGAGCGTGATGCTGGCGTGACCACCGACTGCGTCGGCGGCGCTTGGATCGGACATGCGGGTCTCCCTGCCGGCAGCGTCATGCGCGCACCGGTCTGTTCTGTGCAGCCCAGCCTGGGGCGTGGGTCAATGCCGCGCAGTGTACTGCACAAGTGCCGCAGGTGCCATGGGTGGGCGGGGGGGAGGAGGAGGGGAGGAGAGGATGGCGCTAGGCCTGGGGCGGGGCGCCGGTGGCTGCATTCTCATCCTGCGAGGCCCGCTGGCGGATCTTCTCCATGGCCGTCACCAGCACTTCCCGTTCCGCCTTGCTGAGGGCCGCCAGCAGATAGGCCTCGCGCTCTTCCACCATCGGCACGATCTTCTTGTAGAGCCTACGCAACTGCGCCGTGGGCTTGACGATGCGCGCGCGGGCGTCGTCGGCGCTGGGTTCGCGCAGGATCAGGCCGGCTTCTTCCAGCTTGGCCAGTGCCCGGCTGACCTGCATCT
Source organism: Herbaspirillum sp. NPDC087042 (assembly GCF_044745245.1). Lineage (NCBI taxonomy): Bacteria > Pseudomonadati > Pseudomonadota > Betaproteobacteria > Burkholderiales > Oxalobacteraceae > Herbaspirillum > Herbaspirillum sp. NPDC087042. Next base: position 54,109 of record NZ_JBIUZW010000003.1, on the reverse strand, counting down.
TGTCCAGGGAGGTATGCGGTACCAGATCGGTGGCCTTCATCTGGCCTTCCTCGGCCAGGGCCGCCAGGATGCGCCATTCGTCGCGGCTCAGCCCGAAGCGGTCGGCATAGACGGTCGCCACCGAGCGGCTGACCGCCTCGGCCAGTTGCGCCAGCTGGTAGGGGAAGAATGCTTGAAGTTTCATGCCTGCATGGTAACAGACGTTACCAAGCCACAGCGCCCCGTTCGGGTTTGATCCAGATCAAGACGGCGTCACGCGGCCATCCGCTGAGGCCGGGCCTGCATTGACCATTGCGTCGGCTTCTCCATATAGTAACAACCGTTACTAATTGGATGAAATCACCGAGGAGACCCGCATGAAGATCGAACGTATCCACCACGTCGCCTACCGCTGCAAGGACGCCAAGCAGACCGTCGAGTGGTACCAGAAATACCTGAACATGGATTTCATCCTGGCCATCGCCGAAGACCAGGTTCCCTCCACCAAGGCGCCCGATCCCTACATGCATGTGTTCCTCGATGCGGGCCAGGGCAATGTGCTGGCCTTCTTCGAGATCCCCAATTCGCCGCCCATGGGGCGCGATACCAATACCCCGGACTGGGTGCAGCACCTGGCCTTCAAGGTCGACAGCGAACAGAGCCTCAACGAGGTCAAGGAGCGCATGCAGGCCGATGGCATCGAGGTGATCGGCATCACCGACCACACCATCTTCAAGTCCATCTATTTCTTCGACCCCAGCGGCCATCGCGTGGAGCTGGCCGCCGATTGCGCCAGCGACAGGCAGATGCAGCGCCTGGACCAGGTCAAGTGGGACATGCTGGAAGAATGGTCCCGTACCCGCCGCGCGCCCAAGCATGCAGCCTGGATGCATGAGCAGGAATTCGCGGCACCGGGCCAGGGTCACTGAACCCTGTGCTGACACTGCCAGCACGATCATAAGAAAACCCATCGGCCCCACGGGCCACAAGGAGACAAGATGCAGAGTACCTATACCTATCCCCAATTCGACTACCGGCAATCCGCAGCCCAGCGTGAGGGACGCACCGAGCGCCATCCGGTGGTGGTCATCGGCGCCGGCCCCATCGGCCTGACTGCTGCTCTCGAGTGCGCCGCCCGCGGCTTGCCCGTGGTGGTGCTGGACGACAACAATACCGTGAGCATCGGTTCGCGCGCGGTCTGCTACGCCAAGCGCCCGCTGGAAATCTGGGACCGCCTGGGCGTGGCCGCTCGCATGGTGGACAAGGGCGTGAGCTGGCAGGTGGGCAAGGTGTTCTTCGAGGACCGCCAGGTCTACAGTTTCGACCTGTTGCCCGAGCCGGGGCACAAGATGCCGGCCATGATCAACCTGCAGCAATACTATCTTGAGCAATACATGGTCGATGCCTGCGACAGGGAGGATCTCATCGACCTGCGCTGGAAGCACAAGCTGCTCAGCATCCGCCAGGAAGAGAGCCACGCCGTGCTGACGGTCGAAACTCCCGATGGTGTCTTCCTCATGGAGGCTGACTGGGTCATCGCCTGCGATGGCGCCAACAGCGATACGCGCAAGATGCTGGGGGCGGAGTTTACCGGGCAGTTCTTCCAGGATCGCTTCCTGATCGCCGATGTGATCATGAAGGCCGACTTCCCCACCGAGCGCTGGTTCTGGTTCGATCCGCCTTTCCATCGCGGCCAGAGCGTGCTCTTGCACAAGCAGTGCGACAACGTCTGGCGCATCGATTTCCAGCTGGGCTGGGATGCCAATCCCGACGAGGAGAAGCAGCCCGAGCGGGTGATTCCGCGCATCCAGGCCATGCTGGGGCCGGACGTGGAGTTCGAGCTGGAGTGGGTCTCGGTCTACCAGTTTGCCTGCCGCCGCATCGACAACATGCGCTACCAGCGCGTGCTGTTTGCCGGCGACGCGGCGCACCAGGTCTCGCCCTTCGGTGCGCGTGGCGCCAATACCGGCGTGCAGGATATCGACAACCTGGTCTGGAAGCTCAAGCTGGTCATCGATGGCCATGCGCCGGTCAGTTTCATCGACAGCTATCACGAGGAGCGCGCCTTCGCCGCTGACGACAATCTGCGCCAGTCGACCCGTTCGACCGACTTCATCACGCCCAAGAGCCATGCCAGCCGTGTCTTGCGCGATGCCGTGCTGGTGCTGGCCGAGACCGAGCCGTTCGCACGCACCCTGGTCAACAGCGGGCGCCTGTCCACGCCGACGCCTTACCTGGAGTCGTCGCTCAATACCCCGGATGCCGGTGATTTCGCTGGCCTGATGGCACCCGGCACTCCTTGCGCCGATGCCCCCATTGTCAGCCAAGGCCGGGAGGGCTGGCTGCTCAAGCAGTTGGGTGAGGGTTTTACGGTGCTGGTCTTTGGCGATGCACCCACATCAGCCGTCGCGGTGCCGGGCATCGCGGTGCAGGTCAAGACTGTCGGCGCGCCTGGCTCGGGCGCCGATCTCATCGATCGCGATGGCCTGGTGGCGGCGCGCTATGGCGCCCAGGCCGGTACCACCTACCTGATCCGGCCCGACCAGCATGTCGCAGCGCGCTGGAAACGCTTCGATGCCGATCAGATCCAGGCGGCCCTAGCGCGTTGTCTCTGCCATTGAGGTCAATGGCCGCGCCGTCGCCGTCTCCGGATGGGGCGGTGCGGCACCCCGGAGGAGGTCGGGGCGGCGCTGGCGCTTGAGGTGGTACATGCCCTCATCGGCCCTGGCCAGCAGCTCGGCCATGGACAGGCCCTCTTCAGGAAAGCGCGCATGACCCAGGCTGGCACTTACCTGCAGCCGGGCTGCCCCGATCTGGAAGGGTTGCGCCAGGGCGTGCGTGATTTTCTCGCGCAGCGCGCTGACATCGTTGTTGGCCGCAATCTCGGTCAGCACCACGAACTCGTCACCACCGATGCGGGCCACCGTATCGGATTGGCGCAGGCTGCCCAGCAGACGCCGGCCGAGCTGGACCAGCAGCAGGTCGCCAGCGGCATGTCCATGCTCGTCGTTGACCCGCTTGAAATCATCCAGGTCGATGAACAGCAGCGCGAAGCGGCCATGGTCGCGATGGGCCTTGGCGATGGCCTGTTCGATCCGGTCCTCCAGCAGCACGCGGTTGGGCAGACCGGTCAGGCTGTCGTGCAATGCCTGGCGGCGCAGGGCCTCGGTGCTTGCGCGGACCTGCTCCAGCTGCCGGTCCAGTTGCCGGCAGCGCGACCTGGCACGGGCCAGCAGGGTCAGCAATAGTCCCGGGGCCGCGATGCCCAGCAGCAGGCTGCCCATCGTCGCCATCTCGTGGTTATCCATCCCAAACATAAAAGACCGTGCCTTCCTTCATTCCTACGCAGAGGAAGCCTCTTCCGTAGATGTTCCTGATTTCAAATCTCGCATGGGTGAGCCGGTTGAGCTTCTTCCTGATGCGATAGATGATGGTGTCGATGCGATGCGGGTCGAACAGCTCGGCCGTGATGTTCAGGGCGCGTAGAAGATGTTCGGCACTGACCGGGAAATACGGGCTCAGGAACAGCGTCGTCAGCACCGCGCACTCCTTGTCGCTCAGGGCAATGCGCTCATTGCTGGGGCTGATCAGCGTACCGTTGCGACGGTACAGCGCCCAGGCCTCGATGGTATTGGCCGCGGGAGCATGCAGGATGTGCAGTCGTCGCAAGAAGGAACACACCGTCGCCAGCACGACCGAATCCTTGATCGGTTTGTGGAGGAAGTAGTCGGCTCCATCGTGCAGGACCATCTCATGCGCCACACTGCCCGTATTCTCGGCAATGACCACGATGCCCAGCATGGGGAATTTCTGGCGCAGATCTGCGATCAGTGGCCGGAAATTACCCAGTTGCCGATCTTCCTCAAGGATGAGGACAGTCGGCTTTTTTTTTGAATCTCGGCGCCCAGCAGCGCCATCGTCGGAATCGACCTGACTGGCAGGCCGCTTGCATGAAGCGCCTTGTAGACACTGCCGGATCCCCCGTAAGGATGCTCTACGATTAAGACTCCCACGTCGGCTCACATCCCCAAAATGAAACACCTGCAGCCACGCCATTAGCGGCTAGATATGATTGTTGGTTACGTTATACCTGCTTTTGGCGTAAGCGGGATTCACAGAAAATCTCACATTAGTTTCAATGTTGGTAACTATTTTGAGAGCCATCAAAGCAATGCGCCGATGACATCCATTGGCGGACCAGTCAGTGGCAAAGAGGGCGGAGAGACGCGGGGGAATGGTGGGACGGGGAGAGCGGCGCAGCGGAGAATCGCCTGGCAAGGCAAGGGGGAGGCCGGAGAACACCTGCCCGTATAGCCGGATCAGGGAGCGGTGATGCTCCCCACGAACCCGGCCTGCATGGACAAGATCAGTAGATATCCAGCCCGAAGTACTGGGCCACGTCGCCTTCTGTCCAGTCCTTGATGACGTCGCGTTCCAGCAGGACGCGGTACTCCGAGCGCACCAGGCCGGCGGCCTGCTGGATCATGCGACTCTCCAGCGTATAGACGGTCTGGTGGATGCGTGTCGTCATGGAGGCCTGCTTGATGACAGCCCCGACGTCGGGCTCTTGCTGCTTGTCGTTGGAAGGGATATCCATGGTGTCGGGTTTATTGCATGTTGGCACGCCGGGACAGGATCTTCTCGATCTTTTCCTTGAGCGTAGCGGCATTGAAGGGTTTGACGATGTAGCCATCCGCACCTTCCTGGGCGGCCATGACGATGTTTTCCTTCTTGGCTTCGGCCGTGATCATCAGCACCGGCAGATGCGACAGGGCGGGGTTGCCGCGGATCTTCTTGAGCAGGGTCAGCCCATCCATGACAGGCATGTTCCAATCGGTCAAGACGAAGGTGATGCCGGAGGCGCCCGATTCCAGGATCTTCAGGGCGGTGGAACCATCGTCGGCTTCCACCATCTTGGTGTACTCAAGTTCCTTGAGCAAGCCGCTGACGATGCGGCGCATCGTCGAGAAATCGTCCACTACCAGGAAATGCTGTTCTTTCGCTGCCATGTTTTACCTTGCGTTAATGCCCTGTCCCCCTGGGACAGCAATTGATGGGGTCGCTGCCATGCACTTTAATCGGGCAAGATGACCCGTTCTTGACACGTGCTGGCTGAAAAGATTCAAAAAAAACAAAGCGACCTGGAAAGTCGCAGGTCGCGTGGGAGGTTCCGCCATGGGCGGGCGGACCAGATCCGGGTTCCCCCGTGATGGCCCGACATTCCCTCAATTATGCAGCATTCGGGAAATCGGCGCAGAGGGCGGGCCAGATGAAAAGAATGATGTGGATGAGCTCACGTATTTCAGGACAAGCTGCCAGCCTGCCATGAATTATTGAGTGAATTGTTTATATGGTTTTGGCCAGGACGGAGAAGTACGCCCGGCACCCATCCGGTAGGGCGGTGATGGCCGCGGCAAGGATGCCGCGGCCGGACTGGCTCAGTTGCCGCCCTTGGCGGCGATGTCGATGGCGCGCACGATGGCCACGGCCTTTTCGATCACTTCGGCCTGGCTGGTGACCTTCATGCTTTTCTTGAGGTGGTGGATTTCCTCGCGGGTCTTCTTGCTGACCGGCACATTGATGAAACCATCGGGTTCGGTGATGAAACGGGGCGGGACGACGACGACGGGTTCTGGCATTTGTTTGGCGCGCCTTGGCATGGGGATCTCCCTAATGATTGGTCTGGTGGTCAAATGGATTCTCGGGGAATGCGGCAATATAACTTTTATCTGAAAAAGTTTAGAGTTTATTTTTTCGATTTTACGTATTTTCTCGTCGATCTCTTACATCATGGGAAAGAGATTTTTCGTTTTGGCGTGATCGCAACGTCGGATTTCCTGACACTTTGGGCAGCGCCGCATCGCTGGACGCCGCAGGCGTAGGGCCTTGGTACCTGTCCCAACGGGAATGCTTCGCAATAATCTAATTTTCCTGCCGGCCTGCCAGGCCGCCTGTGTCCGCCGTATTCCTCGGCGGACAAAGGCTTGCGGCATGATGACGCAAAGCAAAAAAACTAAGTCCATGAGCGCTTGCCGTCCATGCCTGACAATCGCTCACGACCACCCCCCGAGACCCGGCTTGCTGCTGGCGTTGCCGCCCTCGTGCGCCATTGCGGTGAGTGTTGCTGGCATGCTCCTTGCACTGCCTTGCGGGGGCATGGGCGTGCTGTGCAGCGATTCAGATGCATTTGTCGCACGCCCGACGAAAAGGGGAATTAGTTAGTTTCGATACGGCTTGCCCGTTCCAACAATACCAGACGACGAGGAACAATCATGAAGTTGGTCAAGACAGCAGTGGCGGCATCCCTGGGCCTGATGGCCGCATTCGCGGGCCAGGCCATGGCCGATACGCTGGCCGATATCCAGAAGGCTGGCGTGGTCAAGATCGGTGTGCCACAGGACTTCGCGCCCTATGGTTCGGTCAATTCCGAGCTGCAGCTGCAGGGCCTCGACATCGAGGTCGCCAAGCTGGTGGGCAAGGGCCTGGGCGTGAAGGCCGAACTGGTGCCGGTGCCCATTTCCAGCCGCATGGCCTTCCTGCAGACGCACAAGATCGACCTGATCATCTCTACCCTGGGCAAGAACGCCGAGCGCGAGAAGGTCATGGACTTCTCGCAAGGCTATGCGCCCTACAACAACAGCGTCTTCGGCGTGGCCGCCATCAAGGTTGCCGGTCCGGCCGACCTGGCCAACCAGACCGTGGGGGTGGCGCGCAGCACCTTTGAGGACCTGATGCTCACCGATAGCGTGCCCAAGAGCACCACCATCAAGCGCTACGAGGATAACAACGGCCTGATCTCGGCCTATGTCTCGGGCCAGGTGCAGATCGTCGGCACCGGCGACTTCGTGGCCTATGCCCTGGCCGAGAAGACGCCTACCAACAAGCCGCTGCTGAAGTACATCATCAATGTCTCGACCTGCTACGTCGGCATGAACAAGGGCGAGCCCGCCCTGATGGCCAAGGTCAACGATGCCCTGACCGCCTCCAAGAAGAGCGGCGAGCTCAATGGCATCGTCAAGAAATGGCTCAACGTCCCGCTGCCGGAGAAGATCGCCACGACCTACCAGTAAGCGGGCGCGGAGCCGCCAGTCGCATCGGGCGTCCAGCCCAGGGGCCACATCGCTGCCGGCGCTGTGGCCCTTTTTTTCGTCTATCTCGTGCGGGTACGTTTCTTGCTGGAAATCACCGCGAGCGGCGGCCTAGGGGGCGGCCGCCGTGCATGCATCATCACAGGGGAATTCATCATGAAGGTCGTTGGGAACCTGCGCATCGGCAGCCGTCTGGCCGCCGGTTTCGCCTTGGTATTGGCATTGTCGGTCCTGGTCATGGGCATAGCCGTGTGGCGTCTTGACGTGGTCGCGGGGGTGACGCAGGACATGGTCAGCCAGTCGGTGCGCAAGGAGCGCCTGATCTCGGCCTGGTACGGCAACCTGCGCGCGGCCATCCTGCGTACGGTGGCGATGTCGCGCAGCACCGATCTGACCCTGAACAACTATTTCCTCAACGAGGAGCTGGCCTCGGTCAAGGAGAGTGCGGACATCCAGAAGGAGCTGGCGCCCATGCTCGATACGCCCGCCGAGCAAGCCCTGTATGGCGAGATTGCCGAATTGCAGAAGGCTTACAAGACGGTCTACCTGAAGATGATGGATCTGAAGTCCACCGGTGAGCAGGATGCGGCCAGCAGCGTGCTGATCCAGGAATTCATGCCGCTGTCCAAGAAGTACCAGGCCGTCATGCGCAAGCTGCAGCAGGCCGAGCAGGAAGAGATCGATCTCGCCTCCGAGAACATCGTCAGCCTGGCCCGTCAAAGCCGCCTGCTGCTGATGGGGCTGGAAGCGGCCGCACTGGCCTTCGGCGTGCTGTGCGCCTGGCTGCTCACTCGCAGCATCGTGGCACCGCTCAGGCAGGCGGTGGCCCTGTCGCAGCGCGTCGCGGCGGGGGATCTCACCGCCCGGATCACGGTCAGTTCGCGCGACGAGGTCGGGCAGTTGCTAACGTCGCTGCAGGACATGAGTACCCGCCTGCGCGACATCGTCGCGCGCGTGCGCCAGGGCACCGATGCCATCGGCACGGCCTCGGGCGAAATTGCCGAAGGCAACCAGGATCTCTCGGCGCGCACCGAACAGCAGGCCGGCGCCCTGGAAGAAACCGCCTCGGCCATGGAAGAGCTGATCTCCACCGTGCGCACCAATACCGATCACGCCCATGAGGCCAGTCGCCTGGCGGCGACCGCGTCCGGCATTGCCGGCGAGGGTGGGGCGGTGGTGGGGCGGGTGGTGCAGACCATGTCGGATATCAATGCCTCCTCGCGCAAGATCGTCGACATCATCAGCGTGATCGATGGCATCGCCTTCCAGACCAATATCCTGGCCCTGAACGCGGCCGTGGAAGCGGCCCGTGCCGGCGAGCAGGGACGCGGCTTTGCCGTGGTGGCCTCGGAAGTGCGTTCGCTGGCCCAGCGTTCGGCCGCCGCCGCCCGTGAAATCAAGGCGCTCATCGATGACTCGGTGACCAAGGTCGATGCCGGCAGCACCCTGGTGGAGCAGGCCGGCAGCACCATGACGCGGGTGGTGCAGAGCGTGCAGCAGGTCAGTGCCATCGTCAACGAGATCAGCGTGGCCAGCGCCGAGCAGAGCGAGGGTATCCAGCAGGTCAACGATGCCATCGCCCAGCTCGACGATGTGACCCAGCAGAATGCCGCCCTGGTCGAGCAGGCCGCGGCGGCGGCAGCCTCCATGCGCAGCCAGGCCGGCAGGCTCACCGAGCTGGTCAGCGTCTTTGCGGTGGAAAGTGCGTCGGCACCGGCGACGGCCACGGCCGTGCTGGTGGCCGATAGCTTGTCGCCAGCGGGGGTGTCGCTGCTCCCGGGCCAGCGCGTCGCGGCTTCCTGATCAGGGAGTACCCAGCAACTGCTCCCACGTCCGGTGGACGTGGCGGCGCAGGTATTGGCCCAGCTCCTGCGCCTGGCGCCGGCTGAGCAGGTCGATGATGACCTGGTGCTCATCGATGGCGGTATGCCATATCTCTGAACTCACGCTGCCCTGATAGCGGTAGCGATACAGCTGCCGGTTCAACTGGCCATGCACCTCGGCCAGCGTATCGTTGCGCGCGGCCTGGACGATGCCGCGATGGATGCGCTGGTTCAGGTGGAAATAGCTGATGCGGTCGCGCCGCTCGTAGGCCGCCAGCATCTCGTGGTGCAGCGCGCGCAGTTCGGCCACTTCCTGGTCGGTGGCGAACTGGCAGGCGCGCACGGCGGCGAATTCCTCGATCACGCCCAGTACGTCCAGCTTTTCCTCGATCTGCTGCGGCGTCAGCTCGGCCACCACCGCGCCGCGGTTGGGCAGCAGCTTGACCAGGCCATCGGCGGCCAGGATCTTGAGCGCATCGCGCAAGGGCGTGCGCGATACCTGCAATTGCTCGGCCAGCGTGCGCTCGCGCAGGGGCGTGCCGGGCTTGAGTTCGTCGGTGACGATCTGGTTGCGCAACTGCTCGGCCAATTGCTCCGAGAGCAGCTCTCCAGCCGCCTCCTGGCGGTCTTCGTGCCGTTCTTCCTGTTCTTCGATAGCCGTCTTGCCACTGCCGACGGTGTGCTTGCCTTGCTGCGCCATGTCTGTTCCCGGCTTTCTTCTTTTGCGCATTGATGTCTATTTGGTATTCCAAATAGGATTATTCATTTAATCAATAAAATCAATGACTTGAAATAAAATATAAAAAATAAATCGCCAAAAATAAATTTTGGTATACCATTTGTCGCGCCGCCCGATCCGCGGCAACCGCACATCATACGTTTGTAAAACCATACTCCAAGCGGGAGAGAGACAATGTTCATGCCCCTGGTCAGCCCGGTGCTGGCGATTTTATTACTGATTCTGCTCATTACGCGCCTGCGTTTCCATCCTTTCCTGGCGCTGATCCTGGCCGCCGGCTTCCTGGGCATCGCCAGCGGGGTCTCCCCGGTGGATACCGTCAAGAGTTTCCAGAAGGGCTTCGGCGGCATCCTCAGTTCGGTGGGCCTGGTGGTCGGCCTGGGCAGCATGCTCGGTGGCCTGTTGCTGGAGTCGGGCGGCGCCGACAAGATCGCCAATGCCTTCGTGGGCCTGGGCTCGCAGCGCTGGATTCCCACCACCATCTGCGCGGCGGCCCTGCTGATCGGCCTGCCGCACCTCTTCGACGTCAGCTTCGTGATGCTGGTGCCGCTGGCCTTCGTGATCGCGCGTCGCACCAACAGCTACATCCTGCGCATCGGCGTGCCGCTGGCTGCGGGCCTGTATGTCTCGCATGGCCTGCTGCCACCGCATCCCTCGCCCACGCTGGCCATGGCGGCCTATCACGCCGACGCGGGCAAGACCATCTTCTACGGATTCCTGATCGCGGTGCCGATGGCCATCCTCTCGGGGCCGCTGTTCACCTCCTTCATCATGCGCTGGTTTCCGGCCTCGGCCTCGGCTGCCACTGATGTCGCTGTCGAACCGGCCGCCGCCGCGCCAGCCGAAGCGCGTCGTCTACCCTCACTGCCGCTGGTGCTGATCTCCGTGCTGCTGCCGCCGGGCCTGATGATGCTGCGGACCTTCGGGCGCAATCTGGTCGATAGCCACGGCATGGCCCATCGCTGGCTGGAGTTCGTGGGCGATCCCATTGTCTCGCTGCTCATCGCCGTGCTCTTTGCCTTCTATGCGCTGGGCGTGCGCAGTGGCTTCTCGCTCACGCAGATCCAGAAGATCCTGGGCAAGAGCCTGGCGCCGGCGGCGGGTGTGATCCTGATCCTGGGCGCCGGTGGTGGCCTCAAGGAAATGCTGGTGGCGACCCATGTCAGCGACTTGATCGCCCACTGGGCAGTGACCTGGCAGATCAATCCCCTGATCCTGGGCTGGGCCATCGCCGCCCTGATCCGCGTGGCCATCGGTTCGGCCACGGTAGCCACTGTCACGGCCGCCGGCATCGTCGCCCCGCTGGCCGCGGCCGATCCGCACGTGAGCCTGGAGCTGCTGGTGCTGGCCACCAGTTCGGGCGGCCTGATGCTGTCGCACCTCAATGATTCGGGCTTTTGGCTGTTCAAGGAATATTTCAAGTTGAGCGTGTCGGAAACGCTCAAGAGCTGGACCTTGCTGGTGTCCCTGCAATCGCTCATCGGCCTGGCCGGGGTGTTGCTGATCGACGCCTTCCTCCATTGATCCCCGGATCGACGCTGCTCCCGATACGGATACCGTCTTTTCGACATAGAAAGCACAGACCCTCATGAACTACGAACTTCTTTTCCAGGAACTGCAACACCGTGCCATCAGCATCGCCCTGACCGGCGCCAAGGGCGGCTTCGGCCGTTCGCTGCTGGTGCAATGCCGTCACATCAAGAGCCTGCGCGTGGCCGCCCTGTGCGACCTGGACGTGGAAGGCACGCGCGCCATGCTGATCGAACTCGGTTACGCCCCGGAGCGCCTGGCGATCTGCCATGACGCCGCCGCCGTGCGCGCCGCCAACGAACAGGACCAGACCGCCCTGGTGAGCGACTACCGCCTGCTCGATGCGGCTGCGCTGGATATCGTGGTGGAAGCCACCGGCAACCCCGATATCAGTGCCCAGATCGCCATCAACGCCATCGAGCACGGCGTCCATGTGGCCATGGTCAGCAAGGAAACCGATGCCGTCGTCGGTCCTTACCTCAATGCCCTGGCCTGCGAGCGCAAGGTGGTCTACACCACCGCCGATGGCGACCAGCCCAGCAACCTGATCGGACTGGTGACCTGGGCCCGCGTGCTGGGCTTCGAGGTGGTGGCCGCGGGCAAGTCCAGCGAATACGACTACATCTACAATCCGGCCTCGGGCGAGCTGGCCTATACCGATCAGCGCCACCAGGTGCCGGCCCTGTCGGGCTTGCTGACCCTGGAGGGCGACACGGCGGCGCGCCTGCAGCAACGCAGCCAGGCCATCAGCGCCTTGCCGCAGAGTGCCACGCCCGACTATTGCGAGATGAACGTGGTAGCCAATTCCACCGGCCTCACGCCGGCCTGCGATGCGCTGAGCTATCCGCTGTGCCGCATCTCGGAGCTGGCCGATATCTTCATTCCGCGCGCCGACGGCGGCATCCTCGACCGCGAAGGCGTGGTCGATGTCTTCAACTGCCTGCGTCTTCCGGACGAAGCCAGCTTCGGTGGCGGCGTCTTCGTGGTGGTGCGCTGTACCGACCACGAGGTGTGGCAGACGCTGGGCCAGAAGGGCCACGTGCTGGGGCGCAATGGCAAGTACGCCTGCATCTACCTGCCGTATCACCTGATGGGCCTGGAGACACCGATCAGCCTGTTCTCGGCCGTACTGCACGGACGAGCCTCGGGCAGCACCACGCAAGAGGTGCATGCGGTCATGGCGGCACAGACGCAGCGCGCGTTCAAGGCGGGAGAAGTGCTGCGCATGGGCGGCCATCATCACAACATCGATGGCATGAAGCCCTTGCTGCTGCCGGCGGCGCAAGCGCATCGCATCCACGCACCGTTCTACCTGGCGGCCAATCGCCGACTCAAGGTCGATGTGGCCGCGGGGGAAATCATCTCTCTGGACATGCTGGAATTCGACCAGAGCACGCTCTATTCTGCGTGGCAGAAACTGCCTGGATGAGGGCGGCCTCACCGGCATGGCGCCGTAGCTGCCATGCCGGTGGATTGCAGGCCGGACGCAGTGCTTACTGGAAGCTGGTCGCCATCTTCTGCGGCAGCGGCACATTGAGCCATTTCTGCACGATGCCATTGAGTTCGCCACTCTTCTTGGCGGCCGTGATGACCTCGTTGACCTTGGCCAGCAGGGCGGGTTCACCCTTGTTCAAGCCCACGCTGCAGCTCGATTCATTGATGATGTACTTCAGCACCGGCTTGTTGTCCGGTGCCTTCTCGGCCAGCGCATAGGCCACGAAATCCCCCGTTCCCACCAGTTGTACCTGGCCCGAGACATAGGCCGAGATCATGGCGTTGTTGTCCTCATAGCGCTTGATGGTGGTGTTCTTGGGCGCGGTGTCGGTCAGCTGCAGATCCTGGAAGGTGCCGCGCGCCACGCCCACCGTCTTGCCGGCCAGGTCGGCCGGACCGGCCACCTTGATGGCCGCCACGCCGAAGACGCTGTTGTTGTAGGGCGCATAGGCCTGCGAGAAATCGATCACCTTTTCACGTTCGGCATTCTTGCCCAGGGTGGAGATGACCAGGTCGGCCTTGTGCGTCTGCAGGTAGGCGATGCGGTTGGCGCTGGCCACCGGCACCAGTTGCACCTTCACGCCCATCTTCTGGGCGAGCAGCTTGGCCACGTCGATGTCCAGGCCCTGCAGCTGCAGGTCGGCATTGACCGAACCGAAAGGCGCGAAGTCCTGCGGCACGGCGATCTTGAGCACGCCGCTCTTGTGGATGTCAGCCAGTGCATCGGCACGGGCGGAGGTGGCGGCCAGGGACAGCAGGGCCAGCAGGCCCAGGGAAGCGGCCAGCGCCGGTTTTGCAAACTTCATCAACAACTCCTTGAGAAAAAGATACGGCAGGAGCTTTCTGTTCTGCAATGAGCGTGCCAGCCGGGAGGGCGCCTGACAGTGCGCTGACGGGTGGGGTGGCGGTGGATGCCGGGTGATGACGGGGCAGCCGGGGGCGAAGTTGGGGCGTGGGTTCACCAAGCTTGGGCTTGTCTCATTGCTTGATAAGCCGGTCGCGCCCGATTACCTGGTCAAAAAATCTTCAAGCGCCATGGGATAAATTCACGGCTTCGGTCGAGCCCCATATCTGATCAGCTAGGATTTACCGCGCTATCTCAATATGTTTCTGTTTAACAGAAACTGTTTAACGGTATAAAATTCCTCCACAGATGATCCTTTCATTCTCTTGCTCGGATAGTGAGCTGCTCTTTGAGAGCATTCCGGTGAAGCGGTTCAGGAATATCGAACGAGCCGCACGCCGCAAGCTCCTGATGATTCATGCTGCGCCCACGCTGGCGACGCTGAGGGTGCCGCCAGGCAATCACCTTGAAGCGCTACGGGGAAACAGGAAAGGTCAGCACAGTATCCGTATCAGTGACCAATGGCGCATCTGTTTTCGTTGGACTGCCGACGGCGTATACGATGTCGAAATCGTGGATTATCACTAGGAGAAAACGATGGCAAAGAAACTGGACGAAATCCATCCGGGTGAAATCCTGCTGGAAGAGTTCATCAAGCCCATGGGCAGCACGGGCGCCCGGGTGGCGTCAGATATTGACGTACCGGTGTCGCGCATCAGCGAGATCATCAACGGCAAGCGCCCCGTTACTGTTGATACGGCGGTCCGCCTGGGGGTCTATTTCAAGATGGATCCGCGCTTCTGGCTCAACCTGCAGGCCGAATATGATGTGCGTGTTGCGCAACGTGAATTGCTTCCTGCGATCAGGGCGCGCATTCGTCCGATGACATTGCCAGGCGTCTGATACCGGCCGGTCGTCATAACGCAGCCTACGGCGGCTGCATACATCGCTTCGCAGTCCGTCCGCACCACCCACGGTTGCGGGCGGCTTTGCTTGATCTGGCGCAAAGTTGCCAGAGAATCCGCGCCCTACCATAGATTCATCTGAAATGAATCTTATGGAGTCGCCATGAAATCAGATCACAGGCTCTGGCGCTGGCTGGGCTTGATCTTCGTTCTTTCCTTCGGTGCGCTGGGCTTTCTGGGTTACCAGATCTACCTGTCGGCACCGCCCATTCCCAAGGCCGTGATGTCGGTGCAGGGTGAAGTGCTGTATTCGGGCGAGCAGATCCAGGCCGGGCAGCAGGCCTGGCTGTCCGCCGGCGGTCAGCAGTTGGGTACCGTCTGGGGGCATGGCGCCTACGTCGCGCCGGACTGGTCGGCCGACTGGCTGCATCGCGAGGCCGTGGCTTTGCGCGAACTGCGCTCGCGCAAGTTTGCCAGTGCATCCTCCGCACTGACGCCCTCGGAGCGCGTGAGCGTCGATGCCGTCGTGCGCGACGAGATGCGTCACAACGGCTACGACGCCTCCACCCAGGTCCTCACCGTCTCCAATGAGCGGGCGCAGGCCATCCGCGACACGGCCGCGCATTACGAGGCCCTGTTCGGCAGCGATCCCTCGCTGCAGGCGTTGCGCGAGCAATACGCCATGACCGCCGGCAGCCTGCCGGAGGCCGCAGACCGCAAGGCGCTGGGCGCCTTCTTCTTCTGGTCGTCCTGGGCTGCAGCGGCTGACCGTCCGGGTGAGGCCGGTCTTTCCTACACCAGCAACTGGCCGCACGAACCGCTGGTGGGCAACGAGATGGGCGTGCCAGCCGCCATGTGGTCCATGGCCAGTATCGTGCTGCTGATCGCCGGCATCGCGGCCATGGTGTGGTTCCATGGCGGCCAGAAGCACGAGGACGCGCTCACGCCGCTGAAGGCCGATCCCTTCCTCGATGCCGTGGCGACGCCGTCCATGAAGGCCACGCGCAAGTATTTCTTTGCCGTGATCGGCCTGCTCCTGCTGCAGGTCGGCATGGGGGCCATCACTGCCCACTATGCGGTCGAGGGCGAGGGCTTCTTCGGTATTCCGCTGGCGCAGTGGCTGCCCTACGTGGTGAGCCGTACCGTCCACACGCAGGTGGGCATCTTCTGGATCGCCACGGCCTGGCTGGCCACGGGGCTGTATATCGCGCCCTTGCTGTCGGGCCGCGAGCCGCGTTTCCAGAAACTGGGGGTGGATGTGCTGTTCTGGGCCTTGATCGCCATCGTGGTGGGTTCAACCGCCACGGGCTGGTACGGCAGTCTGGAGCACGCCGGCGCCAACTTCAGCTTCTGGATCGGCAACCAGGGTCTTGAATACACCAGCATGGGACGCGTCTGGCAGATCCTGCTGTTCGTGGGCCTGCTGTTCTGGCTGCTCCTGCTGGGACGCGCCCTCTGGCCCGCCCTCAGGACGCCCTCGGAGAGCCGTGGCCTGATCGCCATGGTGTTCCTGTCGGCGACCTGCATCGGCGGCTTCTATGCCAGCTCGCTGATGTGGGGCCAGCACACCCATTACTCGATGATCGAATACTGGCGCTGGTGGCTGGTCCACCTGTGGGTGGAAGGTTTCTTCGAAGTGTTTGCGACCGCCGTGGTGGCGCTGATCTTCACCCGCCTGGGCCTGGTGCGTACCGTCACGGCCAACCGTGCCATCGTGGCCGAGACCATCGTCTTCCTCTTCGGCGGCATCCTGGGCACCCTGCATCACCTGTACTTCACCGGCACGCCGACTTCGGTCATCGCCGTGGGGGCCGTGTTCTCCGCCCTGGAAGTGGTGCCGCTGGCCATGATCGGCCTGGAGGCCCTGCAGACCTATCGCCGCGCCCAGGCCGCGCCCTGGATGCAGGCCTACAGGTGGCCGATCCTGTGCTTCGTGGCCGTCGGCTTCTGGAACACGGTGGGCGCGGGCGTGCTGGGCTTTGCCATCAATCCGCCGGCCTCGCTGTACTACGTGCAGGGTCTGAACATGACACCGGCGCACGGCCATGCGGCGCTGTTCGGGGTCTACGGCATGCTGGGCATCGGGCTCATGCTGTTCTGCCTGCGCGGCCTCTATGCCCGCGACCTGCATGCCGATGGCTTGCTCAGGCCCGCCTACTGGGGGATGAACATCGGCCTGGCGATGATGGTATTCATGTCCCTGCTGCCGGCCGGCATCTACCAGGCCTGGGCCAGTATCGACCGCGGCATGTGGTTTGCGCGCTCCCCCGAGATCGTCCATTCGAAGGTCATGGAAACGCTGGTGTGGCTGCGCGTGCCGGGTGACATCGTCTTCGCCGCGGGTTCGCTGATGCTGGCGTGCTACGCCATCGGCCTGCTGCGTCGTCACAAGCGCCAGGGCATCAAGGGCGCGGCCCCGGCATCCGCCGCCCGTCGTTGAGCATCCTGCCTGGAGCATTGCCATGAAACTGACCAGCTTCACCGACTACAGCCTGCGCGTGCTGATCTACCTGGCGGCGCAGCCCGAGCGGCGCGCCACCATCGCCGAGATCGCCAGGATCTTCGATATCTCTGAAAGCCATCTGATGAAGGTGGTGCATTTCCTGGCCCAGCAGGGCTGGCTGATGACGGTCCGGGGCAAGGGCGGCGGGATGAGCCTGGGCATGCCACCGGTCGAGATCGGCATTGGCCAGGTGGTGCGGGCCACCGAAGGTCCGGCCGTTCCCGCCGAATGCTTCGGTACGCAAGCCGACACCTGCGTGATCACCGATGCCTGCCGCCTCAAGGCCGTGCTCAGGAAGGCGGCAGAGGCTTTCTACGCGGTGCTCGACGAATACACCCTGGCCGACCTGGTGCGCAACCGCACCGTGCTCGCCCAGATCCTGCAACTGCGGCCGGAGCGCGCGGCCTGAGGGCGGGCGACGGCCTTACTTTTTCTTTTTCATCATGGATGCCACGCAAGCAGATTCCTGTCCATTTCCCTATCGCGGCCCGGCTGAACTGGAAGGGCCGGTACGGGCGGCGCTGGCGCGCGTGGTCGATCCCGAACTGTCCCTGTCCATCGTCGATGTGGGCCTGGTCTATGGCATCGATATCGCCGACGGTGTCGTGCGGGTCAGGCTGACCATGACCAGCCCGGCCTGTCCCATGTCGGAAGTCGTGCTGGATGATGCCGGCAGCGAGTTGCGCCGGGTGCTGCCCGATGGCTACGCGGTAGACCTCCAGCTTGTCTGGGAGCCGCCCTGGGAGCCTGCCCGCCTGAGCGCCAAGGCCCGTCTCCTGATGGGGTGGTGATGTCCTCGCCTGCTGCTACTGCTGCGCGCCTGGGTGTTGCCATCGTGCTGGGCGGCATGCTGGTGGCGGCCGTGCTGGGTGGTCTGCTGCGTGCGGGAGCCATCGGCCTCCCCCTGGCGGGTAGTGAGTTCATCGGGCGGGCCGCCGTGCTGCATGCGGCGCTGATGCTTTCATCCTTCCTGGGCAGCGTCATCGCAGTGGAGCGTGCGGTCGCCTTGCGCCAGCGCTGGGCCTACCTGGCGCCACTGTGTGGCGTGGCGCAGGGGGCTTGCCTGCTGCTGGTCGCAGGCCCGCTGTCCTTTCCCCTGGCGGCTGCGTTCGGGGTGCTCGCCGCGCTGTGCTTCGTGGCGGTCAACGTGGTGCTGCTGGCGCGTCAGCCCCAGGCCCACATGGTGGTGATGTTCGCAGGTTCGCTGGCCTGGCTGGTGGGCAATGGCGTGTACGCCTGGCAGCAGGATGCCGGGCTTGCGCTGCTGTGGTGGTTCGCCTTCGTGGTGCTGACCATTACTGCCGAGCGGCTGGAGATGGCGCGGCTCATGCCACGGCACCCGCTGTCGCGTCCGCTGTTGATGGTGGCACTCCTGTGCCTGCTGGCAGGACTGGTGACAGCGATGTTCGACCTGCGCCATGGTTGCCTGCTCTTTGGGGTGGCATTGCTGATGCTGGCGCTCTGGCTTGTCACCTTCGACGTGGCGCGGCGAACCGTGCGCACGCACGGCTTGAGCCGCTACATGGCGCTGTGCCTGTTGAGCGGCTACGGCTGGCTGATGCTGTCGGGGCTGGCCTGGATGGTGCAGGCCCTGGAGCTGGAGCAAGGGATCGCACTGCGCGACGTGGCCTTGCATGCCCTCGCTCTGGGCTTCGTGATGAGCATGGTCATGGGCCATGCACCGGTCATCCTGCCTGCTGTCGCGCGCGTGAAAGTGCTGTTCGGTCCCTGGTTCTATGCGCCGCTGGCGCTGCTGCATGGCGCGCTGCCGTTACGTTGTGCCGGAGCGTGGGGGCATCCCGGACTGCGTTCGCTCGGCGCGCTGCTCAATGCCGTGGCCATCGCCCTGTTCGTGCTGACGATGCTGGGCTCCGCCTGGGCATGGCGGCGCCAACACCAACATGCTGAGGCACCGAGTCATCCTGCTTGATGTGTATCAACTCACTCCCGGTCGGCAGTTCTTACCATGAAGATTCATTTTGCATGAATGTTTATCGGCTCTGACCATCGACGCCAATCACCAAGGAGAACGTCGTGAGATTGAAGATCAAGCAAACGCTGGCCGGCGCAATGCTGGCCGTGGGACTGGCCGGCATGCTGCCAGTGACGGCGGCAACGCTGCCCGCCAACAAGGCAACCCCCGACAAGGCCAGCGGAGACTTCGGCCCGCCGCAAGGCGCCCCCATCCGCGCCGTGCTCACCAGCCCGCCTGAAGTACCGCCGCCGACCAATCGCAATTATCCGGCCAAGGTGATCGTTGACCTCGAAGTGATCGAGAAGGAGATGCCCATTTCGGAAGGCGTGTCCTATACCTTCTGGACCTTCGGTGGCACCGTGCCCGGCAGCTTCATCCGCGTGCGCCAGGGCGACACGGTGGAGTTCCACCTCAAGAACAACCCCAGCAGCAAGATGCCGCACAACATCGACCTGCATGGCGTGACCGGTCCGGGTGGTGGCGCCGCATCGAGTTTCACCGCGCCGGGTCATGAGTCGCAGTTCAGCTTCAAGGCCCTGAATGAAGGCATCTACGTCTATCACTGCGCCACCGCGCCGGTGGGCATGCACGTGGCCAACGGCATGTATGGCCTGATCCTGGTGGAGCCGCCGCAGGGCTTGAGCAAGGTCGACCATGAGTACTACGTCATGCAGGGCGACTTCTACACCACCGGCAAGTACCGCGAAAAGGGCCAGCAGCCCTTCGACATGGAAAAGGCCATCGACGAACGGCCCACCTATGTGCTCTTCAACGGCGCCGAAGGTGCGCTCACCGGTGACAAGGCCATCACCGCCAAGGTCAACGAGACGGTGCGTCTGTTCGTGGGCAATGGCGGCCCCAACCTGGTATCGAGCTTCCACGTCATCGGCGCCATTTTCGACAAGGTGCAGTTCGAAGGCGGATCGCTGGCCCAGAAGAATGTGCAGACCACACTGATTCCCGCTGGCGGTGCGGCCATCGTCGAGTTCCGTACCAAGGTACCGGGCAGTTACGTGCTGGTCGATCACTCCATCTTCCGGGCCTTCAACAAGGGCGCGCTGGCCATCCTCAAGGTCAATGGTCCCGAAAACAAGGCCATCTATTCGGGCAAGGAACTCGACTCCGTCTACCTGGGTGACCGCTCCCAGCCCAACCTGAGCGCGGTGGCCACGGCGACCGCCAACGCCGCCAGCGGCAAGCTCACGCTGCAGGACCAGGTACAGGCCGGCAAGGCATTGTTCGCGGGTACCTGCTCGGTGTGTCACCAGTCCAATGGCGCCGGCCTGCCGGGCGTGTTCCCGCCACTGGCCAAGTCGGATTACTTCGCCGCCGACTACAGCCGTGCGATCAGGACCGTGCTGCATGGGCTCAACGGCCAGGTGAGCGTCAATGGCGTTGCCTACAACTCGGTCATGCCGCCGATGAACCAGCTCAACGACGACGAGATCGCCAATATCCTCACCTACGTGGCCAACGAATGGGGCAACCCGGGCGGACGTGTCTCGGCCGAGGACGTCAAGAAGCAGCGTGCGGCCAAGCCGGGCGCAGCGGCTGCGGCAGAGCACTGAGTCGTGCCGTGATCCATGCCGTGACACGTGGTCTGGCGGGCGTCGGCCTTGCTGTCCTGGCCTGTGCAGCGCTGGCACAGGCCCAGGTGCCCGCTTATGTGGGGATTCCGGCCGGTACCCTGCGCAGTGTGCTGGACGGCGATGCCGACCAGGTGCCGGCACCGGTGAACGGGTTTGACATGCGGGTCACACCGGTGACGCAGGGCGAGTACCGCAGTTTCGTGATCGCCCATCCGCAATGGCAGCGCGGGCAGGCCCCGCGCACCTTTGCCGACGATGGCTACCTCAAGGACTGGGCCACGCCTTTAGCCCCCGCCAGCGGTCCAGCCAGCCGCCAGCCAGTCGTCAACGTCAGCTGGTTTGCGGCACAGGCCTATTGCGAATCCGAAGGGGCGAGGCTGCCGACCTGGCAGGAGTGGGAATACGTGGCCGCCGCCGACGCCCGCCGTCGTGACGCCCGTGACGATCCCGCCTGGCGCGCACGCATCCTCAACTGGTATGCCCGACCGGCCAGCAGCGCGCCGCCCGAGGTGGGCGGCGAGGCCAATGCCTATGGCGTGCGCGACCTGCATGGCCTGGTCTGGGAATGGGTCGACGACTTCAATGCCTTGCTGGTCAGTCCCGACAGCCGCTCGGGGGATGACCCCGACAAACTGCAGTTCTGTGGTGCCGGTGCCATCAGCCTGCAGCAACGCGAGAACTACGCCGTGCTGATGCGCATCGCACTGCTTTCATCCTTGGGCGCCGCCGACAGCACCAGCAGCCTGGGCTTTCGCTGCGTACGCCCGCTTGCTTCCAGGGAGACACCATGAATACATCCAGACTTGCCGCCATGATCCTGGCCATTGCCGCCCTCACGGCTGCGGCTGCCACGGCAGCCACGCCAGAGGTGCATCCTGCTGCCAGTGGCGCAGCCGCGCTGCCCGGCGATTCGGTCTATCAGCTCAATGCCAAACTCACCGACCAGGAGGGCCGCGACTTCACGCTCACGCAGAAACGCGGCCAGCCCGTGCTGGTGGGCATGTTCTATACCTCGTGCGAATTTGTCTGTCCCATGCTGGTGGAGGCGCTGCGCAATACCGAGGCCAAACTCAGCGCGCAGGAGCGGGCGAAATTGAGCGTGCTGCTCATCACCATCGATCCGGCGCGCGACACGGTTGCCGTGCTCAAGCGCACCGCACAGCAGCGCACGCTCGACCCGGCGCACTGGACGCTGGCGCGCAGCGATGCGGCCACCACGCGCAAGCTCGCTGCCGTGCTGGGCCTGCAGTATCGCGCCTTGTCCAATGGCGATTTCAATCACAGCACCGACCTGATCCTGCTCGATGCGGATGGACGCGTGGCCGGACGCACCGCGCAGCTGACCGGCGTGGATCCGACATTCTTGAAACAGGTGAAAGCGGCGGCGCAGTAGGCGCGGGCCGGTGGGGGAGGCGCGTCCTGGCGGGCCGCTTGCGCGGCGCTGCCAGGAGCAGGGAACGACAGGAAGGGGTATTGCCGGGTAAGGCTTAGAAGGCCGGGACGATGGCGCCCTGGTACTTCTCTTCGATGAACTTCTTGACGTCCGGCGAGTTCAGGGCAGCGGCCAGTTTCTTGATGGCGGCGCTGTCCTTGTTATCCTCGCGCGCCACCAGCAGGTTGGCGTAGGGCGAATTGGCATCCTCGATGAACAGCGAATCCTTGACCGGGTTCAGCTTGGCTTCCAGCGCATAGTTGGTGTTGATCAGGGCGACGTCGACCTGGTTCAGCACGCGCGGCAGGGTCGCTGCTTCCAGGGCGCGGAACTTCAG
This sequence comes from Herbaspirillum sp. NPDC087042, assembly GCF_044745245.1. Lineage (NCBI taxonomy): Bacteria > Pseudomonadati > Pseudomonadota > Betaproteobacteria > Burkholderiales > Oxalobacteraceae > Herbaspirillum > Herbaspirillum sp. NPDC087042. The sequence continues at coordinate 31,871 of NZ_JBIUZW010000003.1, read as the reverse complement.
CTTCTTCGGGTTCTCGACGATGTCCTTCTGGGTCGAGGAGATGTTGGAGCTGTCCTTGAGCTTGATGAGGCCATTGCGGGCCAGCAGCAGCAGGGCGCGACCGGAGTTGGACGGGTCATTGGGGATGGCGATGGTGGCGCCCTCAGGAATGTCGGCCACCTTCTTGTACTTCTGCGAATAGGCGGCGAAGGGCTCGACGTGGACCTTGGCGACGGCTACTTCGATATCGTTCTTGTGGCTCTTCTTGAACTGCTCCAGGTAGGGCAGGTGCAGGAAGAAGTTGCCATCGACCTGCTTCTCGTTGGTCTGCGCGGCCGGTTGTACGTAGTCGGTGAAGACCTTGATCTGCAGGTCGATGCCTTCCTTGGCCAGGACCGGCTTGATGTGTTCCAGGATCTCGGCGTGCGGCACCGGGGTGGCGGCGATCACCAGCTTGTCGGCGGCGTGCGCGCCCACGGAGAAGGCCAGCGCAGCGCCGGCGAAGAGGTGAGGGATCAGTTTGCGGATCATGGTTTTCTCCAGTCTTTTAATAAAAGTTGACGTTGTACGTCGGTTCTCTAACGCGTGGGTGCCTGCCTTGTCAGCCTGCACCCGGGGATTTACTTGCGGGTAAAACGCAGCACCAGGCGGTCGCCAAAGAATTGCAGCAACTGCACCAGCACCACCAGGATGGACACCGTCACCACCATCACTTCGGTCTGGAAGCGCTGGTAGCCGTAGCGGATGGCCAGGTCACCCAGGCCGCCGCCACCGATCACGCCCGACATCGCGGCATACGACATCAGGGTAATGGCGGTGATGGTGACCGCCGCCAGCAGGCCAGGCAGCGCCTCCGGCAGCAGTGCGCCGAAGATGATCTGGCGCCGCCTTGCGCCCATGGCGGTACAGGCTTCGATGATGCCGCGGTCGATCTCGCGCAGGACACTTTCGGTCAGGCGCGCAAAGAAGGGTGCGGTGCCGATCACCAGGGGCGGAATGGAGCCGGTCACGCCCAGCGAGGTCCCGACCAACCAAAGCGTGAAGGGGATCAGCACGATCAGCAGGATCAGGAAAGGCACCGAGCGCAGCACATTGACCAGCAGCGACAGCACCAGGTAGATGCCACGCTGCTCCAGCAACTGGCGGCGATTGGTCAGGAACAGCAGGATGCCCAGCGGCAGTCCCAGCAGGATGGTGAAGAACAGCGAGCCACCGGTCATGGCCAGGGTTTCCACGGTGGCGTCCCAGACTTCGCTCCAGTCGATCTGCGACAGGTCGATCAGGTTGTTGAGCGCGATCATGCCAGCACCTCATGATCGATGCCGGAGTCGCGCAGGCGTGCCAGCACCTGGCTGACCGCCGCTTCACCGCCGGAAAACTCGACCAGCAACTGGCCGTAGGGCGTGTCCTTGATGCGTGAGACGGTGCCGCGCACGATGGTGGCCAGCGCCGAGGTGGCCGCCGTCAGTTGCGACAGGATGGGTTGCGCGGCGATCTCGCCGGCATAGGTCAGGCGCACCAGCTTGCCGTCGGGGCGACGCTGGTAGAAGCTGTCGCCGGCCTCATAGGCATGGCTTTCGGCCAGCAGCGCGCGGGTGACGGCGTGCTGCGGACGCAGGAAGATGTCCACCACACGGCCCTGTTCGGCCACCGATCCGGCGTCCAGCACGGCAACGCGGTCGCAGATGGTGCGGATGACTTCCATCTCGTGGGTGATCAGGACGATGGTCAGGCCCAGCTTGCGGTTGATTTCCAGCAGCAGGCGCAGGATGGATTGGGTGGTTTCGGGGTCCAGCGAGGAGGTGGCTTCATCGCACAACAGCAGGCGCGGCGTATTGGCCAGGGCGCGTGCGATGCCCACGCGCTGCTTCTGGCCGCCCGACAGTTGCGAGGGATACTGGTCGCGATGGGCTTCCAGTCCCACCAGTTGCAGTAGCTCGTCCACGCGCGCGGCGCGTTCCTCGCGACTGTAGCGGCCGGTGATCTTGAGCGGCCAGTCGATGTTCTGTGCCACCGTCTTGGCGTTGAGCAGGTTGAAATGCTGGAACACCATGCCGATGCGCTGGCGCAGGCCCAGCAGGGCGTCGTGGCCCAGTACGGTGATGTCTTCACCGTCGATGAGGACGCGCCCGCTGTCGGGACGTTCCAGCACGTTCAGGGTGCGGATCAGGGTGCTCTTGCCGGCGCCGGAGCGGCCGATGATGCCGAAGACTTCTCCCTGGGCGATATCCAGGTTGATGTCGTGCAGGGCGATGATGTCGCGCTGGCCGGCATGGTAGGTCTTGTGGAGTTGCTCGATGCGAATCACGTTGATCAGTTTTAAAGGGACTGATCAAGTCTAACTTTTAGTTATTAGGCGGGGAACGTACTAAAAGTTTTTAGCTTATGAGAAAAATGAATGAGACCCGCCCAGCGGGCGGGAATGTCATTGCCGGACTAGCCGGGGCTCAAGCCGCGCCGTCGATGGCCTCGTGCGCCAGTATCTGGCGTACGGTCGCCACCACGTAGTCGATCTCGGCCTCGGTGGTGCCGCGCCCCAGCGAGAAGCGCACCGCATTGCGCGCCACCTCCGGCGAGCGGCCGATGGCCAGCAGCACGAAGGAGGGCGCTGCCGCCGCCGAGTTACAGGCCGATCCGGCCGAGACGGCGATGCCCAGCAACTGGCTGGCCAGCGTGCCGTAGCGGGTGGGCGGGAAGCTTACGTTCAGGTTGTGCGGCACGCGGTCTGTGGCGCTGCCATTGAGTTGCACGCCCGGCAGGTCGGCCAGGCCGGCCCACAGGCGCTCGCGCAGGGCGCGGATGCGCTGGCCTTCTTCCTCCAGCAATTGCCCGGCCAGGGCAAAGGCTTCGCCCATGCCCACGATCTGGTGGGTGGCCAGGGTGCCCGAGCGCATGCCGTTCTCGTGACCGCCGCCGTCGATCTGGGCTTCCAGCGTGAGGGCCGGGTTGTGGCGTACATACAGCGCGCCTATGCCCTTGGGGCCGTAGACCTTGTGCGCCGAGAAGGACATCAGGTCCACCTTCAGGCGGGTCAGGTCGATGACGATCTTGCCGGCGGCCTGCACCGCATCGACGTGGAAGACGATGCCACGTTCGGCGCACAGCTCACCCAGTGCGGCGATGGGCTGGATCACGCCGATCTCGTTGTTGACGTACATCACCGAGGCCAGCAGCGTGTCCGGACGCAGCGCCGCGCGGAACTGTTCCAGCGTGACCAGGCCGTCGGCCCCCGGCTGCAGGTAGGTGACGTCGAAGCCGGCTTTCTCCAGCGTGTTCATGGTGTCCAGCACGGCCTTGTGCTCGGTGGCGACGGTGATCAGGTGCTTGCCGCGCCCCTGGGCGCGCAGGGCATGGGCCGTACCCTTGATGGCCAGGTTGTTGGATTCGGTGGCGCCGGAGGTCCAGACGATCTCGCCGGGCTGCGCGCCAACCAGTCCTGCCACCTGCGCGCGTGCATGCTCCACCGCGCGCCGCGCTTCCCAGCCGAAGGGATGGGAGCTGCTGGCGGCATTGCCGAACTTGTCGGTCAGGAAGTCGCACATCACACGGGCGACCTGCGGATCGACCGGCGTGGTGGCGCCGTAGTCCAGATAGATGGGGAAGCGGAGGTCGGCTGGCGGGCGACAGGGAGCAGGGGCGTTCATGACGGTATTTCCGGAAAGTCCAGGGGTGTCCAGATAGGCGATGCGTTTTTTGGGGTGGGGCGGCTCAGGTGAGCATATATCTCATTACATTACGCCGGTCGCCTTATATGGAAAACGACTTTGGACGTATTTATATATATGTTTTTCACTGTTGCATGCAGGTAATGCTGCCTAGCCAGGCGTGGCGGCGATTCCCGGTCGATCTCCACGCCCTGCATTAGCTTATACAAAATTATTATACTGAAATAGAATACAGACAAACTTATAATTCGAAAAACATATGCAAGCATTTTGATCAAGGAAAGCGATTTCGATGGACCTCAACCAGCTGGAAGCTTTTGCGGCGGTCATGACCCTGGGCAGTGTGACCGGTGCCGGTCGCAGCCTGGGCCGCTCGCAGCCAGCGGTGAGCAAGGCCATCGGCGACCTGGAGGGAGAGCTGGGCTATGCCCTGTTCGACCGCAATGGTCCGCGCGTGACGCCCACGGCCAAGGCTTTCCTGCTGTATGAGGAAGTGGAGCGCTCCCTGGTGGGCCTGCGCAGCATCCGCGAGCGCGCCCAGGAGATTGCCCGCGAGGAAGTCCATCCGCTGCACCTGGTGGCCACGCCCGCGCTGGCCTCGACCATCGCCCCGGCGGCCTTGCAGTTGCTGTCCTTGCAACAGCAACATGCTTTCCCCGAACACATCCACCTGCGCAGTGCCTCGGCCGAGCAGGTCGTGCATGCCATCCTGCACCGTACCGTCAGCCTGGGGCTGACCTCGTTGCCGGTAGCCCATCGCGGACTGGACCTGCACTGGATCGGCGAAGCGCCCTGCGTGGCGGTGGTGCGCGCCGACCATCCGCTGGCCTCGCGCGACAAGCTGACCCGCGCGGCCCTGCGGGGGCAGCGCGTCATCACCATGTCCAACCGCTATCGCCTGCGCCAGCGCGTGGAAACGGCGCTGGGCGAAGACAGCCTGCTGGATGTGGCCATCGATACCAATACCTCCTTCAACGCCATCATGGCCGCCCGCGCCGGACTGGGGGTGGCGCTGGTGGAGCCGGCCACGGCCTATGGCATGCCCATCGAGGGGATGGTGGTCAAGCCGCTGGCGGTGGAGATTCCTTTCTATTTCGGCGTGGTCACGCCTTTCGGCAAGCCGGTCGAGGGTGTGACGCAACGCCTGATCGACGCGGTGGAAACGGCCGCGCGCAATACCTTGCGGGGCTTCGTCAAGCGTGACGCCAGCCTGCATGATGAATTGCTGTAAATGATTTTGTAGTGTGTAGCACCGCAGGAAGTAACAAAGAGGCTGGGGCAGATGTTGTGTGTCGCCACTCACCGTTCGACCTGAGTAGCGGCATCGCCGCGTATCGAAGGCGCCACGCAGGTAAGCCTTCGATACGGCCCTGAAAGGGCCTACTCAGGTCGAACGGTAGGTGACTGATGTCAGCACAGTCTCCAAACAGCGACGTCAACCGGGAAGGGCGCCGCATCACAAAAACCCGAAACGAGACGATCGGCGGCACACTAGCGTGCTGGCGACGTCTTTTCATGCTTTTGACGAGGCGATATGGACAACACCCAAGCGACAACATCGAGCGCGGCCAGCCCGGCCGGATTGGCTGCCCTGGAGGCGCGCGTGCGCCAGGACCTGGAATGGCTGGCGCTGCCCGGCAAGTCGTGGACGCCCACGGTGGAGCGCGACGGCGTGCCGGTCATCGACGTGGCCATCATCGGCGGCGGCCAGGCCGGCATGGCGGCATCGGTCGCCCTGACGCACCTGGGTATCCCCAATGTCATCTATGATCAGTCACCCAAGGATTTCGAAGGCCCCTGGGCCACCACGGCCCGCATGGAAACCCTGCGTTCGCCCAAGACCCTGACCGGCCCGGCGCTGGGCTTCCCGGCGCTGACCTTCCGCGCCTGGTTCGAGGCCCAGTTCGGCCTGGCCGCCTGGGAGGCGCTGGACAAGATCCCGCGCCTGCAGTGGATGGATTACCTGCGCTGGTTCCGCCGCGTGATGCACCTGGATGTCCGCAACGAGCACCGCGTGCTGGCCGTGCAGCCGCGTGCCGATGGCGTGGTGGAACTGCGCCTGCGCGCGCCTGCCGGCGACACCACCGTCCTGGCGCGCCGCGTGGTAGTTGCCACCGGCCGTGACGGCCTGGGGGGCGCATCCCTGCCGCCGCTGGCGGCGCAACTGCCGCGCGAGCGCTGGGCGCATTCCTCCGACGTGCTCGATTACGCCAGCCTGAAAGGCAAGCGCGTGGGCGTCATCGGCGGTGGTTCCTCGGCCATGGATAGCGCCGCCACCGCCCTGGAACAGGGTGCGGCCCGCGTCGACCTGCTGATCCGCCGGCAGGAGCTGCCGCGCATCAACAAGGGCAAGGGCTCGGGCAACCCCGGCCTGGTCAACGGTCACCAGCAATTGCCGGATGCCTGGAAGTGGCGCATCCGCCATTACGTCAACGTGCAGCAGGTGCCGCCGCCCTCGGGCAGCACGCGCCGCGTGTCGCGCTTTGCCAATGCGCGCTTCCTGCTGGGCACTTCGATTGAATCGGTGGACGTCAAGGACGACGGTTCGCTGCTGCTGCACACCAACCGTGGCCCGCTGGCGCTGGACTTCCTGTTCTTCTCCACCGGCTTCAAGATCGACTGGAGCATCCGTCCCGAATTCAAGGACATCGCCCCGCACGTCCTCAACTGGAGCGACCGCTACACCCCGCCCGTCGGCGAGGAAGACGAGGAGCTGGCCGATTCGCCCTACCTGGGACCGGTGTTCGAGTTCCAGCAGAAGACCCCGGGCGCCTTGCCGGGCCTGGAGCGCGTGCATTGCTTCTGCTATGCGGCCGCGGCCAGCCATGGCACGGTGTCGGGTGACATCCCCGCCATCAGCGATGGCGCCTACCGTCTGGCGCAAGGCATCGCCTCGCTGATGTACAGCGAGGACGTGGAGTATCACTACCACAACATCCAGTCCTACGTCGAACCGGAACTGGAAGGCGACGAGTGGACCCCCTCCGACTGGGAGCTGCCGGCATGACCGTCGCCATTGCAAAGAGCGTCCTGCAGGCGCTCATGGTGGTGCTGCTGATGACGGTGATCGTCTTCTTCGGCCTGCACATGATCGGCAATCCGGTCGATATCCTGATCGGCCAGGATGTCGACCAGGTCGATCGCCTGCGCATCATCAAGGAGCTGGGGCTGGACCAGCCGGTCTGGTACCAGTACCTGTCCTTCCTGAATGGCGCCTTGCATGGCAACCTGGGTAACAGCTTCGTCTACAACACCCCGGCCATCATCCTGATCTTCCAGCGCCTGCCGGCCACGCTGGAGCTGGCGTTCGCCGCGCTGTTCCTGGCGCTGCTGGTGGGGGTGCCGCTGGGCCTGTTCGCGGGCATGAAGCCCGACCATCCATTCTCGCGCCTGGTGATGACCACCAGCATCCTGGGCTTTTCGCTGCCGACCTTCTGGATCGGCCTGATGCTCATCATGGCCTTCTCGGTCACGCTGGGCTGGCTGCCCTCGGGCGGGCGCGGCCAGACCGCCGAACTGTTTGGCGTGCAATGGTCGTGGCTGACGGCGGACGGCTGGCGCCACATGATCCTGCCGGCCATCAACCTGTCGCTGTTCAAGATCTCGCTGGTGATCCGCCTGACCCGCGCCAACGTGCGCGAGGTGCTGCCGATGGACTTCGTCAAGTTTGCCCGCGCCAAGGGCCTCTCGCCGGCCCGCGTGGTCCTGATGTACGTGTTGCGCAATACCCTGATCCCGCTGGTGACCGTGGTGGGCCTGGAGTTCGGCTCCACCATCGCCTTTGCGGTGGTCACCGAGAGCATCTTCGCCTGGCCCGGCGCCGGCAAGCTCATCCTCGATAGCATCAACGCCCTCGACCGCCCGGTGATCGTGGCTTACCTGATGGTGATCGTCTGCATGTTCGTCACCATCAACCTGGTGGTCGACGTGCTCTACAAGATACTGGACCCGCGCGTGCGGGTGGAGGCCAAGGCATGAGCACGCCGCAGACCGAAATGAGCCCAATGACCCCAATGACCCAGGAGCAGGTGCGTGCCCGCGTGGCCGAACTGTCGGCCTTCCAGGCGCCGCGCCGCGAGTCCCCCTGGCGCCGCGTGGTGCGCCACTTCGTGGCCTCGCGCTCGGCCATGCTGGGCCTGGTGATCGTGCTGCTGCTGATCGTGGGCGCGATTGCCGCCCCCTGGATCACGCCGCAGAATCCCTATGACCTGATGCAGCTGGACGTGCTCGACGCGCGCCTGCATCCCGGCACCATCAACGGCGCCGGTACCTATACCTACTGGCTGGGCACCGACGGCCAGGGCCGCGACCTGGTCTCGGCCATCCTCTATGGCTTGCGCATCAGCGTGGGCATCGGCGTCGGCTCGGCCCTGATCGCCGGTGTCATCGGTACGCTCGTGGGACTGCTGGCGGCCTATGCGGGCGGCAAGGTCGACACGCTCCTGATGCGTCTGGCCGACCTGGTGCTGTCCTTTCCCTCCATCCTGGTGGCGATGCTGATCCTGGCCTATGTGGGCAAGGGCATCTTCAACGTGATGGCCACGCTGGTGGTGCTGGAGTGGGCCTACTATGCCCGCACCGCGCGCGGCCAGGCGCTGGTGGAGCGACGCAAGGAATACGTGGAAGCGGCACGCGGCCTGAACCTGTCGTCCTGGCGCATCATGACGCGCCACATCCTGCCCAACTGCCTGCCGCCGCTGATCGTCATCGGCACCCTGCAGGTGGCGCGCGCCATCACGCTGGAAGCCACGCTGTCCTTCCTCGGCCTGGGCGTGCCCATCACCGAACCCTCGCTGGGCCTGCTCATCTCCAACGGTTACCAATACATGCTCTCGGGCGAATACTGGATCAGCTTCTATCCCGGCATCACGCTCCTGGTCGTGATCGTCGCCATCAACCTGGTGGGCGATCGCCTGCGCGACATTCTCAATCCAAGGTGGCAGAAATGAGTGCGCTCACGCTGGAAGTACGCAACCTGCGCACCCACTTCTTCACGCCCGATGGCGTGCTGCCGGCGGTGGATGACGTCTCGCTGTCGGTGGGTCGTGGTCGCATCCTCGGCCTGGTCGGTGAATCGGGCTCGGGCAAGAGCGTCACCGGCTTTTCCATCCTGGGCATGGTCGATGCGCCGGGCCGCATCGTCGGTGGCGAAATCCTCTTCCAGGGACGCGACCTGGTGCGCATGGACAAGACTTCCTTGCGCGAGCTGCAGGGCAATCGCATCGCCATGATCTTCCAGGACCCGATGATGACCCTGAACCCGGTCCTGAAGATCGAGGCGCAGATGGTCGATGCCGTGCTCGCGCACAGCAAGGTGAGCCGCCAGCAGGCACGCGAACTGGCGCGCGACACCCTGGGCATGATGGGCATCGCCAGTCCCGAGGAGCGGCTGCAGGCCTATCCGCACCAGCTCTCGGGTGGCATGCGCCAGCGCGTGGCCATCGCCATCGCGATGCTGCACAAGCCCGACCTGATCATCGCCGACGAACCCACCACGGCACTGGATGTGACCATCCAGGCGCAGATCCTGTCCGAAGTACAGAAGCTGGCGCGCCAGCATGGCACGGCGCTGATCTGGATCACCCACGACCTGTCGGTGGTGGCCGGCCTGGCCGATGAAGTGGCGGTGATGTATGCCGGACGCATCGTCGAGCAGGGCCGCGTCGATGCGGTGCTCGACGCGCCGCTGCATCCCTATACCCAGGGCCTGATCGGCAGCCTGCCCAGCAACAACCGGCGCGGCGCGCGCCTGCGCCAGATCCCGGGCATGACGCCCAATCTGCTGCACCTGCCGCCGACCTGTGCCTTTGCCGCGCGCTGCGAGCGCGTGAGCCAGCGCTGCCTGAGTGCACCCGAGATCAGCGAAGCGCTGCCGGCGCATCTGGTGCGCTGCTATCACCCGACCCAGGCCAGCATCAGTACCCCTTTGAGTACCCCCAGCAGTACGCCAGCGAGCATGCCCCATGGATAAGGCCCAGATTCCCCTGATCGAAACCCGCGCCGTCAGCCGCCGCTTCGGTGAGCGCCGCCAGGGCTGGCTGGAGCGCCAGCTGCAGCAGCGCGGCTGGAGCCGTCCGCCGGCCGTTACCCATGCCCTCGACAAGGTCGATCTGACAGTGCTGCCCGGCGAAGTGGTCGGGCTGGTCGGTGAATCCGGCTGTGGCAAGTCCACGCTGGGGCGGGTGGCCTGCGGCTTGCTCGACGCGTCCGACGGACAGGTACTGGTCAACGGTCGCGAGCGTTCCACGCTCTCCAGCAAGGAAGAGGCCGAGGCCCGCCTGCAGGTGCAGATGATCTTCCAGAATCCCTATGCCAGCCTGAACCCGCGCCTGCGCATCGACCAGATCGTGGGCGAGGCGGCGCAGGTCAATGGCAAGGTCGAGGGCGACCTGGATGATTACGTCTGCCGCCAGTTGCTGCGCGCCGGCCTCGATCCGGCGCTGCGCGACCGTTATCCGCACCAGTTCTCGGGCGGCCAGCGCCAGCGCATCGGCATTGCCCGCGCGCTGGCCGTGCAGCCGCAGATGCTGGTCTGCGATGAAGCCGTAGCGGCGCTGGATGTGTCGATCCAGGCGCAGATCCTCAATCTCTTCATGGACCTGCGCGAAGAACTGGGCCTGACCTATCTCTTCATCAGCCATGACCTGGGCGTGGTGGAGCATGTCTCGGACCGCGTGGTCATCATGTACCTGGGCCGCGTGGTCGAGAGTGCGCCGGTGGCCGAGCTGTTCGGCCAGCCCAATCATCCCTACACGCAGGCGCTGCTGGCCGAGGTGCCGCGCATGGCGGCGCGCCGGAAGGAATTCACCGCCATCAAGGGTGAGATTCCCAGTCCCCTGAACCCACCCAGCGGTTGCCACTTCAACCCGCGCTGCCCGCATGCCACGCAGCGCTGCCGTGAGGAGCAGCCGGTCCTGCGCGAGATCGCGCCGGGCCATCTGAGTGCCTGCCATCTCAATGATGGCCGATGAACAGCAAACGCAAGAAACCGTATCAAGATCTAGTACCGAGCAGTCAAGAACTTGGAAATCCCGCAGTGCCTCCACCATGACCACACAGAGGAACCCGACCATGAAGAAGACCCTCCTGACCCGCCTGCTGGCCATCGCCCTGACCGGCGTGGCCCTGACTGCCGCCGCCGATGCGGCGCACGCGCAGAACCTCAACATCGCCTTCGCCGACCCGCTGTCGTCGCTGGATCCGCAATTGAACAACCACGCCGGCGACCGTTCGGTGGACCTGCATTTCTGGGACCTGCTGGTCCAGAACGACTACAACAAGCTGGTGCCGGGCCTGGCCCTGAGCTGGAAGAACATCGATGCCAAGACCTGGGAGTTCAAGCTGCGTCCCAACGTCAAGTGGCAGGATGGCAAGCCCTTCACCGCCGAGGACGTGATCTTCTCCTACCAGCGCGCGCGTGCCGTGCCGGGTAGCGTGGCCACCTTCGCCGGTTACCTGCGTACGGTCGAGTCGGTCACCGCCAAGGATCCGCTGACCCTGGTCATCAAGACCAACATCGCCAACCCCGACCTGCCGCTGAACCTGGCGTCGGTGCATATCGTCAGCAAGCACGTGGGCGAGAAGTCCACCACCGAGAACTACAACAGCGGCGCGGCCGTGATCGGTACCGGTCCCTACAAGTTCGTCTCCTATACCCCGGGCGACCGCGTGGTAATGCAGCGTAACGACGAATACTGGGGCGGCAAGGCGCTGTGGGACAAGGTCAACTACCGCTACATCAACAACGGCCCGGCCCGCACCGCCGCGCTGCTCTCGGGTGACGTCGATGTGATCGACAAGGTCTCGGTCTCCGACCTGGCCAAGCTGAAGCAGTCGCCCAACGTCAAGGTCTATCCGTACAACGGCCTGCGCGTGCTGCTGATCCAGCCGAGCTTCCATGAAGGTCCCAGCCCCTTCATCACCGACAACAACGGCAAGCAGCTGGAGAAGAACCCGCTGCTGGACGTGCGCGTGCGTCGCGCCATGTCGCTGGCCATCAACCGCAAGGCCCTGATCGACCGCATCCTGCAGGGCGCGGCCACCGAAGCCAACCAGTGGATGCCGGCCGATACCTTCGGCTACAACCCCGAGATCAAGAACATCCCCTTCGACGCTACGCAGGCCAAGAAGCTGCTGGCCGAGGCCGGCTTCCCGGACGGCTTCAAGCTGACCATCCACGTGCCCAACGACCGCTACCCGCAAGCGCCTGAAACCCTGCAGGCCGTGGCCCAGTTCTGGACCCGCATCGGTATCAAGACCCAGGTCGAGGTGCTGCCGTGGGCGTCCTACTCCGCACGTGCCAACAAGAACGAGTTCGCCGTCTCGGTCCTGGCCTGGGGCAATGGCACCGGCGAAGCCAGCTATGCGCTGGTCAACGTACTGGGTACGGTCGATGCCAAGAAGGGCATCGGCGCCTCCAACTGGAACCACTACAGCAATCCTGCCGTGGACAAGGCCCTGGCCGATTCCACCGCGGAATTCGACGCCGCCAAGCGTGAAGCCATCCTGCGCAATTCGGCCAAGCTGGTCTCCGACGACGTCGGCGTGATCCCGCTGTACCACTACCAGAACATCTGGGCCGCCAAGAAGGGCCTGAAGGTCACCCCCATCAGCAGCGACCGCACCACCGCCATGATGGTGACCCAGGACAAGAAGTAAGGCCATGCCCAACTTCTCCATCGAGGTCAGCCCGGCCGATGAGCTGATCGACGTGCCGCGCCGCATCGTGGTGCGCGGCGCGCATCCGGGCGAGCCGGTGCGGATATCGTCGGCCACCGTGCGCCACGGCGCGCAGTGGCAGAGCAGCGCCTGCTTCATCGCCGATGCCTATGGCAATGTCGACCTGAGCATGAACCCGGCCATCGACGGCGACTACTACGGTATCGATCCCATGGGCCTGCTGTGGTCGCAGAAGCCGGTGCAGGCCGGCCGTCGCGACAACTTCCATGCCGATGTCATGGCGCCGCTGGAGACCACGCTGACCGTGTCCGCACTGGACCAGCCGGGCTTGCCACCGTGCCGCCCGGCCAGCACGGTGCTGGTGCAGCGCCTGGCCGCCGAGGGTGTGATCCGGCGCGAGGTGCGCGAGCAGGGCCTGGTCGGTACCTTGTTCCTGCCGGCCACGCCAGGCCCGCATCCGGCGGTGATGATCGTCAACGGTTCCGGTGGCGGCATCAACGAACCGCGTGCGGCGCTGTATGCCTCGCGCGGCTATGCCGCCTTTGCGCTGGCCTACTTCAAGGCGCCGGGTTTGTCGGACTATATCTCCAACACCCCGCTGGAATACTTCGAGCGCGGCCTGGACTGGCTGCGCGCTGAGGTCAAGCCGCTGCACGACTTCGTGGCCATCAGCGGGCAGTCGCGTGGTGGCGAGCTGGTCCTGCTGCTGGGCGCGACCTTCCCGCAGAAGGTGTCGGCGGTGCTGGCCTATGTGCCCAGCGCGCTGGTCCACAGTGGCCAGAACGCCGCCGATCCGGCCGTGGGTCGGGAAGGGCCGACCTGGCTGCTGCGTGGCGAACCGCTGCCGCATCAGTGGCAGGGCAACCGCACGGCGAGCTGGGCGCCCTTCGATGAAGGTCCGGCGCCGCATCGTCACGAGCTGGCCATGCTGACCGCCTTGCAGGATGCGGACGCGGTCGCGCGTGCGCGCATCCCGGTGGAGCGTATTGCCGCACCGGTGTTGCTGCTCTCGGCCACCGATGACGGTTCCTGGCCCTCCAGCCTGTACTGCGCCATGGTGCGTGACAAGCTGGCCGAGGTGGCGCATCCCTGGCCGGTGGTGTGGCGCAACTATGCCAATGCCGGCCATTCCATCCTGTTCCCGTTCGTGCCGACCACGCAGACGACCTACGCCCACCCGGTCTCGGGGCGCGTGAGTACCGGTGGCGGCGAGCCGGCCGCCAATGCGCGTGCCGATCTCGATTCCTGGCAGCAGGCGCAGCACTTCCTGCGCGATGCCATTGCCAAGCATCCATCCATCAAGGAGACCTGAATGACTACCCCCGTCTACGACATCAGCAAGGATGTCATCGACCAGCTGTCCGGCCTGGCCGACGGCAGCCCTTTGCATGGCCTGCGTCACCAGCGTGACAAGGTCGCCGTCGCTTCCCAGGGCAGCTATGACACCCTGTTCGATCCGGCCCTGGCCGGTATCGGCCTGGACGAGCGCCTGCTGGTGGCGCTGTACGCCTGTCGCCTGGCCGGTGCCACCGACCTGGCTGCGCATTATCGTGTGCGCGCGCAGGCGGTGCCGGCCGATGCGGCGCACCTGGCGGCGGCCGACAGCGGCGAGCCGGAGCAGTTGCCCGAGGGGCGCCTGCGCGCCATGCTGGTCTTTACCCGCGCGCTGACCGAGCGGCCGGTGGAGGGCGACAAGGCCGCCATCGAGAAGCTGCCGGCGGCTGGCATCAGCACACCCGCCGTGGTGGCGCTGTCGCAGCTGATCGCCTTCGTGTCCTATCAATTGCGCGTGGTCGCGGGCCTGAAGGCCATGCGTGCTGCGGCTGCCCAGTAAGGAGAGTCGACATGAGCGACATCATCAAGGCCAATGGCTTTACCAATGAAACCCTGGAGTGGGATGCCTGGCTGGATGTGATCCAGCTGGAGCAGGCCAGTGCCGACCAGGTCAAGGTGCTGGAAGAAAGCCATCCCAAGGCCAAGACCTCCGACTATTACCTGTTCCTGGCGCACCAGCCGGAGATCCTGCGTCAGCGTTCGGCGGCCTTCAACGCCATCATGTATGCGCCGGGCGGCTTGTCGCGTGCGGAGCGTGAGCTGGGTTCGCTGGTGGTTTCGCGCATCAATGGCTGTGTGTATTGCGCGTCGGTGCATGCCCAGCGTTTCGAGCAGCTGGCCAAGCGTAACGATACCGTGCGGCAGGTGTTCGATACGCCTTATGGTGCGGGTGTGGATGCGCGTGAGCAGGCTATCGCCAAGTTCTCGGCGGAGCTGACCGAGACGCCGGGTGATATCAGTGCGGCGCAGATCAAGGCGCTTTATGACGTGGGGCTGTCCGAGCTGGAGGTGCTGGATCTGATCCACTCCGTTGCCATCTTTGCCTGGGCCAATCGCCTCATGCTTAACCTGGGCGAGCCGGTGTTTGCTGATGGCTCCAAGGCCGAGGCTTGAGGTTCATCTTTTTTTTAGGAGACTGTGATGCTGATTCCCGATCATCTTGTCTATGCCCAGACCCATGAGTGGGTGCGGGTGGAGGAGGACGGTTCGCTGACCATCGGTATTACCGATTTTGGGCAGGAGCAGTTGGGACCACTGGTCTATGTCGATATGCCGGCTGTTGGCCGTTCCCTGGTGCAGGGGGAGGAGTCGGGGATCGTCGAGTCCAACAAGACGGCTTCCGATTTGCATGCGCCTGTTGATGGGGTTGTGCTGGCTGTCAACGAGGCGCTTGTTGCTGCGCCTGATGCTGTTAATGATGCGCCCTATGATCAGTGGATCTTCAAGCTGCAGCCGGTTGTGGCGTTTTCTCCTGAGGGATTTTTGTCTGCTCAGGGGTATCTCAAGCTGATCTCTTGAGTTAGTGCTTCTTGGGCTATCTGCACGGAATATCTTTCTGCGCTCTAGCTTAATACTGACCATTCTCCGGTCGAAGGAGCGCGCCGGGGGCGGCCCGGCAGCCGCTCACTTTTCTTGTCTCGCCAAGAAAAGTAAGCAAAAGAAGGCGACCGCTGCTGCCTCCGCCCTCCTTCGGAGGGTCCCCGCGTTGGTGCTGCAAAAAATGGGGAAAATAGATTCGCTTCGCTCAAACTATTTTCCTGATCCGTCTTGGTACGCACCGACGCGGCGGGTCAGAAGCGGACAGACATCCGGCTCGCCTTCGGCTTTGCCGGGGGCTCGCCTGCGGCATCGTTTTTTCTTCGATCGGCCGATTGGGGGAAGATGTTATTTCTCTGAATTATTTACCGTCCGTTCGGACTGAGTAGTCGCGCAGCGACGTATCGAAGGCGAAGAACGCCAAGGCAAAGCCGTAGGCGAGCCGTCCGGGGTCCCCCTTGGGGGCCAGCCGACGGAGTGGGGTGACAAGTGGATAAGAAAAATAGTTTGAGCGAAGCGAATCTATTTTTCCCACTTGTTACCCCGCTCCGTCGGGAACCCTCCGAAGGAGGGCTGGCTCTTAGGGGGCCGTTTTCTTTGCTTACTTTCTTTGGCGGGCCAAAGAAAGTGAGCGGCTGCCGGGCCGCCCCCGGCGCTCCGTTCCGACCGGAGAAAGATCAGCATTAAGCTAGAGCGCACACAAGAATTCCGTGCAGACTACCCAAAACCAGCGAACAATAACCACAGTCAAGCCAAGTTCTTGGTCTCTAAGCTAAAAGAATAAGCAAGTACGAAAATATTAGTTTCTGTCAAAAATCGCGCTTCCTATACTGGAACGCCATCCACAATAAAGACAAGAAACCATGAAGACGCTCCTCAAGACCCTCGCTCTTGCCGCTTCCCTCGTGCTCGCTTCGCAAGCCTATGCCCAATCAAAAGAGGTCGTGATCGCCTATCAGGACATGGTCGTGCCTTGGCGCTATGCCCAGGAAACCCAGGCCCTGGAGAAGAAGACCGGTTACAAGATCACCTATCGCAAACTGGCCAGCGGTGCCGATGTCATCCGGGCGCTGGCGTCGGGCTCGGTGCAGATCGGTGAGGCTGGCTCGGCGCCGATCGCGTCGGGCCTGTCGCAGGGGCTGGATATCCAGTTGTTCTGGATCCTCGATAACATCAACGACGCCGAGGCGCTGGTGGTGCGTAACGGTAGCGGCATCCATTCGCTGGCCGATCTCAAGGGCAAGCGCCTGGCGGTGCCGTTCGTGTCGACTTCCCATTTCCATACCCTGCTGGCGCTGGAGAATGCCAAGGTCGATCCGCGTGCGGTGAAGATCGTCAACCTGCGTCCGCCAGAAATCGCTGCGGCTTGGGAGCGCGGTGATATCGATGCGACCTTCGTCTGGGATCCGGTGCTGGCCAAGGCCAAGAAGTCGGGGACGGTGCTGACCACTTCCGGCCAGATCGCCAGGGAGACCGGTAAGGCGACCTTCGACGGCATCGTCGTCTCGCGTGCCTTTGCCAGGGATAACGATGCTTTCCTGAGCGAACTGGTCAAGGTGCTGGCCGATACCGATGAGCAGTACCGCAAGAACAAGGCGGCCTGGTCTGCCGATTCGGCACAGGCGCGGGCCGTGGCGAAGTGGTCGGGGGCGGAGGTGGCGGAGGTGCCGGCCAGCCTGGGGCTGTATGAGTTTCCGACGCTGCAGCAGCAGGCTTCTGCCGAGTGGCTCGGGGGCGGGGCGGCCCGGTCGCTGGCGGCGACGGCGACTTTCCTGAAGAGCCAGGGTACGATCCAGAATGTCTTGCCCGATTATGCCAATGGGGTCAACGCGACCTGGGTGCGTAAGGCGGCTCAGTGAGCCAGTCGGCAATTCCGTTGGTTGCGCCTGCCGTCGTCGGTGGGCGTATCGAGGCGCACCGCTTGTCGGTGCGTTTTGCTTCGGCACGTGCCGATGAGCCGCCAGCCTTGTCCGGGGTGGATCTGGCAATCGCGCCGGGGGAGTTCGTGGTGGCGCTGGGGCCGTCCGGGTGCGGCAAGACCACCTTGCTCAATTGCCTGGCGGGCTTCGTCGGGCCGTCGCAGGGGCAGGTGCTGCTGGATGGGTTGCCGGTGTCTGGGCCGGGACCGGGGCTCGGGGTGGTGTTCCAGAAGCATGCCCTCATGCCCTGGTTGAATGTCGAGGACAACGTCGCCTTGGGTCTGCGCTTTCGTGGGCTGGGCCGGGCCGAGCGGCTGGCGGTGGCGCATGCGCAATTGAAACTGGTCGGGCTGGAGCGCCAGGCGCGTTCGCCGGTCTACCAGCTCTCGGGGGGCATGCAGCAGCGCGTGGGGATTGCGCGTGCGCTGGCCAATGATCCGCGCGTGCTGCTGATGGATGAGCCGATGGGGGCGCTCGATGCCTTTACCCGCGAGAGCGTGCAGGAGCTGTTGGCCCAGGTCTGGGCGCGAACCCGCAAGACCATTTTCTTCATTACCCATAGCGTCGAAGAGGCCGTGTTCCTGGGCAGTCGCGTGATCGTCATGTCGGCGCGGCCCGGGCGTATCGAGCATGACTTCGCCTTGCCTTTCCTGGCGCGCTATGTCGAGACCGGCGATGCGCGGGCGGTAAAGTCGGCGCCGGATTTCATCGCCTGGCGTGAGCGTCTGTTGCAACTGGTCCATGGGCAGGGAATATGAGCAAGCTTTCTTCATCGACGACGGCCATGACGGGCGTGACGGCACCGGGTACGGTGTCGCCAGAGGCGCAGACATTGCCTCCTGCACGGGTGCATTCCCGGCCCGGTAGCGGTTCCAGTAGCGGGATCGCTGTGGTGACGGTGCTGGTGTTGCTGGTGCTATGGTGGGGCGTGACGGCGGCGGGCTGGATCCCGCCCTTGTTCCTGCCGGCGCCGGCGGCGGTGTGGGAGGCGGCGCGTCAGGCCTGGGGCGGTAACGTGCAGGGGGGCTTGCCGCTGCTCACGCATATCGGCTGGAGCCTGTTGCGGGTGTTCGGTGCCTTCCTGCTGGCGGCCCTGACGGCGGTGCCGGTGGGCCTGCTCATGGGAACCAGCCGGGTGGCGCGGGGTGTGGTCGATCCGCTGCTGGAGTTCTATCGGCCCTTGCCGCCGCTGGCTTACCTGCCGCTGATCGTGATCTGGTTCGGTATCGATGAGGTCGCCAAGTGGCTGCTGATCTACCTGGCCTGCTTTGCGCCGATTGCGGTGTCCACCCGAGCCGGGGTGGCGGCGGTGCAGGAGGAGCAGTTGCATGCCGCCCAGTCCATGGGGGCCAGTGCCTGGCAGTTGCTGCGGCATGTGATCCTGCCGGCGGCCTTGCCCGATATCCTGACCGGCTTGCGCATTGCCATCGGCTTCGGCTGGACTACGCTGGTGGCTGCGGAGATGGTGGCGGCTACTGCCGGGCTGGGGCAGATGGTGCTCAATGCCTCCAATTTCCTGCGTACCGATGTGGTGGTGATGGGCATCCTGCTGATCGGGGTGATCGCCTATCTGTTCGATCTGCTCATGCGCCGGGTGGCCGATGCGCTCACGCCGTGGCGTGCGCGTCGTTAGCCGGTGTGGACCAGCGAGCCCCGGTATTCGCCCAGCCATTTGGCAAACAGCTGGGCTTCGGCGCCGGCCTGGGGACTGATGCCGAGATAGTAGGGCGCCAGTTCCAGGCGCAGCGCGGGCAGGGGGCAGACCAGTCGCCCTGAGCGCAGGTCGTTGTCGGCAAGTGAAATGGGGGAGAGTGCCAGCCCCAGTCCATCGACCACCGCCTGCAACACGAAGTGGACGTGGTCGAAGTGCAGCATGGCCTGTCCGCGCGAGCGCTTCAGTCCGGCCAGGCGGCGCCAGTCTTCCCAGTCATTGCGGCGGCTGCGCGAGAGCAGCAGGGTGTGGCGGGTGATCTGGGCGAGGTCTTCCAGCGGTTGTGATGCCAGCAGGGCAGGTGAGGCCACCAGTACCAGTTCGTCTTCCATGAAGCGCTGCACCTTGAGCGTCTCGGGCCAGTTGGTCTCGCCGCGCCGGATGGCGATGTCGAAGGTGCTGCCGGCCTTGCTGACGGCCGCAGTGCTGGTCACCACCTGCGGGGCGATGCCGGGATAGCGCTCGACGAAGTCGGAGAGATGCGGAATCAGCCAGCGCACCGCGAAGGAGGGGCGTACGTTGATGACCACGGTGCGGGTCGGTGCATCGCGCATGACCCGGCGCGCCGCGCCGGCCAGGCTGTCCATGGCCGGGCTGGCTTCTTCGAAGAACTGCCGCCCGCGTTCGGTCAGCAGGACCTGGCGGATGCGGCGCTCGAAGAGCGGCATGCCCAGGTAATCTTCCAAATTCTTTATCTGGCGGCTGATCGCGCCATGGGTGACGTTGAGTTCCTGTGCCGCCAGCGTGAAACTCTGATGGCGCGCGGCCGCGAGGAAGGCGCGGATGGCGTTGAGCGGGAGGGTGAGGTCGGCCATGCGTGAGATTTTATCACGCACGGTCGGAATTAATATCGTTTGTCAGCGCTACCATGCGCGGCGCATCATCAAGCCCATGACCACTCCCGATCTCCGCCAGGCCGACCTGGATTCGCGCCACGCCGCCATGTCGCTCTCGGCCGCCTTGCCCTGCGACATTGTGCTGTACCTGCTGTTGCCGATGTACTCCGAGCAGTTCCATGTGACCCTGGCCGAGGCCGGGGTGCTGCTGGCGGCCAACCGGCTGGTGCGGATTGCCGGCTATCGCTGGGTGGCCAGTTTCTATTCCCGTCGTGGCGATCGCCCCACCTGCCTGCTGGCCGTGCTGGCGGCCATCGCCTGCGCCCTGGGCTATACGGTGGCCAGCGGCTTCTGGGCCTTGCTGCCGTTGCGGTTATTGTGGGGGATGGCCTTTGCCGGGCTGAACCTGTCGACCCAGGCCATGTCGACGGCCAACCCGCAGGGCGCGGCGCGCCGCTCGGGGCGTTCGCGTGGCGTGATCGCCATCGGGCCGATGCTGTGGTTGCCGTTGGCCGCACTGCTGGCCGCGCACCTGGGGCCGCGCCCGGTGTTCCTGCTGGTGGCGATGACAGCCGTGCTGGGCCTGCTGGCCGCGCGCCGGCTGCCGGCACATGCCTATCCGCCGCCACTGGCGCGGCGCTGGAAGATGCCCAATGCGCTGGACTGGTGGTCCTTCCTGGAGGGCTTGACGCTGGATGGCCTGTTCATCATCGGCCTGGCCTACATGAGCAAGCAATCCTTCGGTGCCGATGGCGAGCTGGTGGCTGGCGTGCTGATGGCCTTGCGCTATGCCGGCGAGATCGTGCTCAGTCCGCTGGGCGGCTGGATGGCTGAGCGCTTTGGCGCGGTCAAGGTGCTGGTGACCCTGTCGCTGGCGACCTGCGCGGCGCTGGTGGGTTTCGGTGGTGGCTTGCTGTGGCTCTTTGCCGGCATCATCGTGGTGCTGCGCGCCTTGCAGCTGCCGCTGCTGGCGCCCATCGTGGCGGCCCGCACGCCGCCGGAGCAGCGTGTCCATGCGCTGGCAGGACGGGCCATCTGGCGTGATATCGGCGCCGGCATGGGCCCGATGATGGCGGGCCTGCTGCTGCCGGTGATGTCGTCGCTGTGGTTGTATGGACTGGCGGCCTCCGCGCTGGCGCTGGCCGCCGTGGCCTGCGGGCGCGAGCCGGCGCATCCTGTCGGGACCGAGGTGTCGCGGAGTTCGTAAGGGGGAGGGGAAGTGGTTGCGCTGGCGCATATGCGGCCAGCGGATATCGATGCGACCATCGCTTCGTTCACGCCACGCGGGTTCTTGCCTAGCATGACGGTTGATGTCCTCTCAGGACCCATCCGGAGCACGCATGAACGACCCCCACATCTACCAGGAGCTCGGCAACCTCGCGCTGGAGCCCCTGCAGCCATCCGACAGGAAACTGATCGGCTTCATCTTCCTCTTCGGCCTGGCCCTGCTGGGGGCGCTGTTCTTCCTGCAGCGCTGGTTACCGCTCGGCGCCTAGAACTGCTTGCACTCGCTGTTCATCTCGGCCTGCGCCACGTTGCTGCCAGCCGGTACGCTGTGGGTGAGCCAGACATTGCCGCCGATGACCGAGCCGCGACCGATGGTGATGCGACCCAGCAGGGTGGCGCCGGCATAGACCACCACATCGTCCTCGACGATGGGATGGCGCGGGATGCCCTTGACCAGCGAGCCATCCGGCTCCTGCGGGAATCGCTTGGCGCCCAGCGTGACAGCCTGGTACAGGCGCACGTTGCGGCCGATGATGGTGGTTTCGCCAATGACCACGCCGGTGCCGTGGTCGATGAAGAAGCTGGGGCCGATCTGCGCGGCCGGGTGGATGTCGATGCCGGTGGCCGAGTGGGCGATATCGGCAATGAGTCGCGCCAGCAGCGGCGCGCCCAGCTGTTGCAGGGCATGCGCCAGCCGGTGGTAGATGATGGCGGTGATGCCCGGATAGCACAACAGGATCTCCGACATGCTGGAAGCCGCCGGGTCGCCGTGATAGGCCGCCTGGATATCGCTGACCAGTACATCCCGAATGGACGGCAACTGATGCGCGAAGTCGCGCGTGATCGTCGCTGCGCGCTCGCGCAGGGCGTCGTCTTCTCCTGCCTGGCTGCTGAATTCGCTGCTGAAGTGCAGGCCCCGGCGGGTCTGCTCCTTCAGGATGCACAGCGCGGCATTCAACTGGC
This sequence comes from Herbaspirillum sp. NPDC087042, assembly GCF_044745245.1. NCBI lineage: Bacteria > Pseudomonadati > Pseudomonadota > Betaproteobacteria > Burkholderiales > Oxalobacteraceae > Herbaspirillum > Herbaspirillum sp. NPDC087042. Next base: position 10,021 of record NZ_JBIUZW010000003.1, on the reverse strand, counting down.
TGCCGACAAAGTAGTCGATGGTTTCGTCGGAGAGGTCGGTATGGCCGTAGTGGGTGGGGAAGAGGGCCGCCTGCAGGTGTTGCAGCAGCTCTTGCATGGCCTCGCGCGAGGGCAGTTCACGGATCTCGCCGCGATGGCGGATCTTGTTGGTCACTTCACGCGAGGTGCGCAGTCCCGCGACCACGGCGGACAGGCCTAGCCCGGTCGTATCGGCCAGGGCGCTCAATTCGGGGGTGTTGGAGGTATCCATGCCCCGCATGCTATCAAAAATGCGCAAACGGCGTCGGCATGGCTCACGCGCGCACATGCTGCGTGGAAATGGGCAGGAGGGGGAGGCAATGCAAGGGCGGGGGAGAATGCAGAGAGATTCGCGGCGCCCAGTTCTATCTGAAAAGTGGCGCCGCCTGTTGAATCTGCTCTGGAAACAACTTTAACGCGTAATTCAGAATTACACAAACAATCATTGAGAATATCTAAATTCGAAATTTGATCTGCCGCAAAGCCTTGCTGGCAGGGTTCTTCCAGATTTTCCCGCAGGGTTGGCGTGATGGTGGTGGTCAGTGTTGGGGATTGTGCACTCAGGAATTTCCTGAGTCCAAAGAGGCGCCTATCAGGAAGCTCCTGATATGGCCCCGGGGGTGTCGCCGGTAAAGTGTCTTCAACGGAGCAGCACTGGCAAGTCGGTTCAGGCAACAACGAACAGGGCGTGCCGCAGCAACAGATGTCTTCGGGCCTGGCGATGCATGTCGCCGCCCGACCAGGTGTAACCGGGAGCCCTGAGGGGGGCTTACTTTATGGCGTACTTCCGCAAGGAAGTGCGCCTTTTTTTTGTTTGTGATGCAATAGCGCATGGGGACGGGCGCTGGCCCGGCCCGACCTGAACATCCATGGTCCCGAGGAGGAGATCCATCCATGCGCCTTGTCCTGTCCGCTCTTGCGGCCCTTGCCACCCTGTTGCTGTCCTGTAGCGCCGTGCAGGCGCAGGTCGCCGCACCCGCCCAGCCGGCACCGCCGGCCACGGTACTCAATGCGCCGCCCACGCCGGTGGCCAGCGATATCACCCGCAATTGCAGCGCCAGCGCCGGTTGCGTGCTGACCTGCCTGAACATGGCGGCCGAGACCGTGCTGACCGAGCAGGCCAGCCGGGCGGTGCGCATCATCTCGCTTTCCAATGGCAATAGCGAATTCCGGATGGACAATGGCACGGCCGGCATCAACGTGGTGCTGGTGTCGCATGACAACCTGATGTGTCGCATGAGCGGCGGGATCTAGGCGCGCGTCAGCGCCCCAGCAATTTCTCGCGCACCGATTCTTCTTCCGCATGGGGGACGCTGGCTCGCGCCAGGTCCGATAGCGACAGCACCCCCACCAGCTGCCTGCGTTCCGGGCCCGCGACCACGGGCAGGCGCGCTACCCCCAGCCTGGCCATGAGGCCGGCGGCGGTGCGTGCACTCATGTGCGGCAGCAGGTAGTCCGAGGGCCGCTCGGCCAGCGCCGCGCAGGGCTGCTCCGGGGGCGCGCTTTCCAGTCCACGCAAGGCCAGCATCCCGACCAGGTGGCGCTGCCGGACCACCGGATAGTAGCGGTGGGTATGGCTGGCGGCACGGCACAGGGCCAGCGCGGCATCGGCGCGCATGTCGGCCTCCAGGGCCTGGGGCGCGGCGCTCATCAGTTCTTCCACATGCAGGCGTTCCAGCGGATCGACGCCATATTCACGATGCACGTGCAGGCCACGACGGGCGATCTTCTCGGTCATGATGGAGCGCTTCATGACCAGCACATTGACGCCATAGGCCACGGCCGTGGTGGCAATGAGCGGCAGCAGGGCCTGGTCGGCATGGGTCAGGCCGAAGGCAAAGACGATCGCCGTCAGCGGTGCGCCCAGCACGCTACCCAGTACACCGGCCATGCACACCAGCGGCCACAGGCCCGGCGAGCCACCCGGCAGCCAGGGCGACAGCAGCAGGCCCAGCCCGGCACCCATCATCAGCAGCGGCGCCAGTACGCCACCGGAGGTGCCCGAACCCAGCGCCAGCAACCAGATCACGGCCTTCACCGCCAGCAATGCCAGGGCCGCCGAGAGCAGCATGTGCTGGTGCAGCAGGTCGCCGATCACGTCATAGCCCACGCCCAGCGCGCGCGGTTGCAACAGGCCACCGAGGCCGACGGCGATGCCCCCCAGTGCCGGCCACCACATCCAGTGCAGGGGCAGGCGATGGAAGCCGTCTTCGATGCGGTACAGGGCCAGCGTCAGCAGGGCGGCCAGCACGCCGCTGGCCAGTCCCGCCGCCAGGCAGGAGAGCAGGGCCACCGGCGCGGGTGTGGCCACCTGCAGGGGGAACAGCGGACCGGCGTCGACCAGCCACGGCCGCAGGAAGCCGGCCACGGCGCAGGCCAGCGCCACCGGCAGGAGGCTGCGCGGCTTCAGTTCGAACAGCAGCAGTTCCACCGCCAGCAGCACGGCCGCCAGGGGCGTGCCGAAGATGGCCGTCATGCCGGCGCAGGCGCCGGCCACCAGCAGGGTCTTGCGTTCGGCCGCGGTGACATGCAGCCACTGGGCTAGCAGCGAGCCCAGCGAGCCACCGGTCATGATGATCGGCCCTTCGGCGCCAAAGGGGCCGCCGCTGCCGATCACGATGCCCGAGGACAGGGGCTTGAGCAGCGCGACCTGAGCCGACATGCGGCTCTTGCCGAAGAGGATGGCCTCGATCGCCTCGGGAATGCCGTGACCCCGGATCTTCTCGCTGCCGTAGCGCGCCATCAGGCCGACGATCAGGCCGCCCACCACCGGCAGCAGGGCGGCGATCCAGCCCAGCGTATGCGTGGCCGGCGAGCTGGCGGCAAAGGACAGGCGCTGGAAGTAGAACAGGTTGGTAAAGAGCGCAATGAGCTTCAGGAGCAGCCAGGCCGCGCCGGTGGAAAGTACGCCGATCGGCAGGGCGATGGCGCACAGGTAGGGCAGGCGCTGGTCAGCCGTGTAGTCGCGTTTGTGTTTCATGGTGATGGGAGGAGGGGCGCCAGGGTAAAGGTGGAGAGCGATAATATATCATAACGTGATATAAATTGACGAAGCCCCGCAAACGGCAGGTCGATGGCCTCGATGGGCATATCCGCTTTTCTTCTATGCAGTGGCGGAAGTATTCGTTCGCATCGGCGGGCAGGGTGGCTAATCTCGCCAGACTCAACCATCCAGCAGGGAGCATGCATGTCGCAGCGCGAAGAAAAACGCAGCAAGGCCATCCACTACGTCGAACAGAACAGCAGGCGTCGCCGCCTGATCGCCGGCGGCCTGGGCCTGGGGCTGGCCGGGATCGGCGCGGCGCTGGCCCCGCGCCTGGCGCGGGCCGCCACGCGGCAGTTGCGCATCGGCTACCAGAAGGGTGCCCTGAGCATCATCCGCGCCCACGGCACGCTGGAGCAGCGCCTGGCGCCGCTGGGCGCCACCGTGAAATGGGTCGAGTTCAGCGCCGGTCCCGTGCAGCTGGAAGCCCTGGGGGCCGGGTCCATCGATTTTGGCGATGTCGGCGAGGCGCCGCCGATCTTTGCCCAGGCCGCCGGCACACCGCTGGTGTATGTGGGGGCGACGGTGCCGCGCCCCTATGTGGAGGCGGTGCTGGTGAGGGAAGAGTCCGGGATCAGTCGGCCGGCGCAGCTCAAGGGCAAGCGCATCGCCCTCAACAAGGGCTCCAACGTGCATTACTTCCTGGTCAAGCTGCTGGAAAAACATGGCCTGGCCTATGGCGATGTGACGCCGGTGTGGCTGGCCCCGGCCGATGCGCGCGCCGCCTTCGAGCGTGGTTCGGTCGATGCCTGGGCCATCTGGGAACCCTATCTGGCGGCGGCCCAGCAGACCCTGAAGGCGCGCATCCTGGCCGATGCCGACGGGGTGGTGAAGAACCGCGCCTATTATTTTTCCACGCGCGACTATGCGCGCGAGAACGCCGACCTGATCAAGATCGCCCTGGATGAACTGGGCCGGGTCGATGAGCTGGCCAAGTCCCGGCCCGACGACTATGCCGCCGAGCTGGCGACCATCCTGGGCCTGCCCAGGAGCGTACTGGACGTGATGGTGCGGCGTTATACCTATGGCACCCTGCCGATCACCCACGCGATCCTGGAGGAACAGCAGCAGATCGCCGATGCCTTCCTTGATCTCAAGCTGATCCCCAGGAAGATCAACCTGCGCGAGACCGCGCCGCCCTGGCTGGCCTGAGCACCTGCCAGGCCTTGCTGCCGACATGAAAAACGCCGTCGCGGCTCAACCGCGACGGCGTTTTTCGTATGCTGCGATGAAACGGATCAGGCCTTGAACTGCAGGGCGTTGGTCAGGTCACCCATGGGTTGCTGGCCGCGCGCGATCATGGCGCTGTCACGCTGCTGGAGGCCATCCAGCTTTTCCAGGCCGAAGGTGCGGGTGATCAGGCGCAGGATGGAGGCGGTGTCGTAGATGGTGTGATCGACCATGCCCTTGCGGGCGAAGGGCGAGACCACCAGCGCCGGCACGCGCGTACCCGGACCCCAGCGGTCGCCCTTGGGCGGCGCTACGTGGTCCCACCAGCCGCCGTTCTCGTCCACCGTGACCACCACCACCATGTTCTGCCACTGCGGGCTGGCTTGCAGGCTCTTGATGATGTGGGCGATATGACGGTCGCCCGAGGCCACGTCGGCATAGCCGGCGTGCAGGTTGAGGTTGCCCTGCGGCTTGTAGAAGGTCACCGCCGGCAGGCGGCCGGCCTCGACGTCGGCCAGGAAGCGGTTGGTGCGCGACTCGTCGCCCAGGCCGCCATCACGCAGGCGCTTGTTGCGCTCGGCAGGATTTTCCGGACCCAGGGCCTTGAAGTAGTTGAAGGGCTGGTGGTGGTACTGGAAGTTGGGGATCTTGGGGATGCCCTTGGAATCCTTGAACTCGTCCAGCGTGGCCTGCCAGGCGCCGGCATACCAGGCCCATTCCACGCCCTTCTTGTTGAGCTTGTCGCCGATGTGTTCGTGGGTCTGCGGCACCAGCACGCTGGGCTGGTTGGGTTCGGCATAGGCCGGATTGTTGCGGTCGCGGCTCCAGGTCGGCCAGTAGGGCGGGGCCATGGTGTTGACGGCATAGCCGTCCGGGGTGAGCGCGCTGGGGCCGAACTTGGGCGGGCCTTGCAGGGCGCTGGCCGGGCTGTTCTCGGCCACTTCCAGTTCGGTGGCCAGGGGATCGTTGTTCTTGGTCCTGGCGACCTGGGTGCGCGAGACCGAGTTCATCACGTTCGGATAGAACGGGACAGCCGCCGAGATCAGGTACTGGTGGTTCAGGAAGGAGCCACCGAAGGCGCCCTGGAAGAAGTTGTCGCACAGCACGAATTCGCGGGCGATATCCCACAGGCGCAGGTTGTACTGGGTGTCGCCGTAGTGACCCATGGTCAGCCCGCCCGAATCCGCCCAGGCCACGAAACCGTCGTTCTTGCCGCCATTGATCTGCATCTGGTTCTGGTAGAACACGTGCCACAGGTCACGCGTGACCAGGCCCAGCGGCAGGGCCTCGCCTTGCGGGCCCTTGAGTGCATAGGGGGCGTTGGGCAGGTTGGTCTGGTATTGCTTGCCGGCCTCGTAGGTCACGCCTTCGATGCTCTGTTCCTGGCTGACCACGCCGCTCCAGGCGGGCGGCAATTGCTTGAGCAGGCTGCCGTCGCGGTCGCGCTGCTGGTAGTCCGAGGGCTTGAGCGAGGACAGCGGCTTTTCCAGGCCGGGGAAATTGGCGAAGAGGTTGTTGAAGCTGCGGTTCTCGGCATAGATGACCACGATGGTCTTGACGTTCTCGCGCAGGGTGCGGTCCAGCGCTGCAGCCTCGGCCGGGTTGCCACTGGCGTAGGCGGCATTGCCCGGGCCGTCGGTGGCGCAGGCGCTCAGCGCGCCACCGGCGCCCAGCGCGGCCATGCCACCCAGGAAGCGGCGGCGGCTGTTGTTCTGCGGCGTGGCGGGCGTGCTGTCGAGGGACGCAGGCTGGCTGCCCGCGAGGTCGTCTTGCTTGCTCATGGATGTTTCCTGTCGGCTATTGTTGTGGAGGGTTGGCGCGTAAGCGGGGGGAGCATAGCGCGACCGTGTGACAAGGATGTGTCTTTTTAGTCAGCTCTGCAAGCAGCCAGGCCGTGGGAATCTGTACCAATAGACAATGAAAAAGCATGTAAATGAAACATTATGATACGTACTGTAGATCAACTGTCATCTAAAATTGGCCGACTACATCGGCGCTGGTTGATCTGATTGGCGAGCGATGTGGAGCGGTTTTCCTGGGGAGGGAGGCCGATTGATTGTCCGAGGGGGGCTGCCTGCCAGGAAATATGCGGCAGGCCTGTTTGTCGAGGGAAACATGCTGATCAGAACTTTCCAATACGTGCTCATCGCCGCGGGCTTCAGTGCCTGCATGTTGTTCATGTTCGCGCTGGCGGTGACCGAACCGCTGACGTAATCGCCGGGACCCTGTTCCCGGAGAGCTGGCCCCGTCCCGGGACCAGCGTGCCTTCCTTTGCCGCCCGCTCGCTACTTGCGCAGCAAGACCGGTTTGCCAGACCGGTTGACGGCCATCAGCAGTGCCATCAACACCATGAATCCTGCCAGCAGCAAGCTGGAATTGACCAGGACACGCCCATAGCCCAGCTTGTTGACGTCGATGAAGGGGTAGGGGTAGAAGCCCGACAAGGCCCCACGCCATAACGTCACGCACAGGTATCCCAGCGGATAGACCAGCCACAGCATCGATTTCTTCAGCGAGGCCTGGAACACCGGCACGAAGAAGATCCAGTACACGATGGCCAGCAGCGGCACCACCGTATGCAGGCTTTCATTGACCAGCGCGCGAAAACCCGTTGGCGTCCACAACTGGCGCAGCAGCAGGTTGTAGGCGATCCCCACGAAGGCCAGGTAGGCCACCACCGCCGAGATCACCGAGGGTTGCCGGAAGAAGCGGCTCATCGGCGTCTTCAGCGACAGCGCCAGCGAGGTAAAGCACAGCGCGCTCATCAGGATGGTGAGATTGGTGAGGTACATCGTCAGCCGGTCCAGCCCGTCGAGCACGCCACCGCCGTGTGCCAGCAGGCGGTTGATGGTGATATCGGTCTGCGCCACGAAGGCGAGCCAGCTGATGGCGGCGATGAGTGCTGCCAGGGCGCGCGAGACGTTGGATCCCCGGTGGGCGGGAAAGAGGTGAGTGCCGAAGGAATCCAGCGATTCCGGCGTAGGTTTCTGGTCGTGGCTCATGGGATTTTCCGGGAGACGGTCGTGGCGCCGCTGGTGGATTGCCGCGCTCCTGGGCAAGGCAGGCGCAGCAAGGACAGCGGCAATGCCCGACATGATAGATCGGCTGGCGCCGATCCGCTGCATTGATGACATTCACTTGCACTGCTTACATTGCGTCACATGCTGTGAGGGCGTGAACTTGCTGTGCCCGGTGCGTGAAATCCTGCGGCGATGCGAGGCTCATGATGGCCGCGATGACGTGGGGTGAAAGACTAAGTTTTTTTTCGTTTCATCGGGAAGAAAATTCCATCCGGAAAATTGCATGGTCTCCTGGAAGGCAGTCGCGGAGCGCTTTTGGAGAAGGTATGTGTCGCCATATGGCGACGATGTGGCGTGCTCGACTGTTACATTTTTTTTAGTTACAAGGCCGCCTGAAATATAAATAATTTGCGTCAACGGTCTCGGCTGTAAGGACGTGCCGGGCTGTTACAAAATTGTCGTGAACTTTCGAAAAGGCAACCTGCCGAACCGCACAGGTTTCTTCTCTGGCAAGGCTTGGTGACATCGTGTCGCCGCTGTCCGAGATCATGGAAACCTGTCGACGTTGCGACGCGCCGCTGGACTCCTGGACCCGCCCAGAAGGTCTTTCGGAGGGCAGGGCAAGGACGCTTGCCTGCGACCATCCGATCCATGCGCGCCGCTGTTTTCGTGCTTCCCGTTTTGCACGCTCATTTTTGTACGCTCGTTTTTGTACGCTCATTTATCCGCGTATTTTTCGCTTATCTGCCCGCTCAAGGCATCATCAATTTCAGGAGATCCCATGCTTCGCTCAGAATCCCTCTTCGGCAAACGCGAAACCAGCTCGACCAATTCCCCGTTCAGCAATGCGGGCAGCAGCGTCTCTTCTACATCTACAGGTGGCAATGTGACCAGCGTCAACAAACCGGCCCAATATCCCTCTTCCGTTGCCACCAGCGCCCCGGCGGCTGCCGAGGAGACCGGCAGCAAGCTCACCGTCGGCCCCAACATCAAGGTCAAGGGCGAGATCGAGGATTGCGACACGCTGGTAGTGGAGGGCCGCGTGCAGGCCACCATCAACTGCCGTGTGGTGCAGATCGCCGAGCGCGGTGCCTTCAAGGGATCGGCGGAGATCGACCTGGCCGAGATCCGTGGCGAGTTCGACGGCGACCTGACGGTGCGCCAGAAGCTGGTGATCTATTCCAGCGGCAAGGTCACCGGCAAGATCCGCTATGGCAAGCTGGTCATCGAGGAAGGTGGTCAACTGGCCGGCGATCTGCAGGTCGGCGGTGGTCACGAGCAGAAGGACCTGCTGCAGAAGACGGCCTGAGGCAGGCCGGGCACCGTGGGGCCGGATGCCGGCCTGGCGGTGCCTGGTGATGTTTCCTGGGTGGAATGAACTGTTGGCTCGCGTGTGATCAGGTGGGAAGATCCTGTCTTCTGTTGTTATCCTGCGCTGATTTGCGTGCTTCATTGCTGGATTGGCTGAGCTGACGCGGCAAAGGAGACGGTGTATTTGTCCGCATGGCCGGGCCGTGCGACAATAGCGCCTTTCGTCCTTTTGCGCCGGCCTGGCTGGCCGATGGCAGCGCCTCGCTGGTGCTGTCGTTCGGGACGCTGGCGAATCACAGTTCAGTATCTCAGTTCATTCTCATGGCTCACCCGGAATATATCCTTACCTTGTCCTGCCTGGACCAGCGTGGCATCGTGCATCGCGTCTCGGGCTTCCTGGCCGAACACGGCTGCAACATCATCGACTCGGCGCAGTTTGGCGATGCCCAGTCCAAGCTTTTCTTCATGCGCGTGCATTTCTCGTCGGAGGATGCTTCGGTGTCCGACGCGGCCCTGCGCGCGGCGTTCGGTTTGCTGGGCGAGGCCTTGCAGATGAACTGGCAATTGCATGATGCGGGCAAGAAGCCGCGTGTGATGCTGATGGTGTCCAAGATCGGGCATTGCCTGAATGACTTGCTGTTCCGCTACAAGAGCGGTCTGCTGCCGGTGGAGATCCCGGCGATCGTGTCCAACCATACGGACTTCTATCAGCTCGCAGCCAGCTATAACATTCCCTTCCATCATCTGCCCCTGGCGACCGGTGCTCCTGCCGAGGTCAAGCGTGTCCAGGAACAGCGGATCATGGAAATCGTCGATGCCAACCAGATTGATCTGGTGGTGCTGGCGCGTTACATGCAGATCCTCTCGCCGGAGATGTGCGAGGCCCTGCGCGGCCGTGCGATCAATATCCATCACTCCTTCCTGCCTAGCTTCAAGGGCGCCAAGCCTTACTACCAAGCGCATGATCGCGGTGTGAAGCTGATCGGGGCGACGGCGCACTTTGTTACCGGTGACCTGGATGAAGGTCCTATCATCGAGCAGGGTGTGGAGCGGGTGGATCATTCCATGGGGCCGGATACCCTTACCGCTATCGGTCGCGATATCGAGTGCGTCGTTCTCGCGCGTGCGGTCAAGTGGTTCACCGAGCATCGGATCTTGCTCAATGGACATAAGACTGTGATCTTTAACTGATCTGGTTTTTTTAGTTTTTTGGACGCCGTCTGGCTTGGGCTGGGCGGCGTTTTTGTTTTTGCTTTTGCTTTTGTATTTTGGGTAGTCTGCACGGGATTCTTGTGTGCGCTCTGGCTTAATGCTGATCTTTCTCCGGTCGGGGCGGAGCGCCGGGGGCGGCCCGGCAGCCGCTTACTTTTCTTGTCTCGCCAAGAAAAGTAAGCAAAAGAAGGCGACCGCTGCTGCCTCCGCCCTCCTTCGGAGGGTTCCCGCGTTGGTGCTTACCAAG